>JADLFO010000328.1 GCA_020845455.1 Caldilineaceae bacterium
AGCAACAAGAGCAGCAACAGGAGTTAACTATGGATTTCAGCCTGAACGCAGAACAACAGATGATCCAAGATGCGGTGCGCAAATTCGCCCGCAGCGAGATCCTCCCCCACTCACGCGATTGGGATCATGCCGGCAAGTTTCCCCGCGAGCTATTGACCAAGATGGGCAGTCTCGGCTACCTCGGTGTCCCGATCCCCGAGGAGTACGGCGGCGCCGGCCTAGACTATATCTCAGAGGCGATCGTCTTTGAGGAAGTGGGCTATGCCGACTCCAGCGTACGCACGACGCTCTCGGTCCAAATGTCGCTGGTCGAGCTAACGATTCTCCACTGGGGCAGCGAGGCGCAAAAGCAACACTATTTGCCCAAGCTGTGCAGCGGTGAATGGATCGGCTGCTTCGGCTTGACCGAACCTAACGCCGGGTCCGATGCCGCCAATATCGCCGCCAGCGCGCGCCGCGAGGGCGACGAATGGCTGCTCAGCGGGCAGAAGGTCTGGATCAGCAACGGCACGATCGCGGATATGGCGATCATCTTCGCCCAGACGCAGCCCGGCTCCAAGTCGAAAGGCATGGTCGCCTTTCTCGTCGACGCCAACACCTCCGGCTATTCATCACGCAAAATGACCGGCAAGTTGGGTCTCAAGGCCAGCGACACCGGCGAGCTTTTTCTCGACAACGTGCGTGTGCCCGACAGCGCGCGCTTGGGCGAGGTCGGCCAGGGCTTTAAGATCGCCATGAGCGCCCTAGACAATGGCCGCTATGGGGTCGCCAGCGGCTGTGTGGGCAGCGCCCAGCATGCGCTGGATGCCAGCGTGGCCTATGCCAAGGAGCGCATCGCTTTTGACCGCCCGATTGCCGGTTTTCAACTTGTCCAAGACATGTTGGCCCAAATGAAGGTCAACGTCGAAGCCGCGCGGCTCTTGGTCTATCAAGCCGGTTGGGTCAAAAATCAGGGGCGGAAAAGCACCATCCCCGTCTCCATCGCCAAATACTACGCCACCGAGATCGCCAAACAGAACGCCGATATGGCGATCCAGATCCACGGCGGCTATGGCTATTCCGACGAGTATGTACCCGAACGGCTCTGGCGCGACGTGCGCGTCGCCAGCCTCTATGAAGGTACCAGCCAGATTCAGAAGCTGATCATTGGCCGGGACCTAACCGGCATTTCCGCCTTCGAATAGGAGGGATAGGATATGCGTGTCATTATCACAGGCGGCACGGGGCTGATCGGCAGCGCGCTGACCGTCTCACTGGTTGCCGATGGGCATGAGGTGATCGTACTCACGCGCAACGCCCGCCGGCGCGCCGATCTCCCCCCGGCAGTACAACTGGTGGAATGGGATGCCGCATCCGCTGCCGGCTGGGCGCACCACGCCGATGGCGCAGACGCCATCGTCAACCTAGCCGGCGAGGGCATTGCCGACAGCCGCTGGGGTGACGAGCGCAAAAAGCGCATCTACGCCAGCCGCGTCAACGCCGGCAAGGCCGTTGTGGAGGCCATCACCGCCGCGACCGCCAAACCCAGAGTCTTGGTGCAGGCCTCCGGCGTGGATTACTATGGCCCGCACGGCGACGAGATTGTCACCGAGGCCGACTCGCCTGGCAAAAGCTTCTTGGCCCAAGTTTGTTTCGATTGGGAAGCGTCCACCGCGCCCGCATCGAGCCTGGGTGTGCGCCGCCCCATCATCCGCTCCGGCCTTGTCCTGAGCAAGGAAGGCGGCGCTTGGCCGCGGATCGTGCTGCCCTTTCGGCTCTTCGCCGGCGGCCCGCTGGGCAACGGCAAGCAAGTTTGGCCGTGGATCCACATCGTGGACGAGATCCGCGCCATCCGTTTTCTTATCGACCATCCCAACGCCGATGGCCCCTTCAACCTCTGCACGCCGCAGCCGCTCGCCAACCGGGAATTTGCCCGTATACTCGGCCAGGTAATGGGACGGCCTGCCGCGATGCCCGTCCCCAGCCTGGCGCTGCGGGCCGTCTTTGGCGAAATGGCAGACGTATTGTTGCAGGGCCGGCGCGTACTCCCGCAGCGGCTCCAGGAGTTGGGCTTCTCCTTTGACTATCCGACTGCCGACGCTGCCTTTCGCGCCCTGCTGCAATGAAACGCGCCCATCGCGTACCCTGCAGGATCATGATCCAAAGGAGCCACCCATGAATCGAACCGGCAAGATCGGAATCGTCGGCAGCGGCTTTGTCGGCGCCACCGCGGCCTATGCCATGGTGATGAGCGGCGTCGGCCGCGAGATCATCTTGGTTGACATCGACGAAGCGCGCGCCCGCGCCGAGGCCGACGATATCCGCCACGCCGTCCCCTTCGCCCACCCGATGGACGTTCGCGCCGGCGGCTACAGCGATTTGGCCGGCTGCGGCGTGGTCGTGCTCACCGCAGGGGCCAATCAGCGGCCCGGCGAGACACGCCTGGAACTGCTCGACCGTAACGCCGCCATCTTTCGTGCCGTCGTGCCCAGCGTCCTCGCCCAGGCCCCGCAGGCCATCTTGGTGGTCGCCTCCAACCCCGTCGACGTGACGACCCATCTGACCGCGGCCTACGCCGCCGAGTTTGGCGTCCCCTCGACGCGCGTGATCGGCTCCGGCACAACCCTCGACACGGCGCGCTTCCGCACGCTCCTGGGTGCGCGGCTGGGCGTCGACGCCCAACATGTCCATGCCTATGTCTTGGGCGAACACGGCGACTCTGAAGTTCTCGCCTGGTTGGAGGTGAGTATCGGCGGCATCCCGCTGGACGATTACTGCCGCAGCCAGGGGGTGGTGCTCGACGCGGTGGCGCGCCAGGCGATCGACGAAGGCGTGCGCCGCGCCGCCTACACGATCATCCAGGGCAAACGCGCCACCTACTACGGCATTGGCGCGGCCTTGGCGCGCATCGTCAACGCCATCCTGCGCGACCAGCGCGCCATCCTCACCGTCTGCTCGCCGATGGATGAGGTCGTTGGCGTGCGCAACGTCACCGTCTCGCTGCCGCACCTCGTCGGCGGGCAGGGCGTCCTCTCCACCCTTTGGCAGCCGCTCGCGCCCGAGGAGGAAGCCGCCCTGCAGCGCAGCGCCCAGATTGTCAAGGCTGCAATCGATAGTATTCACGCCGGTTCTGCCATAGAGAAGCCAGAATAGCCACGGCCAAAATGCCCGTGATGATGCTGAGCGAGGCCGCCACCGGCAGCCACCGGCAGTTTATAGACATCGACCATCACCATCTTCACGCCCACAAAGACCAGCACCACCGCCAACGCCGGCCGCAGGTAGTGAAATTTGTCCATAGCGCCGGCCAACATAAAGTACAGCTTTCAGGGCCAATCTGCGCAACTTCCTTGACATTCACATGTGAGCCGGTTTCGAAATTTTGTTCTATACATGGTATACTGTAGCTTGCTTAGCCGGGGGCCTTCACACCTTCTCGAATAGAAGATAGGGCCGGTATGAATAGCGCGATCTCCGTCAACCATCTCACCAAATCGTTTGTCGTGCCCGTGCGCGAAGGAGGCGTCTTCGCCGCCCTGCGCAGCCTCATAGCGCGCCAAGAGCGAACGATCACGGCCGTGGACGACATCTCCTTCCAAGTAGCCGCTGGCGAAGTCGTCGGCTTCTTAGGCCCAAACGGCGCAGGCAAGACGACCACGCTCAAGATGTTGTCTGGGCTGCTGCACCCCACTGCCGGCGATGTGCGCGTCCTGGATGCCGTGCCCTGGCAGCGCCGCCGTGAATTCCTGCGCCAGATCACCTTGGTCATGGGCAACCGCAACCAATTGCAGTGGGACATCCCCGCCATCGATTCGTATGAGCTGAACCGCGCCGTTTACCGCATCCCGCGACCGGCCTATCAGCGCACGCTCGACGAATTGGTCGACTTGCTGGATCTGGCCGACCTGCTGAAGAAACCGGTGCGCAACCTGTCGCTGGGCGAACGCATGAAGTGCGAGATCGCCGGCGCGCTGCTGCACCAGCCGCGCGTCTTGTTCCTCGATGAACCGACGCTCGGCCTGGACGTCACCATGCAGCGGCGCATCCGCAGCTTCATCCGTGAATACAACAAACGTCACGATTCGACGGTGCTCCTCACCAGCCACTACATGGCCGATGTGGAGGCGCTCTGCAAGCGCGTGATCGTCATCCACCACGGCAAGCTTCTCTTCGACGGCGACCTGGCGGAACTGGTAGTGCGCTTCTCGCCCTATAAGACCATCTCGGTACAACTGGACGCGGGCAGCCACGACCTATCGGCCTATGGCGATGTGGTGGAGCACAACGGAGCGGGCATCAAATTGCGTGTTCCCAAGATGGAGACTGCTGCCGTCACCGGCAGGCTGTTGGCCGATCTGCCCGTCGCCGACCTCACCGTAGAGGACCCTCCCATCGAGGAAGTTATCGAGCAGGTCTTTGCCCTGCCGGACGACCCGTCCCACAACTCAGCCCACGAGACGGTCTCCATGGAAGCTAGGGGGTGAGCAGTGCGCGCCTACCTGGAGATCTACAGCGTCCAGTTCAAGACGCAGCTTGCGGTCCAATTCCAATACCGTGTCGCCATGCTCATCTGGCTGATCGGCATGGTCGTGCAGCCGATAGTCTATCTGGTGGTCTGGTCCACCGTGGCCGAGCACCGCGGCGGCGAGGTGGGCGGCTTTACCGCCGGTCAGTTCGCCGCCTATTACATCCTGCTCATGATCGTGAACCATGCCACCTTCACCTGGATCATGTGGGAGTATGAGTATTATGTGCGCGACGGCACGCTGGCGGGGCTGCTCCTGCGCCCCATCCACCCCATCCACCGCGACATCGCCGATAACCTGGCCTACAAGGCGCTGACCTTCGTGGTTGTATTGCCGGCCGCGCTGCTCCTGGCCTGGATCTTCCGAGCGGAGTTCCATTGGCAGGTCTGGTCTGCTGCGCTCTTTGTGCCCGCGCTGCTGCTCGCCGGCCTCATGCGCATCTTGGCCGAGTGGACATTGGCCATGGCCGCCTTCTGGACCACGCGCGTGGGCGGCATCAACCAGGTCTATTTTGTGGTGCTCACCTTTATGGCGGGTGTGGTCGCGCCGCTGGATCTCTTCCCGCCGCTCATCCGCCAAGCCGCCTATCTGCTCCCCTTCCGCTGGATGATCTATTTCCCCCTGGAGCTTGCCTTGGGCCGGCTCTCACCCCAACAAGCGCTGATCGGGTTGGGCGCACAGGTCGGCTGGATCGGGCTGATCCTCGTCCTGCTCAATATCATCTGGCGCACCGGCGTGCGCCGCTTCTCCGCCGTCGGCGCGTAGGGGATCACAGCTAGAAAATTGTCGGTAGGGATCACAGGAGGTCACCCGTGCGCTATCAATTGCGGCTGATCGGCACCTATCTGCGCTTGGGCGCGATCAACGAGTTACAGTATCGCACCAACTTCTGGACCAACCTGCTGCAGTCGATCCTGGGGCTGGCGACGGCCATGGGCGGTCTGGGCGTCATCTTCCTGCATACCGACACGCTCGCCGGCTGGCGACCCGCCGAATTGGCCGCGCTCGTGGGGATCTTCTACATCATGCGCGGCGCCATCCGCGCTGTCATCCAGCCCAGCATGGAGGCCTTTATGGACTCCGTGCGCAAGGGCACGCTTGACTTTGTGCTGACCAAGCCGGAAGATGCCCAGCTACTGATCAGCATTCAACGCGTCTCGTTGTGGAGCGTGCTGGACATGCTGCTCGGCCTGGGCGTGGTCGCCGTCGCCCTCGCCTCGCTCGACGCACAGATCGGCCTGGGCCGGCTTGCCGTCTTTGTCCTGGCCCTGATCACAGGCTCCGTCATCGTCTACAGCTTCTATGTGGTGTTGGCCACCTGTGCCTTCTGGTTTATCAAGATCGAGAATATCCTGGTCATCTTCCAAAGCCTCTACCAGGCGGGGCTGTGGCCCGTCGGCATCTACCCCCAGACGCTCCAGATCATCCTCACCTTCCTCGTGCCGGTGGCCTTCGCCGTCACCGTACCCGCCGAAGCGGCGGTAGGCCGCCTCTCGCCGTCGACCCTCTGGCTGGCGATAGGCTTGGCCGTGCTGCTGTTTATTGTCGCACGCCGCTTTTGGCATTTCGGCATTCGCCACTATTCCGGCGCATCTGCCTAGTGCGTCCGCGACGTGCCCGGTGATTCAGCCGGCAGGAGGCCGATCTCACAGGCGCGGTCGACGGCTTCACGACGAGAAGTGACCTGGAGCTTGCCGAAGATGTTGGCGATATGGTTGCGCACGGTATACACCGAGACCGTCAGCCGCAACGCGATTTCCTTGTTGCTCAGGCGCTCCGCCAGCAGCGGCAGCACTTCGGCTTCTCGCTCGGTGAGCGGTTCGGGCAACGCTTGGACTGCTCGACGAGCGACCGGGGGGGCGATATCGGCGGGGAAGGCGCTGAGCAGCAGACGCACCAGGGGAGCGTGGTCAGGTTGCTGCTCAAGCATAGTGAGCAGGGGCAAGAGGCCGGAGCTTTGATCGATAAAAGGGCCAACCAACCCCCGAGGCACGGCACACTGCACTGCCTGCCTCAGCACAGCCAGGGCAACATCCTGCTGCCCCAGTTTGTCGAAGGTCAACGCCTGCAAGATACCGACCTCGACCGCGCGATGCCACATATGTTCAGCTGCGTGGCGGCGGCTTAACTCCTCCAAAAGCCGGCTGGCCAGACCTAGGCTGGCCGGGGAGCCTTCGGACAGCAGGATGCGCGCCCGGATCACGGGAATACGGTCTGCGCCGTTATACACCTCGCCATGCGCTCCGGCCAGCGCCCAGCGCAAGGCCGCGTCCCGTTCACCGCAGACCAGGTTGACATAGGCTTCCAGCGCCGCCACCTGCGCGATTAGGTGCGTCCGGCCCACCAGGAGCGCATACTCCTTAAGCTGCTCGACGAGTTCGCGAGCCATTTCGGGCCGGCCGCGGCGTGTATAGATACCAATCAGACTATACAGATCCATCACCGCATCTCGACCATTGGTAAGATGCGGCGTCTTGACAACCTCTAAATGATACGCTTCGGCCACGTCCTCCTGGTGGCGTGCATCTGCAACAGCCCCCAGCCCATGCTGGCTGATCATGGCAATCAAAGGCAATTGGTGTTGTCGACCTAAACGCAGATTTTCCAGAAGCGCCCGTTCGGCCTGGGCAAGGTTACCACCGCACCAATAGAAGAAACCGGCGGTATGCAGCAGACGGCTTCTCCCCACCTGCGGCCACTCGCTTGTCATATCAAGCGTTGTCAGCACAATCGACAGGGCCAGATCAAGATCCCCCATGCGCTGACAGGTATACGCAAACCAAAGCACGACATTGCAGTGCGTGAGAAGTAGCTGGGGGCGGAGGTAAGACCAGGTATGCCGGATAAGGGCCAGGGTCTGGGCAGGGTCCGGCGTGCGGTCGAGTGCGGTGCGCAAGGCCACGATCTCCGCATGGAGCAACTGCCGGGTCGCCTCGGACATCCCGGCGGTCTGTTCGGCCAGCCGCTCGGCGGCGCGCTGCACTGTAGCCAGACATTGGGCATTGTCCGTGTGATCAAACTGTACCCAGGCTAGGCTGATCAACAACACCGGGCGCTGATCCAGCACAGGCATCGGCAGGATCGATAGCCAGGTCTCCAGGTCGCCAAAGCGCAGCTTATTCAACGCCGCGATCCGCTGATTTTCGATCAAGGCGGCGGCCGCGGCAAAATCAGGGATGGCGGCGAGATGGCGCAGCGCCTCGTCGACCTGCCCATGGGCCGCCAGCCAGCCCGCCGCCGTCCGGTGCAAATCGGCAATGGCCGGCGCATTATAGCGCGCATACAGCCGGCTTAAGAGCATCATCTGAAACTGATGATGATAGCGATACCAATAGGGCGGCGTGCTCAGACCCACCAGAAAGAGATTGGCGCGGGCAACCGCCTCCAGGTACTGCTGCGCCGTCTCCTCATCGGTCTCAAGCAGGGCAGCGCAGAGCGGTGCGCAGAAGCGGTTGAGCAGGGCGGTGCAGATCAGAAAACGCTGCACCGCGGGCGGTTGGCGTTCGAGCACATCGTCGACCAGGTAGTCGACGATGTAACGGCTGTGTTCGGCCTCGATCTGGGCGGCAAAAGCGGCGTAGTCAGCCTGCGGGCGCAGCGCAAGCGCTGCCAGCCGCAGCCCCACTGCCCAGCCTTCGGTGCGTTCGTGCAGCGTGGCGATCGTAGCGGCAGGAGGCGGCACCGTCAGGCTCTGGCGCAAGAAGTCGGTGGTCTCAGCCAAAGTAAAGCTGAGGTCGCGCAGCCGCAATTCATGCACCTGTCCCCGCGCGCGCCAGCGAGAGAGCGGCAGCGGCGGGTCGAGCCGGCTGATCAACACCAGATGCAGACAGGGCGGCATGTGCGTAATCAGCCGGGCAAGCAAGGCATAAATGGCGGCGTCTTGAATCAGATGCAGATCGTCGAGCGCCAGCACCAGCCGCTCTTCTGTCTGCGCCAGACTGCCCGCCAGCGTATCTGCCACCTCCTCCACCGTAGGGGTCTGGTTCTCGAGCAGCAGCGCAATCACCGCTGCACACCGGGCGAGAAAATGCACTTCGATGGCGGCCACCAAGTAACGCACAAACCGCACCAGTTGGCTATCTGCTTCCTCCAGCGCCAGCCAGCTCGTCCGGATCGCGCCTGCCGCTGCCCCGCTTGGGTCGGGCGGCTGCGACTCTAACTGCTCGAGCCAGGCGCTGATGAGGGTGCTCTTCCCAAACCCCGCCGGAGCCGAAACTAGGGTAATCTTGCTCTGTAGTCCCAGGCTGAGGCGTTGCAGCAGACGGGGCCGCGCAAGCCAAGAGGCCGGCACTGTCGGTCTGTGCAATTTCGTGTGCAAAAGGACAGGGTTCACTGTGCCTCACCCGGTAACAAGCTTTCACACGCCGATTTGCAGGCGGTCTTCGACGAGCCCGCCGGGCCATGACGATGCGCAGCGGGATTTCTCGCCCAACCGTCAGAGCCGCGCGGCTCTGTATCGTCGATTATACACCGGACGCCGAAATTTCGCTCGGAGAATTGTGCCCTGAATTTCATACGAGGCATACTCGAGGGGATAGACAGGGGAAATCACATGGCCGGCCCGGCGTGGGCCGGCGGCAGGCTTAGGAACGCCAAGTGTCTATACGCCCGCAGCCGGTTGGGACGAAACCAAGCCGGCATCGGCTAATACCTCCCTCACCTTAGCCAATACATACTGCATATGCGTCTGGCCCGTGGGCAGCGTCAGCTGATCGTCAAAGTAGTTGCCCTTGCCGTTGTGCGTAAACGGACCCAGCGGAACCATCGTGATCTTTCCCGCCGCCAGCGCGCGATTCCAGGCCGAGTTTGCATAGAGCGCCCAGCGCCCGGCATAGAGCCATTGGCCCAGCGGCGCCAGCGGGTCTTTGTCTCCCCATAGGTGCCAAAGGTGTTCCATGCGCTTGACGCCAATATCGTCAGACATCACCCCGCCCACCGAAACAACATACACCGGCGCGGCGATCATCCCCGGCAGATACCAGGCTGCGCCCAGCGCAATCTGCCCGCCGCCGCTCCAACCGAGCAGCGTCACTGGAACGCCGCTGCCGATGCGATAGCCATGCCGTCGCAGGCTATCGCGCATCGCACGCGCCACGCCCAGATTGTAGATCGGGCCATAGCGACGGTCGGCAGAGATCGCCACCTGGATCATGTTGCGTAGATTGACAATGAACGCCGCAAGCGCCATTGGGTTCTTCAACCGCAACTGCTCAAGCCGGCGCCAGACGCGCGCCGTGAACCGCTGTCCGGTCAAACCGATATTGGTGACCGAATAGGGGAAGAGGTCTGAGATCACTTTGGTCTCAGGCAATATCTGCACCAACCCCTTGATAAAAGGGGATTCCTCGTCGGGAATCGAGTCGGGCGCAATCGCCCCAATCCCAGAAAGATAGACCAAATAATGACCGATGGGTTCTTGCTCCTCGGCAGCAGCTTCGATGGGGGACAGCGCATCGTCCCCCGTTTCCTCGTCGGTTTCGCCAAACCAACCTGCATACCACCCCAAGGATTCCAACGGTGCAAGCGCCGCCGAGAGAAACAGCAGCGCCAGCACAGCGGTAACGATCAGGCCGATAATACTCACGGCTTATCTCCCTTGGGCGTTGATGAGGCCGACTTGTCGAGCGCGAATTGCTGGAGAAGTTCGTGTGCCGATGCGTCCAACGATGTACCCGTCAGGCGATGCCAGAGCAGGTTGCGCAGCGCGACGATCGGCCTGCCGACCGTCGCCGTGAGCAGCATCAGCAGCAGCCAGCCCAACCCGACACAGAGCAGCGCCGGCCAAAAGCCGAAATCAAAGCTAAAGGCCACGGCGCGCAGGGCTATGACAAAACTCCAGACATAGAGCAGATGCTGCACAAACGGCCCCAGATAGGGCATCAGGATGAGAAACCCAAAGACCAAGGGCGCATAGCTCAGACCAATCAGCCGAAGCGTAAGCGCAAAGCTCGCTGTGTCCGAAAAGAGCCAGCGCCCAATCGCCCACACAGACGCCGACCAAACTAGCCAGCCCGTCACCAACATGAAGCCGTGGATGACTAGGCTCACGGCAAATCGCCCGGGCCGGACCTGGTTGAGAAACAAGATGACGCTTTGCCCAAGCAGGAGCGAAATGCCCGCCGCCATCACCACGCCAAAGGCCACCCAAGCCGCATTGGGATGGCTTTCGGCAATCTGCACTACCTCTGGTTGCAGCCCCAGCCCAAGTTGTATCGCACGCCAGACCGACCATAGGTACTGGAACATAACTGCCCTTCCCTACCTTGCGCTACATGCCGGCGCTCGATCTTGTCAGCCCGAACTGATCAGCCCCGTGGCGGATCAGTTCCCTGGGCAAAGGCTGCCGGCAAGGCCGCTAAAATGTCCAAGCCGGAATCGGTTCGACATCCGGGTTAAGACCACCCACCTGATACGCGCCCAGCACCCACAGCGCTGCGCCGTGCGCTAAAAACACCTTGGCATAGGTGTCGCTCGTCTTGCGCGGGAAAAGTGTACGCCATGTGCCCATTCCGCGCAACAGATTGCGCAGGGGGTTCTCGTCGATGCCCAAGTTCTCCACCGCATAGTGCCAATCGGCGCGGCGCGCGTCTCCGCCCACCAGTTTCCGCCGCAGGTCGCGGCCCAAGGCCTGTATACGCCCCAGGCTTGCGGCTTGTTCAGAGTTTGCAGCCGCCCATTGCGCCAAGTTCTGACGCGTCTCGATCAACTCGCGGATCTCGACGATGGCGGCGTAGAGCGCCTGGCTCGAATCCTGCGCACAATTGTTGGCGGCTGCCACGAAGGTTGCCCCCCGCCCATCGCCGATCCGATACCGCGCCGCCATCTGTTCCAGGTTATCTCGGATCGCATCCATCGCCGAATAGGGGTGACCATCCACCGTGTAAACGTCGTTAAGCTCATCCAGCCTGACGAGAATATCGCAGACTGGGCGCAGACCGCTCCACCCGAACTGGCGATCCCCCATGTAACGCGACCAATCCTGCGCTCCCGCCACCACCCCATCCGGGTTGTGCGTGTAGATCTGGTAATAGGTAATGTCGAAGCGCAGTTCGTCGGCCAGCGGCTCGTGGATCACCGCCGCAATGCCAAACGAGAAATGACCGAAATAGAGACCGGCACGCGCAGCCGGTTCGCGCTGCCTGCCTCCGATCCCGGCGTAGACATGGAGCAGCAAGGCACGGTCTCCCCTGCGCCAGGCGGCGCGTGCCGCCGCGGCATCGGGCGCGCGCGGGTCACAAAGCACCGAAGTGATCGTATCTTTGCGCGCCGCCGGGTCGCTCCAAACCTCATGGCGGATGTAACGCCACGCCGCTTCGCCGTCCGTGACCACTCGCTCCGGTTCCAGACGCAGCAACGCACGCGGCGTCCATGCCTGGACAACAAAGCGCCCGTCATGACCTGGCGCACCATAGATATACCAGCCTTGCTCGTTGAGCGGCGAACGGTCGATCGCCGTGCTGGTGGATGGCAGCGTCCCGTTTTCATTGGCGCTTGGGGGCGGCACGGCAACGATCTCGTCAGCGCCGTCGAACATGCGCGTGTGCGGGTTAAAGTGACGCACGCGCCACTGCTCGCCCCGCTCGCCCATCGGCTCGACAAAGATGACCAATCCCACATAGCGACCACTGATCTGCACCGGCTCCTGCTCGATGCGCAAGATCGGCAGAGCGCCGCTCACATCCTCGACCGCCACCGGATCCGCCAGCCGTACGGCCATATCGTCGACCGGGTAGCTGGCGGCAAGCGACTCCAAGGGGGTCACCAGCTGCCAACGGTTGATGCGTTCGGCCAGGATCAGCCCATCGGCGGCCATCGCTTCGGCCTTGCGGGTAAAGATCACATGGCGCGTGACCGCCCAGGTGCGAGCCTGAACCATGCGGCTGTCGCCGAAGCGTAGCCGCACGATCTGCCCTACCCAGTGAGCGTAGGCCGGAGGAGCATGATGGATTTCAAAGCCACAGCCCCCTTCGGGATCGCGCTCTGCTCGTTCGAACGAGATCAACCGCCCGATCCACGCTGCTACCGGCCGGTATAGACTAGGTTCCGGCGGTTGCTCCAAGGGATAGGCAGACGGATGGACCCAGCTTGTGTGCTGATACCGTTGATAGGAGCGCTCTTTTTTCGGCGTGCTCATGGATCTTTCTGTTGCACCTTAGCCCACATTTCGTGAATTGTGACAAAGCGATAGCCTTCGGCGATCAGATGGGGCAAAACCGCCAGGGTCAGATCGGTTACAGCGGGTCCTGCCAGCCCTTCATGCATGACCAGAATCGTGCCGTTGCCCACACCGTCGATCACCTGGCGCACCGTTGCTGCGGCGCTTTGCAGCCAGTGAAACGGCACGAGCGTCCACATCGTCGGCAGATAGCCGGCGGCGTTCAACGTTTCCAGGACGGCCGGCGAGAAATGCCCAAACGGAGGGCGCACGGCGTTGAAGAGGCCGGGGTCGCGCCCGCTGGCATCGGCCAGCACCCGCTGCGTCTGAGCCAGTTCCTGGAGCAGCGCCGCTTCTCCTTTGAGTAGAAACGAGTGATGTGCATAGCCATGCAGCCCGATCTGATGACCTGCGTGCGCCACTTGCCGGACGAGCTGCGGAGCCGATGCCGCACGCCTCCCGATCTGAAAAAAGGTAGCCTTCACACCGTAGACGTCAAGCAGCGCCAGCAGGGCAGGCGTCTCTCGTTCATTGGGGCCGTCGTCAAAAGTCAAGGCGATCTCACGGCGTGTAAGATCGCCTTGCCAGAGCGCATCCGGGAAATAGCGGTGCAACGGAATATGCGCCAACATCGCGGCTATCATCACGCAATAGGCCAGCGGAGCGCGTTGGCGATCCCGATTAGCAACATCATGCCCGCGACGGTTAGCATCAAAATATGCGCCGCTCGCCGCTCAAAGGTGCGCGCCAGACCTGCGAAGAAGAGCGAAACGGAGATAAAGAGCGTGTTCCGAATATAGTTGCTGCCGATGGTATTGGCCTCACGGGACTGTTCGGCAAAGTCCGATGCGCTTTGCTCGAACTCGGCGGCACGCCGCAAATCCTCCAATACATACCCAGGCATGGCAAAGGGGTTGATCGGCGCGTCCGGATTGGTCAGCGGATCGGTTGCCAGCCAGGCATCAAAGATCTGCCCAAACTCCGCGCGGAAATGGCTTTGATAAAAATCTGCCGTCTCTTGGTCGCCCACGAGCATGGCATTGAGCCAACTGGAAAACGCAAAGATGTCGATCAGTTGGCGCTGTTCGCCGGTATTGCCCGCGCGCGTGGCCGCCACCTGCGCCGCCAACATCTGGTTGGTTGCCTCTGATTGGCGGCCGTTCCACCGCGTCGCCTCATAGCCATTCCAAGCTGCCATCAGCGACGCGATGGCCAGTACGATCGCGCTAACAATATCCACCCACTTATCCTTCGACGCTGCCCCTTCGGCCGGCTTGGCTTCCTCCGCAGTCACAAATAACCTCTTGCCATATCCGCTCTGGTCTGCTCTTATACTGGGTTACTGCCCAACACTCTCCGGCTCTGGCAGAGTCTCTTTCGCTGATATGCCAAAGCCCTCATCCACACCGCTCAGCAACGCCGCTCAGTTGGGCGCCAATTCGTCTGCCGTTGTCGAGGATTGGCGGTTGAGCCAGAAGGCATAGCCAAGCAGCGCCACGCCGGCCACAGCGGCGACGATGCCCAGCGTCTGAAGCAAGACGCCACCTAAGGCTATGCGGCTGACAAGCATCAGCAACCCAACGAGCGTCGAGAGCAAAGGAAAGAGCAGCGCCCCCAGCCCCAACCCCAACTCCCCCCGCGCCGACACCCACTCCCAGAGGCCAACCACGCCGAGCAGCAGCCAGCCCAGGCTGAGGATCACCGTCGGCGCAGGCGGAGTCATAAAGCCCTGCCACGCGTCGAGCGCAATGATCAGCCCGACGGTCAACCCCACCCCCGCCCGCACCATCCGTTCGGCCAGGATCGCCGGCGGAATACGGTCACGAAATCCATTGAGGGTGCGCTCGATGCTGATCAGAAGCAGGTAGAGCGCCAGCAGCAGCACAACCCGCCCGCCGGCCTGGGGCTGAGTAAGGATGTAGAGTCCGATACCCAGTACGATCAGCCCCTCTAGCCCCACGACCCACCATGCCATGCCCCGTCGCAGCGGGTTTGCCTGCCGTAACGCCGCCTTCGCCATCTCCGTCGTCTGTTCACTCATAGCTCTATCCCCGCTTTCACTTGTTCGCCTGTAACTGTTTTGCCTGACGTACCCAACGCCGCACCTCGTCTAGCCGGGGGATCTGGGAGATATGATGATGCAACGCCACTGTCATCATCTGTGCACAAAGGTTCTCCGGCGCACGGCGCTGCAACTCCATCACCGAATCCACACCGGACCACTCGAGGAGATCCAAATAGACTCCGGCCACGCCCGGCACACGCATCAAATCGGCGCAATTGGCGAGCGTTACGATAATTTGCTCGTCAATGCCAAGCGCAGCCGCCAGTTCCGCCCGCGCTCTGGGCTGCCGAGTTGCCGCATAGAGCCGGCTCGAATCTGTGATCTGCATGGCGCGGAGCGCGGCGGCGATCTCGGCAGTGATACCCTTTAGTTCGCCTAGTTCGGTCGGCATGAATCTATCTTGCTGCTGTCTTTGCGGCGGTTTGCACGATACCCCAATGATATGCCGCCCGATCAGAAGTGATCGGCTACCGGACTGGCTGAATCACCCCGACTCTCGGCCGCATATAGCTCAAGGCGCTAATGGCGGCAACGGTCAAAAAGACCGCCAAGGCCAACGGTTGGCCGAGCAGCTCGGTCGGCGCAGCATCCTCGGCGACCTGTCCGGCGAAGATTAACGCTAGACCATAGACCACTTGAAACGCGCCCGCTGCCGCCATGGCCAAAATGGTGATCATGCGCCCCAGTCGAGGGCCGAAGTAGCCGGCCAACCCGGTTCCGGCGACCAGGAGGATAGCATCAAAGGCCGTATTCTTGATCCCCAGAATGGACACAACCAAGAAGGCCAACACAAGACCCAACACACCCCCGGCAACATAAACACCAACGCGCACCAACATATAGAGCAAGGCTCCGGCGATGCCGCCTACGCCCAGGCTGATCAAAATGCGCGTCAATTCAGGCTGGCTGCCGGACAACCACCAAGCCAGGATCGCGCCCATTCCGAAGCCAAGCGCCGCCAGGGCAAAACGGAACAACACGCCGCCATAGGCGCTGATGAAAACGCCCGTCACAATAAAGACCAAACCCCATAAAATGTCCATACTCGCCTTCTTCCTAGAAGCGGAAGCCTTGCCTATCTGCGCCGTCGCAACAGCGCCAACAAACGCAAGATAGACACATACATCCAGATGATCGAGAGCATCAGGCCAAAAGCGCCGTACCACTCCATCAACTTAGGCGCACCCTGGGCGGACGCACGGCGGATAAACTCAAAGTCCAACGGCAGATTGAGCGCGCCTAAGAGCACCACTCCGGCGCTGAAGGCAATGCCCAGCGGCGTCGGCGCATAGAAAAACTGAAAACGCACGCCAAACAGCCAGAAAATCCAGGCTACAAAATAGAGCATCAGCAGCCCGCCCATTGCCGCCAGGATCCCCATGGCGAAACGTGAAGTGACTTTGATCACCCCCGTCAGATAGAGCAGCAGCGTTGCGCCAAAGACGCAGACCGTCGCAATCACGGCCTGCAGCACAATGCCGTCAAACTCAAGGTCGAAGTAGCGGGACGCCACCCCCAGCAGCGCGCCCTGGCAGAGCGCATAGGCCACGGCAACGACCGGAATGGCACGGTAGGCAAACACCCCCACCATGGCGAGAATAAAGGTCAGCAGAAAAGCAAGCCAAGTCCATGCCGGTTCAATGGCGAACTGTCGCCCAGCAACTTCGATGATCTCGACCTGGGACCAGCCAAAGACCGCCGCCGCTACCAGCACAACCAGCAGCCAAAGCGTCTTGACATAGGCGCCAATCGCCGTCATGCCCCGGTCGGCTGCGCCGGCAGCACGGATGCCGCGTTGAAAGGCACGTTCATTCAGGGCCGGATTATCAGAGCCGGTCTGACCTACTTCTGTCTGGCCAATCGCCGGATTTGCTACACTCATCGCCTTTTTCCTTCACTCAAGCACGGTTTATAGAGATCTGGTTGGAGAACGGCCCAAGGCGTAGCCTTCCGCTTGCACCCAACGCCGGAGGTTGCTCAACTGCCAGGCAAGGCCCACCGCGCCGAGCACGATGTAGACCACAATAGCCAGCCAGTTGCTCTGATTGGCCGCATTGGTGCGGTTCAGCGCAAAGCCCAAGAAAGGCAGGATCAGATACAGCCCGTCCATCACCAGCGCCGCGCCTGAGAACGACGACCCTACCACGATCAGCGGGTCAAAAAAGAGCGGCACCAGCACGGCAAAGATCAGCGCCCCCACCCCGCCGAACAGCATTGTGACAAAGACCCCGCCGCCAAAAAGCGCCGCCACAAGCGAGCCGAGCGAAAAGCCCATCAACAGCCCGGCCAGGATGCGCCGGAACGGTTCAAGGCTGTAGGCCAGCGCCGCAAACAGCGCCGCTCCGACAATCGCCAGCGTCCAAGTGAGCGTCCCGCCCAACCAGCCGTTCGCCCCGCCTGTCATCCATGTTCCGATCGTAAAGCCTGCCACGCCCCCAAACAGCCCGTACCACAAGGGCAGCAAGGCGTAAAAAAGCCACAGCCCAAACGCCATCAACGCCACCCCCCACACCACCAACAAAATGCCGACAAGGATATCCATTTTTGTCCCCTCCTCGCTATTCCTACAGCCCGTTCCTAGAGCGGTCGCAGATCAGATGAGGGCCGCATCTTGTGATGCGGCCCGTTCCCCTGGCGTGCGTAGACACGCCTGTGATGTCGCTTATGCCGTCTCAAACGCCTCGTGCAGCTTATCCTCTTGCTCGCTGGAGAGGTTGGAGGCGATCAACTCCGGCTGAAGCCCTTGCTGGCGAATGGCATCCAGCACCCGGTCCGTCACGACATCGCTTGTCAGCAAAAACAGCGCCGAGGTTCCTTCGGTCACTTCGTTGCGCACGCGTTTGATAAAGCTGTCGTCGATGCCGTAGTCGGCCATGGCGCCCGTCATCGCCCCCATCGCCGCCCCCACCGCCATGCCAAAAAACGGCACAAGGAAAAGCAAGCCAAACAACATCCCCCAGAACGCGCCCGAGAGAGCGCCGGCCCCCGCCAGGTTGGTAAGCTGGCGCGTCTTGGGACCCTTCTTGCCCTGCGGCCAGGTGACGATGGCGCCGTCCTGGATCCTAAGCAAGCCTTGGCGCTGGAGGTCGCCCAGCAGGGTGAGCATCTGATTGGCCCCCTCCGGCGTATTGAACTTGAGCGCTGTCAATGTCGCCATCTTTCAAATCCTTTCTTAGTCGTCCTTGCGGACCCTAAACCTAGATACCGAATAGTTTGGAACGGCGAGGTAAAGGTCGCCGAATACCGCATGATTGTCCTGTTGTGGAGGCGCTACACCGGGCAATGAAACTGTCCGAAGCCTTCGTTGCCCGATCCCCTCGATGAACGCCTCCATCGAACGCTAAACCGTACTCAATTCATCATCCACCGGATATTTCGTGGTGGCCTTGAGCGAACGCCGCAAACCAAAGCCGATGATCACCGCCGTCACTCCGGCGAAGGCCACCATCAGCCATAGAACTTGGCTGTACGCGGCTGCATAGGCCTCACGGTAGCCGCCTAACAGATCAAATTGCATATACTCGGTCACCGCCGCGATATCGGCTGGTTCGGATAACACCAATGTCTTGAAGGCGATCAACGCCTCGAGCGCACCGACCGCGTTGACATTGGCCGCCATCAGCTCCTGGAGATAAAGTTCAAGGCCTAGACGAGTTAAGAGATTCCCTGTGAGCGCCGAACCGACTGCTCCGCCTATCAGACTTGTGGCGCTGCTGATCGCCGCATTGACCCCATCGTGGCGAGCCACCGCCGAACGCAAAAACGCGCTGGTCCACACGGTGTTAGCCACCAAATAGCCCACACCGAACAGCACAAGCGACGGCGAAAAACTCAGATACGAGCCATTGCCCGCCAACAGCGCTGCAGCGGCAATCGCCACCGCCATAGTGAGCAGCCCGCCCGCGATGACCCCACGCGCCCGATACCGCTCCATCGCCTTAAAAAACAGAAGCAGCGCGATGAGCAGGCCCAACAGCACCGGGGCCAAAGCGACAACAGCGACCAGCGCAGACATCGACTTGACCACTTGAAACAAACCCAGCGTGCGCAGGCCAAAGCCGATCAACAGAAATTGGATCACCGCGCCCGTCACGATCAATGCAACCAACTCACCTGCCTGGAACCTCCGAAACCGGAGCACATCCTTTGGGCGGCGTACCTCCCACCAAAGCACAAGGATCGCGCCGGTCAATCCTACGAGCGTAGCGGCCGTCACGACAGCCAACCAGCGATCAGACGCCACCGGCAGCACCGCCAGCCCATAGACCGCAGCCAAGACGAGAAGGGTCCAACCGCTGTAGACCACAAAATCAAGCCGGCGCTGTCGCTCAGTCTTCTTCTCCGCAATATAGCGATAGACCCAACGCGTGGCTACGATGGCTGCCAATACCGGCAGCACATAAGCGGCGCGCCAGCCTACCCATCCCGCTAAGAACTGGCCCTGCAACCAGGCGACCTGCACAGATGCGGCATTGACAATCACATAGATCGCAAAAGCCAGCGCACGATTTTGCCCGGCGAAGGTCTGATGAAGCGTCGCCAGTACCAAAGGCACAAACAGCGAGCCAAAGGCCATGGCGCAAAAGCGCAACATGACATGCCAAACCGGGTTGGACCAAACCATAAGCAGCAGGTTGGAGGCTACAAACCCCACCAGCCCGACGAGCCAGACGCGGCGGCGACCATAGAGATCGCCCAACACACCGCCCACCAGCAAGAAGACAACCAGCAGAATACCGCTTACGCTGGCGATTAGCCGATAGTCGTTCCACGCCGCATCGAACGGCTGCACCCCAGGCGGGTCGAACACCCAGATCGGCGGCTCCAGCAGCTTGGCGCTGCTCGATATACAACAAGCGACCAATATCGACCACTGCATACGCCGGCTTGCGGCAGCGGGCACGAGCTTTTCTTGCCTTGACGGCAACGCTGTCATCTCAACCCTGCCCCTGCTTTGTCAAACCGCTAACGGCGCTATCACCACACCATATCGTGAATCTTGCGAAGGCTGCGCACAGGCCGTGCCCAACGGCTAGCGCATGCGAAACGCAGCAATGATCATCCCGATCCCGCCTACAACAGCGAACCCGGCCGCAATCCACGCCAGCGTCAGGATCGAAATAAGGGGTGAAGAGAAAAGCAACACACCCAATAGGATCGCCAGCAAACCGCCGGCAAGAATCCATCCTTCACCCTGGATCTCTTTGCGCACCCGGATCGCCCAGATCATGCTCAAAATACCGCCAATGATCGCCTGAATGGCGAGTAGATAAACCAGGAAAAGCTGTGTGAGCAGCGTGGCGATCAACGGCTGGCTAAATACGATGATCCCAGCCGCGATCCCCAACAGCCCCGACAACAGCAGCAGCCACCAGCTGCGGTCGCCCCGCCCCGTAAACGCCCCCACAACCTTGAAGACGCCATCGACAAGCCAGTACGCGCCCAGGAAGGTCGTCAATATGACAAGCGTGATCGCAGGCTGCAAAAAGAGCATCGCGCCAAACCCAATCGCAACTAGACCTTCGATCAGCAAAACCCACCAGTAGCTCCGCGCCGGTCTGCCCGCAGATGTGTAAATTGCAGTCACCTTGTCCCCCTTTGTCTTGGTCTGAAGCTTATCGCCTTAGTCTGTGCCCGAAACAGTGGACGCACCGCGCCTCGTTGTCTCTGTCATCTGCTCGTACAGGCTGCGAAACAGGCTACGCGGTCATAGAATTCCTGGCCGGCTCATTTCCGCAGGATACGGTCAACTCGACTGAAAGAAGCGTAAGGCCCATGTTATGCAGCCGGTTGAGCAATCCCAGCAATTCCGATTGATCGGCGAGCCGGACGGTCAGAATCGTGCGCGGTGGACCCGCATAGTGACGGCGGGTAGCGATTGGGTCAACTTGGAGGGCACGCACCCACCCTTCATCGAGGATGGTGCGTACACTAATACAGTAGACTCCGCCCAGCATGTCTGTCTCTTGACTCATGGGATCTTCCCGTTGGCGCCGGCTCCGTATTTCATGCATCTCTACTTGCTCTGAGCATACTTGTCTCTGTCGCTCATGACCAGGTACAAAATGTACTAAGGGTGTACTAGACAAACGCATCCAAATCCGCCCTGATACGTCTCATTCAGTGGCTCATTTAGGGGCTTGTTCAGCCGGCGGCCGCACCCATTCCAGATCGCCCATGAACAGCGCGCCGCTCGGGCTTTGGTCGAACAGCAGCACGACCTCGCCGATGTCGCTCAGGTCAACTCCCGCAAAATCGCTAAGGCTCACCCGGAGCGTCGTCAGCGGCACACGACCGGAGAAGAGATCGCCCCCGAAATGGGGGTTGTCCTCCACATAGCCGAGCGGAAAACGCAGCGCCGGCTCGGCAGGTCTTGTCTGTACCGTCGCCGTGACCCCGGCTCGGTCGGTCAACTGCACGGTGAAGCGCTGCGCGGTATCCGCCTTATTCAGCGCCGAGAGCGGGTCAACCGCCGCGCGCAGGCTGAACGCAGCGTAGCGGCTGAGGTCGCCTGCCTCCGGCGGCAGCACAAAACGCAACGCCGCACCAGGCTGCGACCACGAGACGACAACCATTGCCGGCTGGCCGGGGATGGTCAGGTTGACTCGCTTACACGGCTCGCTGCCGGGTTTCATTTCGGGCGTGTAATAGCCCGCCTCGCAATAGGACATCGTCACACCCTCGGCGATCACGCTCCCCCCCGCCAAGTGAGTCGTCAGCTCGTTTACGCCGGACGGAATCAGGAGCGGCTGCCGGTCGGAACGGGCGGCCAACGACGCAATGCGCGCCGGCGCCCCAAATAACTCATCCGCCGCTAGACTCTGCACATCCATCCCCAGACGAGCCGTTACGTTGAGAATCGCCTGGGGATGATCGCCAAAGATCATCGCCAGGAAATCCAATGCATAGTCGGCCAAAAAGTTCCGCTGGGCATCCGGCTTCAGCATCACCGCGCAATCCGGACGGTCGGGCCGCGCCCTGGCTTCGTCTGCCAGCAACTCGTTAAAGGCATTGTGACCGGCGTGTTCGAGCCAGACCGACGCCGCCCATTGGGTCTGGTCCGCAGCAAGCCGCGCCGCTTCATAGAAGTGCTGCCCCTCCTGAAAGGCCACATCGCCGTCGCAGGCGGGCAGAATCACCGCCATCGGCATCGCTGAGCCGACAGGCTCAACGGCAATAATTGCCGGCGCGATCAGAAGTAGACCGGCCACCGGCCCATAATCCAGGCCGGCCGGCGCTTCCGGCGAGTTCAGAGGATCCGTATGGGCCAGGCTATAGGCGGCTTCGCCCCCGCGCGAATGGCCGAAAAGCGCCAGACGGTGCAGATCGACACGCCCGGCCAGTTCGAGACCAAAGTCGTTGGGGCCGCCCTCTGCCGCAGCCGCCAACGCTTGTAGGTGCAGCGTGACCAACTGCTGCAATCGCTCACCCGGTACCGGCTCGCCAAAGCCGAAGGTGTTTTCGGCATTGATATTGATCGATAGGGCAACATAGCCCTCCGCCGCCAGCCGGCGCACAAGATAGGCAAACCCTCGGTAGTTGGGCCGCTCGTCTTCCGGCGCACAGGGCCAGCGGTCGACCTCATCGCCCGCCGGGATCGGGCAGCCAGGGTGGTTGCCGTGAAAGATGACGACAACCGGATAAGAACCGCCCGCTGCCGTGGGTGCGGCAATAAGGCCGTTCAACCGCACGGGCATCTCGCGAAAGCGGCTCCCTTTCGCAAACCGCTCCTGAACGATCGTCGTCTCGCCGAGGTTATACTCGACGGCGGCGGGCAGGCCGCCGAATACTTCCGGTTCAGCCGGCGGCTCGATAACAGGGACGAGGCGGATCGCCGTGCAGCCTGCCAATACAAGCCCCAGCGCGAGGGATATCAAATACAGCTCGAAATGCCGTTTCATCTCTTTCCTGCCCGACTCTAGGCGGCGCAAGGCATGCGCCACGCTAAGTCTCAACTGGATCTCAAGACACCATCGCCCCAAATGACGGTCCGCCAAACGGGGGTTTGCCCAATGCGTAGATCAGCTTTGTCTCATTTGCGTGCCCATACGCGTGCCCTCAGCCGCCCAGAGTTAGATGCCGACAGCCTCTCGCCCGCCAAGAGGCAGGGCCAATCCGACGACCTATCTGGGGCACGCGTATGAGAAACGCCGAATGAATGGGACGGCAGCGCCTTATTCGTGCTTGCTCAAGGCAGCGC
>JADLFO010000329.1 GCA_020845455.1 Caldilineaceae bacterium
CGCAGGTGTTCTGTGAAGCTGTATGAAGTGCCTTTGAAACTCTTCAACCGCCGCTGGTGGTGGACCACCTTGTTGGTCATCGCCGGGGTGTTTGTTCTGATCCAACTGGGGTTTTGGCAGCTAGACCGGCTGGAGCAGCGCCGCGCCTATAACCGCATGGTGGCGGAGCGCTGGCAGCAGACGCCGTTTGATGTCAACACGCATGAGATCCCCGCCGACCTGAGCGAGCTAGAATATCGGCGCGTCCAGGCCGAAGGGACCTTTGATTATTCCGAGCAGGTCGTGCTGACCGGCCAAAACCGCGACGGCGCGCCCGGCGTTATCTTGGTGACCCCGTTAGTGCTCGACGACAACCGCGCCGTGTTGGTGGCGCGCGGCTGGGTTCCGTTCAGCCTATCCAAATCCGAAGCCTGGCCGCAGTTCGAGGAACCGCCCGGCGCGCCGGTGATCGGGCTGATCCAAGAGTCGCAACTGCTGCCCAGCGGCGCGCCGCCGCCCGTCCCCGACAGCCCGCAGGTGGAATGGTTCCGTATCAACGTCGACGCCATCCGGCCTCAGATGCCCTACTCACTGCTGCCGGTCTTTATCTTGCAGTTGCCGGAAGAGAACCGCGCCTATGACGCGCTGCCCTATCGCGAGGAACCGCTGCGCCTGGACGAAGGCTCGCACTTCAGCTATGCAATCCAGTGGTTCACCTTTGCCCTGATCTTGGGCGTGGGCTATCTCTTCTTTATCCAGAATCAGGAACTGCGCGCCCAGCGGCTCGCAAATCCGCTTCAACCTTTGGGCGAGGAGGGCGAGGGCGCACCCCACCCGGACCTTGGCGGCTTCCCGCCGCAAGAGGGCCATGCGTGAGATGCAGACTCAACTTCCGTCACCCCAAAGCCAGCTTGTGATTCAGGAGCGTAACCGTTCGATGCAACTTCGTGGCACGCTGCTAGAACCGATTCCGAGCGCAGAAAGCCGCGCCGGCCATGTGATGACGCGCGAGCAGGCGTTGATGCGGCTGGCGCTCAGCGACTATCTCACGCTCACCAAACCGCGCATTATTTCGCTGCTGCTCGTCACCACCCTGGCGCCGATGTATCTGGCATCCACCACCCCGCCCGGCGGCATGGTGATCTTCTGGACCCTGCTGGGCGGCTTTTTGGCCGCGGGCGGCGCCAACACCATCAACCAATATTTTGACCGCGACATCGACCATGTCATGGTGCGCACGCGGCGGCGGCCCCTGCCCTCGGGGCGCATGACCCCCAACCAAGTGCTGCTCTTTGGGCTGGCGCTCTGTGTCCTGAGCTTTGTGCAACTGTGGTGGACGGTGAACCTGCTCGCCGCGCTGCTGGCGGGGGCGGGCATCTTTTACTATCTGATCATCTACACGCGCCTGCTCAAGCGCTCCAGCACGCAGAACATCGTGATCGGCGGGGGGTCGGGCGCGATCCCGCCGCTGGTGGGCTGGGCCGCCATGACCAACGAGATCTCGCTGCTGCCCATCTTCCTGTTTATGATCGTCTTCTACTGGACGCCGCCCCACTTCTGGGCGCTGGCCCTGGTGCGTCAAAAGGAATATGGCGCGGCCGGGGTGCCGATGCTGCCCGTGGCGGTGGGCGCGCGCGAGACACACAAACAGATCCTGCTCTACAGCGCGCTGCTGGCGCTGATCTCTTTTGCGCCCGCCTTCCTGGGGCTGCTGGGGCCGGTCTATCTGGCGCTGGCGCTCATCCTCAACGGCATCTTCCTGCGCCAAGCGTGGGACATCTGGCGCGAGCCGACGCCCAAGCACATCTGGCGGCTGTACAAATACAGCCTGCTTTATCTGGCGCTGCTCTTTGTCGCCATGGGCGTGGATCACCTCTTCTATCACGGTTCCGGCCTGGCGGGGGACATCGCGCTGCGTCTGCCGTTCTAGCCGATTCAGCAACCACATCTGTACAGTTTGTTTTCACCTGATGCGCGCTATTAAACAAGGCACGCATCAGGTGATTTATATCGAAAAACCGATAAGTAGCGGGTATTGACAAGCCCGATCTCCGCAACTAGACTTGAGTCTCCCCTGGCGTAATTTCCCGCGCGCGTCGACTCGTTCTGTCTTTATAGGTGTCGCTCCGTTCGCTCGGAGCCGATTTCCCTCTAGAAGTGATGTCACTCGCACAGAGTCGGAAAGGGACCCTTCTTGACCGATGGGTCTGCTGCATATGGATGGGCTTCAACGTCCGTTGCGGAGGGCGCAAGCATATTTGGCTGCCTGCTCTCGAAATGGTGAGTGCGTTAGTACAAGGAGAGTCTATGAAGCTCACACTAATCCTAGTGACGGCCGTCGCGCTGACGGTGTTGACCGCCACGACTGCATTTGCCGCGCATGGCGCCAAACCACCGGTCGCGCCCGCACCTGCTCACGGCAGCATCTGGTTTGGCGAAGGACTGGCCCGCTATGGGGACCACGCCGTAAGGCTGGCCCCCCCGCCTCATGGCAGCATCTGGTTTGGCGGAGGACTGGCCCGGTTTTCGCCGCCCACAAACTAGAGGAGCCTAGCCATCTATCGTAACCCGTACGATGGCCGTCGCTATCGAGGCGGCACTGTCCGGACCTTGCCACACGGCCCGCACAGCGAAACTACAAACAGAGTGACCGGCATCCGCAAGTGCCGGTCACTCTGTTTTCATCTCATGAGGATACCCTGGCTACATCCTTGAGATGCCTGCCTGCTTGAACGCGGCATCCAATGTGCGATAGGACAAAGTAGCCGCGGCCAGCGGGTCATAGTCGGGCCGGCGCTGCACCATCTTGCTCACCTCGGCGTTGATAAAGCCGTCGTAGCCGTGCGCCTGCATGGTCAGCAGATAGTCCACATAGTCAAAATCGCCCTCCCCCGGGATCAGAAATTCATAGTCCGGGTAGCGCCCGCGCTGGTCTTTGACATGCGTATGCACCGAATAGGGGACCAGCGCCGCCACGCTCTCCGCCGTGGTCATGCCCAAAATGTCGAAGTGGCTGATGTCAAAATTGACGCGCAGAAAGGGCGAATCCACCAGTTCCAGAATTTTGAGCATGCGCTCCGGCGTGTCGACCAGCCCATCGACATGCGGCTCCATCGCCAAGATCACCCCGCGGCCCTCGGCATAGGCTACGACCTCGGCCAGCCGGTCGGCAAAGAGGCGGTGCTGCGCCTCCCAATCCGCCGTGCGCCCGCCCGACAGCGTATTGACAAAGGGCGGCTCGCCG
>JADLFO010000330.1 GCA_020845455.1 Caldilineaceae bacterium
AGCTCGCCGCCGCGGTCAAGCAACTGTGTCGCAGGTGTCACAAAATAGCCGACCCCGTCGATCTGCCACACGCTCGCGCTCGGCGCAGCCGCGGCAACCTGCCCGCCGATCGACTGAATCCTGCCCAGGTCGTCGTCAGTGCCCGCGCCGGGGGGGACATGCGTCTCGATCTTGTAGATGCGGCGCGTGCTGCCCTCCATGCGATACTCGACCTCGACATAGGACCCTACGGCGAATGCGCCATATTCCTGCTCAAACTTCGTACCCAGGCCTGCCTCAAATTCCAGCCCGGCGATCTTCCAGCTACCCATAAAGCCCACAGCCGGCATCTGCTGCACAAATCCGACCAGTTTCGAGTTGGCGTCGTCGTCCACTTCGCCGTCGTCGCCCGTCGCCTCAATCTCATGCGCACGGCGCGTCCCGTCGCTGCGCACGGTATACTCTACCTTCACCCGCGCGCCCACCACCAGTTCGGCGGCGTCATCCAACTCGGAGCCGTCGTCTACCACATACGCAATACCGCCGATCACCCACTCGCCGTTGCGTTCTGCGGGGCGGCTCTCCAGCAGCCCATAGGCCTGGCCCTCTGCGCCGGGCGCTTCACCATACTCATCGTCGTCGTCATCGTCGTCGTCATCGTCGCCATACTTAAGTTCGATCTCTGTGGCGTGGTTCACACCGGCGCTGTCGGTCGTGAACTCCACCTTGACGGTGACACCCTTGGCAAATGTGCCGCCTTCGTCGTCAAACTCGGTCTGCGCGGTCGCCTCAAAGCTCTTGCCGCCGATGACCCAGGTCCCTACCAGCCCGGTGGGGAGTTCGGTCACCACGCCGTACAACTCCCCTTCGGCGTCATCGTCATCGTCGCCGGTGCGCCCGCTGCATTTATAGTCTTCCTCAGTCTCGATCTTCTTAGCCGGCGCGGGCGCCGCCGCCGCGAACTCCACCTCGACGCAGATACCTTCGGCAAACGCGCCATATTCCTGCTCAAACTGCGTGCTGCCGTCGGCAGTATAGCTGACGCCGTTGATCACCCAAGTGCCGGTGTACGGCGCGGGCGGGAAACTGGTGATGCGCCCGTAGCGTTTGACATCATCGTCATTACCGCCGCCGTCCCCGCTGCCGAGACCCGCACATTGATCCTCCAGGCTGGCGGCCTGATTGCCGCTGCCCGTCGGCGCGGGATTGTTCTCTTTGCACTGCAGGTTGCCGCCAATCGTGTTGTTATTGATCGCCAGCCCGCCGCTGTTCTTGAAGGCCTGCAGGTTGCCGCCCACTTGGTTGCCGCCGGCAGCGAGCGCCCCGCTGTTTTCGTCAAACTGGATGTCGCCGGTCACCTGAACGCCGGTGACCGTGGCCGCGCCGCCCTGCTTGATCTGGATACTGCCGCCCACCGTCGCATCGGCAACAGTCACGGCGGCGGCGCCTTCGGCCTGGATGTTGCCGTTCACGGTCACGCCGTCGGCCTGCAGGGTCGCGCCCGTGCCCACCTGGACAGTGCCCTGGGCCTGCGTGCCGGTAAGGACACAGCTCTGACCGTCGGGCACAAGGATGTTATCCAACACCTGCGCACCGATTGACCCACTGCATTGGGTCTCCTCAGCGCGAGCGACAGGTGTGGTCGCCCACAGCATACCCAACACGGCCGGCATAGCGATCAATATAGCCAGGGCGCTGGATGGAGCGATACGGAGTCTCATTGATTACCTCGTCGTCTTTCTGATGATCTTCATCGTCGCGGCGCGTCCTGCCCCAGCCGGCAAGCCGCAGGCGGGAGCCTGGCAAATTGGCGACGCGCCCCATAGTAGCGTAACATGATCCAGTCTACAGAGACTGTAGCGAAGGAAATGGCTGCGGGCCACCCCATCGCGCCGTGATCAGGCTACGCCCAACCGTCGCTTGTACGGCGCGATCACAACCGCTCTCCGCCGTCCCATAGACCCACAGGCCAAGTGGCCGCACGGGGCAGAACGATACAAACGCATGGCTTCAACCAACATCATCGAGGTGCGCGGCCTCGAAAAAGAGTACAACCTTCCCGGCGGGCAGACCATCCACGCCCTGCGCGGTGTCGACCTGAGCGTGCGCCGCGGCGAGATCTACGCCCTCCTCGGCCCCAACGGCGCAGGCAAGACCACGCTGCTCTCCATCCTGACGACCCTGCTCCTGCCCACGCGCGGCAGCGCCGCCATCGCAGGTTTTGACGTGGCGACGCAGCCCGCCGAAGTCCGCCGCCGGATCGGCGTCACCTTTCAAGAGGTCGTCCTCGACCAAGAGTTGACCGGACGCCAAATCCTAGACTTTCACGGCAAGCTCTACGGCCGGCCGCGCGCCGAACGCCAAGCGCGCATCGCCGAGTTGGCCGCGCTGGTCGAACTGGCCGACGTGCTTGACCGCCACGCCGCCGGCTATTCAGGCGGCATGAAGCGACGGCTCGAACTGGCGCGCGGGCTGATGACCCAGCCCGCTGTGCTCTTCCTCGACGAACCGACCCAGGGCCTCGACCCTCAGAACCGCGCCGGCATCTGGCGCTATATCCGCCAACTGCGCGACGAAGAGGGGTTGACCCTCCTGCTGACCACCCACTCTATGGAAGAGGCCGAAACGCTGGCCGACCGCGTCGGCATCGTCGACCACGGCCGGCTGATCGTCGAAGGCAAACCTGCCGACCTGGTGCGCGCCCTGGGCGCGGATATTGTCTTGATGCGCGGCAGCGGCGACAGTGCAGCATTTATGGCACAGTTGCAGCGCGCGCCCTACGTCGCTAAGGTTCATCGACACGCTGCAGAGGAGGTCGGCGCACAGCTGCAGATCGGCGTCGACGCCGGCGAACAGCGTCTAGCGCCCCTAGTCCATCTGGCCCATGCTGCGGGCTTTCAAATCCACTCGGTCAGTGTCCAGCGTCCCAGCCTGGGCGATGTCTTTCTGGCCCATACCGGCTACGCCCTGCGCGACGAATAGGGGCCAGGCAGCGCATAGCCAACACAAAAAACGAGGGGAGCGGAATGTCCGCTCCCCTCGCCGATCTATCGTAGCCGGTGGACTGGGCGCGTCTAGCCGCCGTGTCCATTGTGGCCGTCGACCCGGCCAAAAACCGCCACCACATTCTGGCCGCCAAAGCCAAAGGCATTGACGAGCGCATGCCGGCCGTCCACCTTCTGCGCCACATTCCCCACAATCGGGATGTCGATCTCCGGGTCGGGCGTATAGTTGATCGTGGGGGGTACAATACCGTCGCGCAGCGCCAGCACTGCGGCCACCGCCGACTGCGCGCCCGCCGCGCCCAGGCCATGGCCGATCATGCTCTTGATGCTGGTGATCTTCATATCATAGACATGCTCGCCAAAGACACGCTTCAGCGCCTTGGCCTCGCCCGCATCGTTGAGCGTCGTGCCCGTCCCATGCGCAAAGACCACGTCGATGCCGTCGGGGGTCAGATGCGCGTTCTTGAGTGCGCCACTTAAGGCGCGCGCCGCGCCGTCTCCATCCGGGTCCGGCGCAGTCACATGATAGGCGTCTGCCGTCAACCTCCCCCCCAATACCTCGCCATAGATCTTGGCCCCGCGGCGCAGGGCGTGTTCCTCGGTCTCCAGGATCAAGGCGCACGCCCCTTCGCCCGTCACAAAGCCATCACGGTCGACCGAAAAGGGCCGGCAGGCATGTTCGGGGTCATCAGAGCGGCCGGAGAGCGGCCCCATACGCCCAAAGGCCGACATTGTGAACATCGAGATCGCCGACTCCGCCCCCCCGGCGATGATCACCTCGGCCTCGCCGCGCTGCAGAAAATGATAGCCCTCGATGATCGAATAGTGACCGCTGGCGCAAGCCGCCGTGCTGGTCATCACCGGGCCGCGCGCGCCGGTCTCAATCGAAACCAGACAGCTCACGGCGTTAGACATAGCGTTAGGCACGACAAACGGCCCAACCGAGCGCCACCCTTTCTCGGCCATGCCCATGGTGGCGAACTCGACCTCGGTCATGCCGCCGCCGCCCGTCGCCATCATCACACCTACGTCGTTGCGGTTGCTCTCGTCGATGACCAACTGGGCATCTTCTAGAGCTTGCCGGCTGGCAGCGATCGCAAACTGCGTCGAGCGCGCCGTGCGCCGCACCAGTTTACGATCCATATAATCGCCAGGGTCAAAGTCTTTGACTTCGCAGGCAATATTATAGGGCATATCGCCTGTATAAAATTGAGTGATCCGGGCCGCCCCCGACTTACCTGCCAGCAGATTGTGCCAATAGGTTTCAACGTCGTTGCCCACGGGAGTAATGGCGCCGAGGCCGGTGATAAAGACCCGTGTCATTTTAGATCCTGTCTCCTCATTCCTGAATTAAGACCGGACCATATGGTCCTTGAACAATCGTTTTCCACTATCTATAACACCACGCCCCGCCAAAAGTCGTGCCGAACGTTACCGACTGGCGCCCAGTCCGGCGGCTGGGCCGCGCGCCACAACACCAAACGCCCACCCCGTGCGGCATACAGCCGGCTTGCGCTGGGAAGTTGACAACAGATTATAGGGGCGGCCCCTGCGACCGTCAAACCCTGGCCGATGCGTGCCCCGCTCATGCCAAGCCCACCCGCGACCGCCAGACCAGGATCGCCTTGGCATGCAGCGGGTAATGGCTGTAGGTGTCGAGCCGCAGACGCCGCCGAAAACGGGTCTCCGCTGTAAACAGGTCGTCCGGCACACTGTGCAGATAGGCGACCAACCGATCGTGCGTCTCGTCCAGTTGGCGCAGCGCCACATCGAGCGCCAGGTCGCGGCGCTGCGCCATCATCTGCGCGTTAAAGGCGTCAATGCCGCCATACAGCGTCGAATAACGCGGCGGCCTGCCCCCCTGCGCGATGTGGGGCAGATGCTTGAGCGCCTCCTCTTCCCACGTCGTGATATGGACCAAGCTGTCGCGCACCGACCACTCGCCCATCACCCCCGGCTCGGTCAACTGCGCCTCGGACAAACCCGCATAGGATTCCTTCAACGCCTGCCAGGCCTTGTCAAGCCGCTGCAAAAGCTGTTGCCGATCCATCAGCCGTTCTCCCTCTCTGCATCCTGTGGGCGGCTCATCACGCCGCCACTACTCCACAGTATAGCAGTAGTCGGACGGGTATAGCATTCCGCTCCTTGCGCGTTCTTCTGCTCACCCCGCTGAACCGCCATCCGGCCGCGGTGCACCGGACAGGCAGGCAGAGGCCCACGCCGGATGCATTTCACGTTAGGGGCGGGTTTGTCATTTGTCATTCCGAAGGCTCCTGCCGAGGAATCTCTCTGCTGCGGTGCGCCGCCCGGAGAGACCCTTCCCCGCAGACCCTTCGCCCGGCTCAGGGCAGGCTCCGGTGCTGCGCACCGCTGCGTAAGCAGGGTGACAGGCGCACGCTCCCAGCGTGAGATGCGCCCGCCCACGCCGGCGCGATTGACAAGCCTTATCGCTTCGGTGTAAGGTTGCACAATGTATCGACACAGTATATTGACTCATATTGACATGCTATATTGACACGATGCATTGACGACGCCCCAAGAATTCCCCTATTGGGAATTCCTCGCAGTGCCGACCTGCTAGGACGCGACGAATTCATGCCGAACCAAGACGTGCCATCCGCCTCCTTATTGCGTGCGATCAGCTTGACGCCGGCGCAACTGGCCGATCTGCCGCCAGAAACTCGCGACCAACTGCTGGACTATATTCAGACTTGGGAGTCGCCCGACGACCAACTGCGCCTGGTGACGGCGCTGCGCGAGGCGCACGGCTCCTGGCTCTTCCTGCTCGACTACCAAGCCCGCGCCCAACTGGCCGTCGGCACGGCCAGTGCAGCCGCCGAAGCGCTCGCCACCATCGAACGCCGCCAGCACCGCAGCACCACCATCGCCAGCCAATGTATGGAGGCCCGTGCCCTGCTCGCCGCCGGTCACCCCTCCCACGCCCGCGCCGTGGCCGACGACATCGGCAGCGCCTACCTGCGCCACAGTTTGGCGCAATGCACCGCGGCCGAAATCTACGCCGCGACCGGCGACTTCGCCAAAGCACGGGCAACGCTGGAAGCATTTCTTGCCTTACGCTCCGGCGATCTTGAGGCCGAATTGACCCTGGCCGAGCTATCCTATCGGGCGGGTGAGGTTGCGCTGGCCGGAGAATATGCCGAGCGGCTGGGTTCGGGCGTGCCCGCGGACACGCTGGACACGTCGTTACAACGATTGGTCCGCCTGCACCATCTGCTCAACCACGAACAGAGCGCCGCTGCCGTCCGGCTCGAACTTGAACGCCGCCGCCAAATCCAGGCCGAAGCGCTGCACACGGCGCTCGCGCCCTTCTTGGCGCTCGACCCGGCGCTGGTCGCCGACCCGGCGCAACTCTACCGCCATCTCAACGGCCCCGAATCGATCGACGTATCGCGCGAGGAACGCCGCGCCATCCAGCTTGAAGCGGCGCGACACTTCGGCTTTGCGCGCCTGCGCGAAGGGCAGACTGAAGTCATCGCCGCCATCCGCCGCCACGAGTCGATCCTGGCCGTGATGCCCACCGGCGCGGGCAAGTCGCTCTGCTATCAACTGCCGGCATTGATCCAAGAAAAACCTACGCTGGTCATCAGCCCACTGATCGCCTTGATGAAAGACCAGGTCGAAAGCCTGCCCACGGCAGCGAGGCGCAAGGCGACCTTTATCAACAGCACCCTCGACGACGACGAGCTGGAAGCGCGGCTCAAGGATGTGGCCGCCGGAGCCTATAAACTGATCTACGCCGCGCCCGAACGGCTGCGCCAGCGCACCTTTTTACGCGCCCTGCGCAATGCCGGGCTGGCCTTTCTGGTGGTGGATGAAGCCCACTGCGTCAGCCTGTGGGGACACGATTTCCGCCCCGACTATCTCTTTATCCAAGAGGCGCGCCAAGAGCTTGGCTCCCCCCCCGCGCTCGCCATGACCGCCACCGCACCGCCACGCGTGCGCGACGAGATCGTCGAGGCGATCAGCGACACCGCCGTGCCCGGCAGTATCCACGCCGCCCGCCCGCGCGTCATGGCGCTGGACATCTTCCGCAGCAACCTGCATCTCTCTGCCTTTCACTTTCACAATGAAGACGAAAAGCTGGCCGCGCTGCTCTCCTTCGTGACCAAGACCGAAGGCAGCGGCATTATTTATGTCAACAGTCGCCACAAGAGCGAATCGCTCGCCTATGAACTCCGCAGCCGGGGCGTGGAGGCCGAAGCCTATCACGCCGGGCGCGAAGACCGCGGCGCGGTCCAGGACCGCTTCATGTCCGACCAGACGCGCGTGGTGGTGGCGACCATCGCCTTTGGCATGGGCATTGATAAGCCCGACATCCGCTTCATCGTCCACTTCCACCCGGCGCGCAGCTTGGCCGCCTACTATCAGGAAGTGGGCCGCGCCGGGCGTGACGGCAAACCGAGCCAGGGCATCCTTTTCTACAGCAACAATGACTGGGCCAATTTCCGCCGTTGGGCCAAATCCGACGAGTACACTGTCGAATTCCTAGAGAAGGTCTACGCCGCAGTCGCGACCCAACTGGGCGTCTATGCCGACGCCGCAGCCCCCACGGTCGACGAGCCGGTGACCGGCCCCGTGGATATACGCCGCCTGCAACAGGTGCTCAACGCCGACGAAACCACCCTGCGCGTGGCCGTCAGCATGCTGGAACGGCTCGACCTATTGACGCGCGGCTTTGACGTGCCCCAGTTGCTCACTCTGGCGCTGCCCAGGCAGATGCCGGACGCGGCCCGGCACGACCGCGCCTTTCAACGTCTGCACCGCGGCCTTGCCCTCTCCGGTACACGAGAGGAGGAATTCAAGACGAGCGTCATCGCCGAGTATATGGATTGGCCGCTGCACGAGGCCGAGGGCCGGCTGTTGGACTGGGGCGCGGCGGGCTATCTGCACGTCAAATCGGCGCGCCGCGCCATGTTGATTACGCTTCCGCCGCGGCCCGCAGGCATGGCCGAGCGCATCGAGCGCATGCTGCAGAACAACACCGCCGTAGCCCAACGCCGTATCGACGACGTGGTGGGCTATGCCACCACCGAAGGCTGCCGCCACGGCTATATCAGCGCCCATTTTGGCAGCCCGCCGCGCACCCGCTGCAACGTGTGTGACAACTGCACCGGCATGCGCCCCGACCTGCCGCGCAGCGAAACCGTCGCCCCGGCGCTGCCCGACGACGCCGATCTCGAGGCGATGATCCTCGACTGTCTGATCAGCCTGCCCAAACGGGTCGGGCGCAGAGGGCTGGCGAGCGTCCTGGCCGGCAGCCTGCGCGCCCCCGTCACCCCCGACAAAGCGCGCCACCATGGCCGTCTTAAGGCGCTGGGCGAAGCGACCATCCAAGAGTACATCGACGACATGCTCGAAGATGGCCGGCTGCGCCAATATGAAAGCCAGGGCTATCCCGTGCTGGCGCCCACCTTGCGCGGGCGCGCCGAAGCCGAAAACTGGCTGGCAGAGCATCCCGATCTCGCCTCGCCGGCGCCGGCGCCGCCCGAACCGGAAACGGACACAGGCGACGATCTGCCGCGCGAAGGCGACAAGTACACTGCGCTGCAAAAGGCGATCTGGCTGTGGCGGCGACGGCTGGCCGAAGAACTGAACCAGCCGCCCTATATGATCATGGGCAACGACCTGATCCTGCGCATCGCCGAAACTCGCCCGCAGTCCTTGGAGGAACTGGCCGAGCTGCCCGGCATCGGCGCGCAGCGCATCGAGTACTACGGCCCCACCCTGATCGACCTGATCCATCTGAACCCGTCCCAAGAAGGTGACGCCGAACTGCTGGCCGCGCAGCGCGCCGCCCCGCGCACGCCCTATACTGCCACACCCGCAGCGCCCGCCGTTTCGCCCCAAGTTGAGCGGCAGATCTTTCTCAAGCTCCAGGAACTGCGCCAGAAAAAAGCCGTTGCCGGCCATACAACGCCGTCGCTGGTCGCAACCGCCACGCTGCTCAAGGCGATCGCCCACAGCGCGCCCATGACGTTCACTGCCTTGGAAGCTGTTCCTGGCTTCCGCAGCAGCGGGCTGGCGGGCGAAAGCGAGCGCGTCCTTGCGATCGTCGCGCAGGCGCGCGCCGCCCTGCCCTCTGCCTGATCCCGCCTGTCTGTGTACGCCGAGTCAGCCAATCTTCAGCCCATTGTCAGCCCCAGGTCATTGCACCCCAAAGAGGCGCGCGCTATAATGATAGGCGTAACCGGTGCAGACCGCATGCCCTAGAACGCATATCCGAGGAGGACACACATGGCATCCTTACTAGAAAAAGTCTCCACGCTGATCTCCGCCAACCTGCATTACATGGTGGATCAGGCGCTAAAGACCAACAGCGTCGCCGTGATCGACCAGTACATCCGCCAGGTCGAATCGAACTTGGAAGACCTGGAAGAGGCCGCCGCGGCTGTGGGCGGGGAAGTCAAATCGATCAAGCGCCGGCTCGACGACCATGGACAGAAGATGGCCGAGATGGACCGCGCCGTAGACGCCTTCCTCACCGAAGGCAACGAAACCGCTGCCGTAGCCGTACAAAGCCGTTTCAACAGCACCAAACGGCTGGTCGAAACCTATACCGAGCAGTTGGCCCGCCAGGAAACTGAGTTCAAGAAGCTGCTGGATGCCAAGGTCAAGCTCGAAGCCCGCCTCCAGACCATGAAGCAGGAGCGGGAAGAGCTGCAGGCCCTCTTGGAACTCGCCAAGAGCAAGGAGGTCACCGTCCGCGCCATGAAGAGCCTGGACGACCTCATGGGGTCCGGCGATGCCGATATCAAACGCATTGCCCAGAGCATCCACGAGCGGCTCGACCGTGCCAGCACCGCCAGCGAGATGCGCGCCGCCAGCCTGGACGAGCAGATGGACCAGGTGCTTGAGCGCAGCACGCTCGACGCCCAGCTTGCCGAACGCAAGAAGCGTCTCGGCCTGAGCGGCTAACCACTTCCATCCATGCGGTCCCACTTGCCACATGGCAAGCGGGACCGCTCCCAGCGGGCTGTCGTTGGCCCAACCCACCCATGCGCCGGGCGGCTGTCCCCAATCGAACGCGCCCGCACCACACTGCACATCCCGCAACATACAGGGGCGCATAGGCACGAGATATACAGAGCATGAACCGCACACGCGCAATCTTCATCGCTATCCTGGCCGTCGCCGTCTTGATTGTGGCCGCCTCGTTGATCTGGCGCGGCACGACCGGCGCGGTCTCCGACCCCGGTCTGACCGTCGACCGTCCGGAAGCCGTCACCATCCGCATCCTCACGGCGCTGCCGGTTGAGCCGTGGGTGCGCAGCGCCGCCGCCGAGTTCAACCGCAGCAACGCCACCGTCGACGGCGTCCCGATCCAAGTCGAGGTCATCGGCATGGACGGTCTGAGCGCGCTCGGCCGCTGGGACCGCAACGAGTTCGGGGCCTTGGAAGCCGGCGTGACGCCCGACGACCTGACGCCCGAACAGCGCGCCCAGCTCGACGATTTCCCCACGGTCTGGATCCCTGACAGCCGCTATCTGGTCGAGTTGGCCAACGCCTCCTACAAAGAGCGCCTGGGCCGCGATGTCTTTTTAACCGACGGCGAATACCGCGCCCGCCCCATCGCCATCAGCCTTTTTGCCTGGGGTCTCTATGCCAGCCGGGCCAATGTGCTCGAAAACAAGTTCGGCGAGATCAACTGGCAGACGATCCACGATGCCGCTATCGCCCGCGGCGGCTGGCCCGAACTGGGCGGCGAGGCGGGATGGGGCTTTTTCAAGCTCGTAGTCCCCAACCCAAGTAAAAATGTGGGCGGGCTGGCGGCCATGATCTCGGCGGCAGGCGAATATTATGACCGCACCGACATCTCGGTCGAAGATGTCACCAACCCCGAATTTCAAAAGTGGCTGAGCGAATTGATGGGCGCGGTGACCGATTTCAGCAGCGCCAGCGCCTACACCGCCGAAGACTTCGCCCTCTTTGGCTACAGCGTCGGCGACGGCGGTCAGTTGCTCGAAAGCGACCTGCTGCAAAATATGCAGGGCATTCTCACGCGCTGGGAAGACCCGCTGCGGCTCTACTATCCCGCCTATGTCACCTGGTTCGACTTTCCCTTTACCGTTTGGGTCGGCCCGGAGACTTCGGCGCTGGAAAAGAACGCTGCGCTGGAATTTCAGCGCTTCCTCTTGAGCGACGCCCAGCAGCAGGCCGCGCTGCAATATGGCCTACGCCCGGCCAACCCCAACATCCCGGTGGATGCCGTCCCGGAAAGCCTCTTTACCGCCTGGCAAGATACAGGCGTGCAGGCTGTCGTACCCCGCACCACGGCCATGCGCAGCCCCGACCGGGATGTGCTGCTCGCCTTGTTGCGTTGGTTTGAACTGAACGTGGCGCAGTGAGGTGCTATTGTGATCAGCCGTGAACGCCGCCACGCCTTTCGTACCGAAGCACGCGCCACACGCCGCCGCAATCTGTTTGTGGGCGGGGGCGTGCTGCTTCTCGTCTTGGTCGCCTGTGTCTCCACTACCTTGGGCGGCGGGCTGTGGCTGGCGCGCGCCCTGCGCGGCGACCCTGCCGAAAACTTGCTGCAGCAGACGCCCAGTTGGGCGGTGGACAGCGCCGAACTGACGATCGCTGCCTCCCCCGTCATGGCCCCGGTGCTGCAAGAGTTCGCCAACCAGTTCAACAGCCAAGACCACCGCACCCCCGACGACAAGAAAATGACTGTCTGGATCGTGCCCACCGTCTCCGAACAGATGGTGGAACAGGCGCTCAGTTTGCCCAACTTCCAGGCCATCGCACCCGACAGCAGCCTTTGGATCGACCAGTTGGAGGCCGCATGGGCCGCACGCCAAGATGCCCAGGCCGAGGAAAGCCAGATCCCCATCAGCCAGCGGCGCACCGGCACTCCCGTGCGCGTGGCCGTCAGCCCGATCGTGGTTGCAGCCTGGCAAGACGTAGCGCGTGAGTTGGGCTGGCCGGACCAACCGGTCGGCTGGCAGGAGATCCAGCGCAAAGCAACCGACGATCCGAACTTCAAATGGAACCACCCGGCGACCAACAACGCCGCCGGCCTGCTGGCGACCCTGGCCGAATTCTATGCGGGGGCCGGCCTCACCCGCGGGCTGACTGTAGACGCCGCCACCGACGAAACGACCCTCGCCTATGTCCAGGCCGTCGAGGCCACCGTGCGCTTCTATGGCGAGGGCGAAGAGGTCGTTACCCAGCGGCTGGCCGAAGAAGGGCGCAACTTCCTAGACGCCTTTGTCGCCCAAGAGCGGGTAGTCATCGACTGGAACCGCACCCACGGCGAAGACCCCTTGGTCGCCATCTACCCCGCCGAGGGCACTTTGTGGACCGACCATCCCCTGGCGCTGCTTGAACTGGGCGCGCAGGCGCATGAGCCGGGCGTGACCGACAACCAGCGGCTCACCTTCCGCGCCTTTACCGACTTTTTGCTGACGCCCGACAGCCAGCGCCGCTTCCTGCAAACCGGCTACCGGCCCGCCGACCTCGCCATCGAGTTGGACGCGTCCGGCAGCCCCTTTGCCGAGACCGACGCCGTGAACTGGCGCGAGCCGCAGACCACGCTCCAGATGCCGCCGCCCAGCGTAATCGAAGTGGTGCAGAACGTCTGGTATTACACCAAACGGCCCACCAACGTCTATCTGGTGGTGGACACCAGCGGCAGCATGGAAGGGGCCAAGATCGCGCGCACACGCGAGGCGCTGGCGGCCTTTGTCCAACAGATTCAAGGCGACCGTGACCGGCTGGGGCTGATCGAGTTTGCCAGCGGCACTAAGAACTTTGTGCCGCTGCGCGTGATGGACGACAACAACCGCCGCGACACGCTCACCCTGATCGACAACATGGAGGCCCTGGGCGGCACCGCGCTGATCGATGCCGTCTACGCTGCCGCCGAAGACCTGCTGGCGCAGGGCGACGCCTCGGCCATCAACGCCATCGTGGTTATGACCGACGGCCAGGAAAACGAAAGCTACTATCGGCTGAACGATCTCGAACGGCTGCTGACCGGTAACCAACCGGGCCGCCCGGTCATCTTCACCGTTGCCTTTGGCCGCGATGCCGACGAATCGCTGCTCACCGAAATGGCGCGCATCGGCCAGGGCCAGTTTCGCCGCGCCGACGAAACCGATATCGAGGAACTCTACCGGATCATCTCTACTTACTTCTAACGCATTACTTCTAGCGTATTACTTCTAACGCAGCATGACTACGATCCGTACCGAACTACAGCAACGCGCCACCGGCACCCTCCTGCAGTATGCGCTGTTTCGCTGGGAGAGCGCAGTTGTACTGGCCCTGACCATCATCCTGAGCTTCCTGCTGCCGCGCCCGTTCTTCTGGTGGCCGCGCTTCGGCTGGCCGCTGCTGGGGCTGATCGCCGTGGCCGTTATCGTCTATTCCAGCCTGACCGACGCCGAGGCCAACGCCGAAATTCTGCTGACGCTCTTTCAAGAGCAGTTCAACCCGCGCACCATCGGCGACAAAGAACTGCGCACCCAACTGGAGTCGGCGCTGGAATATCAGCGGCGTATCGAAACCCAGGTGCGCCAGCAAAAAAACGGCGTAATCCGCGACCGGCTAGACGACACCGCCGGACAGATCACCGCCTGGCTGAGCAACATCTACCAGTTGGCGCTGCGCCTTGACGCCTATACGCGCGACGACCTGCTGACGCGCGAGCGTGACTTGATCCCGCGCGAACTGGAACGGCTGACCGAGCAGCGCGGGCGCGAACGCAACCCCGCCGTCCAGCAGCAGCTAGACGACGTGATCGCCGGCAAACGCAACCACTGGCAGGCGCTGCGCGATCTCGACGCACGCATGAAGCAGGCCGCGCTCCAGCTTGACCAGAGTTTAACCGCCCTGGCGACGATCTACAGCCAGATTCAACTGATCGACGCGCAGAGCATCGGCAGCGGCCGCGCCGAGCGGCTTCAGGCCGACATTCAGGAACAGGTCGCGCGCCTCAACGATCTGGTCAGCAGCATCAACGATGTGTACAACTTCAACACCAAAGGACTTGGTTGATCTCCCATGAAGCGGCGTGTACTCTCCACAATGATCCTGCTCCTTGCCCTGGTCTTGGCGGCGTGTGACCGCGGCGGCCAGACATCCACACGCGGCGAGGTCTATGTCTATGTGGCGGTCCCGCTCAGTGGTTTCCAGGCCAACGGCGGGCAGACGGTTCTGGGCGGCGTGCGGCTGGCTGCCGAAGAGATCAACCGCAACGGCGGGCTGCGCGGCTACCGCGTCGTCGTGCGCCCGCTTGACGACGAATCCGACGACGACGTGGCCGTGGCCAAGGTCGACGAAATCCAGGCCGCGATCGACCAAGGCGACATCGTTCTGGGTCTCATCGGCCACCTCAACAGCGGGCAGACCGCGGCGGCCATGCAGCGCTATCAGGACATGCCGCTGGTGGTCATCACCCCGACCTCCTCCGAACAGAGTCTAACCGAGCGTGGCTACACGAATTTCTTCCGCGTCAACGCCAACGACCAGACGCAGGCCGCGGTCGACGCCGCCTTTCTCGTCAACGATCTACAAGCGCGGCGCGTGGCGGTGATCCACAACGACACCGCCTACGGCCAAGGCCTGGCCGCTTCGCTTGTCAGCCAACTGGAACAGCGCGGCGCGACCGCAGCGGTCAAACTCCAGGTCGCCGAGGGACAAAGCCGCTTTACCCAGGAAGTGGGCCGCATCGAGCAGGCTCAGCCCGACGCCATCTTCTACGCCGGTTATGAGATCGAAGCGCCCTACCTGCGCGCCTCCTTGGTTGAAGCCGGCGTCGACGCGCCGATGCTCGCCAGCGACGGCGCTTTCTTGGCCGCCACCATCGACGAATCCGCCGGCGCCGCCGAGGGCATGTACATCAGCGCCTTTGCCCCCAGCCCGCGCAACACTGCCGACGCCCGCTGGTTCGAAGCTTACCAGGCCGTGGAATATCGCAACCCCGACACCTACTCGGTCAACGGCTATGTCGCCATGCAGGTCTTGGCCGCAGGCGTGCGCCGCGCCGACTCCTTCGACAGCGCCAAAGTATCCGACGCCCTGCGCAGCGCCCCGGTGGATACCCTGCTGGGCGATCTCCGTTTCCAAAGCGACGGCGACCTGACCGACCCGCAGATCTGGATCTACCAGGTCGATGCTGGTGAGTTCACACAGATCAAATAGACCAACGCGTAAAAGTCCGGCGTTTTTAGCGCCGGACTCAAGAACAACCGTCGCGTACGGACACGATAGTTCGTGTCCCTACGCGACGGGTGGCTGTCTCTCCAGCCCGGTTCACCGGGCGTCGTTCTTTAGCCAGGTCCTTCAGGGCCTGGCGGTGACGGCCTGGCGCTCGCCGGACGGGTACACGGATGGACTAGACCGTCTGCGTGCGGTAATGCGCCTCGCTCTGCTCGCGCAGCCGCGCCGCCGCCTGCTCTGCCGTAATATCGCGCTGTGCATTCGCCAGCAGTTCATAGCCCACCATGAACTTGCGCACCGTCGCCGAGCGCAGCAGCGGCGGATAGAAGTGCGCGTGCAGTTGCCAATGGCTGTACTCGCCGCCGTCAGTCGGCTGCCCATGCCACCCCATCGAATAGGGAAAACTGGTCTCGAACAGATTGTCATAGCGGGTCAGCAGCCGTTTGAGCAGATCGGCCAACCCATCGCGCTCGTCTGCGCTTAGATCGGGCATCTGCGTCACATGCCGCCGCGGCAGCACCAACGTTTCAAACGGCCAAACGGCCCAAAACGGAACCAGCGCGACCCAACTCGTATTCTCCACCACGATGCGCGCGCCCGCCTCGACCTCCGCCGCCAGATAGTCCACCAGCAGCGGGCGGCCATGCTCGGCAAAATACGCCGCCTGCTGCCGGTCTTCGACAGCCGGGACCTGCGGCACACGGTAATTGGACCACAACTGCCCATGTGGATGCGGGTTCGACGCGCCCATCATCGCACCGCGGTTCTCAAAAAGCTGCACATACGCGATCTCAGGCCGGCTGCCCAACTCCGTCACCTGGTCGCACCACACATCCACTACCGGACGGATTTCGGCCCGCTCCATCTCCCCCAACGTCAGATCGTGGCGCGGGCTGAAGCAGATCACACGGCAGACACCCGTCTCGGCCTGGGTGTGAAAAAAGCTGCCCGCATCCAGATCGCCGCGCGGACCCTCCGGCAGCAGCGCGGCGAAATCATTCTCAAAGACAAAGGTGCTGGTGTAATCCGGGTTGCGTGCGCCCCCCGCCCGCTCATTGCCCGGGCAAAGATAGCATGTCGGGTCATAGGCAGGGCGCACCTCCGGCGGCAGCTTTTCCACCTGTCCCTGCCAAGGGCGTTTGGTGCGGTGCGGCGACACCAGCACCCACTCGTCCATCAACGGGTTATAGCGCCGGTGCGGATGCTCGGTCGGCTCAAAGGGCACTGATAGCGTGTTCATGCTGCCAATGCCTCCTCGCCCAGCGCCATCGCGCCCAGCACACCGGCCCGGCTGCCCAACCCCGGCGGCACAATATAGTCGTCGATCCGCTGCAGGATCGCCTCTTCCTGGATATAGCCGTTGAGCAGGCGCTGCACCTCGCGGCGTATCAGGGGAAACAGATGCACCTGCTTCATCACCCCGCCGCCCATGATAATGCGCTGTGGCGACAAGGTGCAGATAATATTCACCAGCCCCAGCGCCAGATAGCGCGCCTCCAGCGCCCAGCACGGATGCTCCGGTGCGAGCTGATCGGCGCGCGCCTGCCAGCGCGCCTCAATCGCCGGTCCACAGGCCAGCCCTTCCCAACAGTCGCCGTGATAGGAGCAATAACCCGCGTACGGGTCCGCCGCCCAATCATGCGGCAGCCGCATATGGCCCATCTCCGGATGCATCAGCCCATGGATCAAGCGACCATTGACCATCCCGCCGCCGCCCAGACCGGTACCCACCGTCAGATAGACAAAGGTATCCAATCCTTGCGCCGCACCCCAGCGAAATTCCCCCAGCGCCGCGCCGTTGACATCCGAATCAAACCCCACCGGCACATCCAGCGCCGCGCGGATTTGGCCGGCGAAATCGACCTGCGCCCAATGCGGTTTGGGCGTGGTCGTGATATAGCCAAAGGTCGCCGAGCGCGGGTCAGGGTCGACCGGACCAAACGAGGCGATGCCGACCGCCGCCAGCGGCTCGGTCTGCCGATGCTCTTGAAAAAAGGCGATGGCCCTGCCGATTGTCTCCTGCGGCGTCGTCGTGGGAAAAGAGGTTTCGGCGCGGAGTTCGTCCGGCCCGACGCCGATGGCACAGACGAATTTTGTGCCGCCGGCTTCTATGCCGCCCCAAAGACTCATAGCGTAATCCTTCAAAGATAATAGGTTGGATGATAGAGATTGTTTTTCGATAGTGGTCAGCCGCGCGACGCCGGCCGGGGCAGTTCCCCAAATTTGCTCAGATGATGCGCCAAACGGGTCGGCTCCGGAAGCCGGTAGCGGGTGGTCAGCCGCATGACCCACGCCACCGCTTCCTCCAATGTAATGCGGTTGCCGACGCTGACATAGACCGGACTGACCCCGGCGCGTGTGCGCAGTACCACGCCGACCTGCTCCCCGCGGTCGATGAGCGGGGAAGTGCTGCCCTGGTCGCCTGCCGGTTCGTCGGCGTGCCCGGTCAATCGAGACTTGGCGACGCCCACCGTGGGCAGGTCGAGCAATACGCCCAGATGGCAGGCCAGCCCCAGCCGCCGCGGATGGGCGCGCCCCTGCGCGTCGGCCACAATCAGGTCGGGCCACTGCTCAAGGAGATCGAGCGCGGCCAGCACCGCCGGCGCCTCGCGAAAGCTCAGCAGCCCCGGCACATAGGGGAACTGCACCGGCCCTTCCCAGGTTGCATGGTCGATCACCTGCAAGCTGGGCACGTCGAGCACCACGACAGCGGCGCGCACCCGGTCGTCACGCACGCTCATATCCACCCCGGCGACGCGCTGCGGCGCATGCGCCAACG
>JADLFO010000331.1 GCA_020845455.1 Caldilineaceae bacterium
CTCGAACAGCTTCTGCCCAAATCGATTCATACCGTCACGGCTGAGGGTTTTGAACTCAAACTTGTGCTCTTTGTCCTCGCTCTCAGCATTTCCAGACTACCTATTTGATGGTCGCAACTTGAGTTAAGTACTATCAGTAAGATGGTATATGGCTAACCACGGCAGCATCGCCAGGGCAAGCCAGTGAATCAGCCCTTGATTGCGCCGATAGTTAGGCCCTTGATAAAGTAGCGTTGGAAGAAAGGATAGGCCAAGATAATCGGTCCCACAGTCACCACGGCCATCGCCATGCGGAAGGTCTGCGAGGGGAGTTCAGAGATGTTGACCAACCCCTGCATCTTGTCGGCGTTTTCCAGCAGGAACCGAATATTGTTCAACGTGGTATAGATGGTGAACTGCAAGCTGTAATAGCGTGCATCGTCTACCAACAGCAGCGCATTGAAGAAATTGTTCCAGATGCCGATGGCGCTGAACAGGGCGACCGTCGCCAGACCGGGCGCCGACAGCGGCAGGACGATTTGGAGGAAGGTGCGCCACTCGCTGGCGCCGTCTATCCGCGCCGCTTCGATGATCTCGTTAGGCACGTTCGTTTTGTAGAAGGTGCGCATGACAATGACCCAGAAGGGGCTAAAGGCCGAGGGCAGGAACAGCGCCCAGAGCGAATTTTGCAGCATCAACACTTGGCGCATCACCATGTAGTAGGACACTAGCCCACCGCTGAACAACATAGTGAAGAACGCGAAAAAGGTGAAGAAGGTGCCAAACTTAAAGTTGTCCCTGGACAGCGGGTACGCATACAGCGCCACCATAACCACCGACATCACCGTGCCAACCACGGTCGAAATGACTGTGTTTCTGTACGCAGTGACGACAATGGACCCCTGGCTGAAGAGAAAGCCATAGGCCGCCGTCGAGAACTCCTTGGGCCAGAGACGATATCCATTGGCCGCCAGCGACGCCTCCGAGGTGAGCGACGAGATGACGATCACATAGATGGGCAGCAGCGCCAGGATACTTAAAAGGATCAGTAGCAAGTTCAGGGAGGCATTTGCCGTTGGAGACAGGGCAAGCGCATCTCTGCTTTTTTTGACCCTAACCGGCGCATACACCGGCCGGGATTCAGCCTTCGCACTTGTGGCCACGGTGACATTTCCCCTATGGTCGCCCCTAGAACAGAGCCAATTCCGGTCGAATTCTACGCACGATGTAATTGGTGATCAGGATGAGAATGAAGCCGAGAACCGATTGCAGGAACGCAGCTGCCGCAGGGTAGCCGATCTGCGTGCCGGTTCTCAGCATGCTGTAGACAAAGACATCTAAGGTGTAGGTAACGTCCTTGACCAGCGCCGCGCCGTTGGGCAGGGCATAGAACATGTCGAAGTCCGAACCAAGAATACGGCCTACCGCCAGGATCTGCAGCAGCACGATCACCGGGGTGAGTTGGGGCAGGGTGATGGACGTGAACTGCTTCCATTTCCCTGCACCGTCCACCGCAGCGGCTTCGTAAAGCTCGCGCGGAATGCCGGTGATGGTGGCAAGATAGATGATCGAATTGTAGCCCGTGTACTTCCACGCGTTCGCGATTAAGAAGATGAACGGCCAGTAAACCTGTTCCTTATAAACCTCTATCGGCTGCAGCCCCATGTTCGAGAAAACATTGTTGATGATGCCGTTGGCGCTACCCAGCGCATAGACCACATAGGCGGCGACAATCCAGGAAATAAAATAGGGGAGAAACAGAACCGAGTGATAGAGCTTGGCCCAGAACCGGTTCGTCAGTTCAAAGATGACGACGGCTAAGGCCACAGACAGCACCAGGCCCACCACCATAAAGAGTAAGTTGTACAGCACGGTGTTGCGGACATACATCAGCGTGCTGGCGATGTTCGTGGGCAGGGTCAGGTATCTGAAGTTCTCCAGCCCGACCCAGGGGCTGTTGATGAGGCTGTAGACAAACTTGTTTTGGATCCAGTAGTCTGCCGGCGGTCTGGAGAGCTTATAGGTCTTGAAGGCCAAAACAATGCCCGGCATCGGCAGATAGGAAAAGAGGAACAGCCAGATCGCGCCGGGCAACACCATGAGAAGATAAGATAAGTTGGTGTAAACGGCATCGGCCCCCCAACGCTTTTTCTTAGCTGGAGGTGAATTCTCAGAAGCTGCAACTTTGAGCGACATAATATGGCTCCTTTGCCCGATAGTTCAGATAGATTGTCACATGGGGTTAGATGTTTGTCAAACGACCTCCCATTGACAGGGCAAGGCAATTGCATCATCTCTTGCGGGGCAGCACCACCTACCTGAACCTCTAATTTTGACACGCTGTCGCGATTCCCATACAATCGCGAAGTTGGAGTATTGTGATCAGGGCTAGGAGTGTCTAGACCGTCACCAACACAGTGGCGCCGACATAGAGACGCCAACGCAGAGGCGACCCCGCCGAGAAAGTCCGTTCCGATGAAACGCCTATCGACCAACGAGATTCGCCAGCAGTTCCTGGATTATTTCCAATCCAAAGGCCATGAGATCGTGGAGAGCAGCAGCCTAGTGCCTGCCAACGACCCCACGCTCATGTTTACCAACGCCGGCATGGTCCAATTCAAGGATGCCTTTCTGGGGCTGGAAAAACGCGCCTATCGCCGCGCCGCCACCAGCCAGAAAGTCATGCGCGTCAGCGGCAAGCACAACGACCTAGAGAACGTCGGCCCCAGCCCGCGCCATCACACCTTCTTCGAAATGCTGGGCAACTTCTCGTTTGGCGATTACTTCAAGCGTGAGGCCATCGCCTACGCCTGGGATCTGCTGGTCAACCAGTGGCAGTTGCCCGTCGAGCGGCTCTGGTTCTCGGTCTATGAGGATGATGACGAGGCCGAGCGCCTTTGGATCGAAACCGGCGTCTCGCCCGACCGCGTGCTGCGCTTTGGCAAAAAGGATAACTGGTGGTCGATGGGCGACACCGGCCCCTGCGGCCCCAACTCCGAGATCCACTTCTATTGGGGCGACCTGGCGACCCAGACCGCGGCGGGCGTCAACCAAGATGACGAATATCTGGAGATCTGGAACCTGGTCTTTATGCAGTATGACCAGAAGGCAAGCGGTGAACTGGTTCCCCTGCCTGCGACCGGCGTGGATACGGGCGCGGGGTTGGAACGCATCGCCAGCATCCTCCAGGGCACGGACAACGACTATGACACCGACGCCTTTGCGCCGATCATGGACCGCATCCAGGGCCTGCTGGGCGCGGATGCAGCGCACCGCGCCGCCAACCTTTTCCGCTACCGCGCCGTCGCCGACCACAGCCGCGCCATCACTTTTTTGATCGCAGACGGCGTGCTGCCCGGCAACGAAGGGCGCAGCTATGTGGTGCGCATGATCCTGCGCCGCGCCGCCCGCTTTGGCAAACTGCTCGGCTTCGACGGCCCCTTTTTGGCCAAGGTGGCGGAGGTCGTCATCGGCCAGATGGGCGGCCACTACACCGACCTCCCCAAAAAGCGCGACTTTATCCTCCAGACCATCACCGACGAGGAGGAGCGCTTCCGGCGCACCTTGACCACCGGCCTGGCCCTGCTCGACACAGTGATGGACCGGCTGGCGGGCGAGCAGGTCAGCGTCATCCCCGGCGACCAGGCCTTTTTCCTGTGGGACACCTACGGCTTCCCGATTGATCTAACGCGCGATGTGGCGGCGGAGCGCGGCTTCACCGTCGACGAGGCGGGCTTCCGCGTGCTGCTGGCCGAGCAGAAAGAAAAGAGCCGCGCCAGTGTCCAAGACAAGGTCGCCCAAGACGTGGGCGTCTATGCCCAGTTGCTGGCCCAACTGCAGGCCGATGGCCTTGTGCCCAACAGCGGCGTAGAGCAACGCATCTATGAGAACTTGGCCGAAATCGACAGCGTGGTGGCGGGCATCATCCGCAACGGCGCGATCGCGCAGGAAGCGCACAGCGGCGACGAGGTCGAGATCATCCTGCCCGAAACGCCCTTCTATGTCGAAAGCGGCGGGCAGATCGGCGACACCGGCGAGATCTACTATTTCCCCGAAGACACCGAGCAGCCCGTCTTTGTGGTGGAGGTGCGCGACACGCGACGGCGCATCCCAGGGCTGATCACGCATATCGGCAAGGTGACACAGGGCAGCGTGCGCGTGGGCGACCCGGCCACCGCCGCCATCGACACTGAGCGCCGCTGGGACATCATGCGCAACCACACCGCCACGCATGTGCTGCACGCTGTGCTGCGTGAGCGGCTGGGCAGCCATGTGCATCAGGCCGGGTCGCTCGTCGAACCCAACCGGCTGCGCTTTGACTTCACCCACACGCAGGCGGTTCCCAAAGAGGAACTGGCCGAGATCGAACGCCGCGCCAACGAGATCATCCTGGAGAACTACGCTGTCAAGACGCGCTGGACCAGCCATAAACGCGCCGTGGAAGAAGGCGCCATGGCGCTCTTTGGCGAGAAATATGGCGATGAGGTGCGCGTCGTCAGCTTTGGCGAAGCCGAGGACGAGGACGGGCGCTCGTTCAGCATGGAGTTGTGCGGCGGCACGCACGTCGATTCCACGGCGGAGATCGGCGGTTTCCGCGTGGTCAGCGAAGGCAGCGTGGCTGCGGGCGTGCGCCGCATCGAGGTTGTGACCGGGCGCGGGGCCGAAACGTTGACCGAGCAGCGGCTGCGTACCCTAGAACGGGTCGCCGACACGCTCCACGCCAAACCCGACGAGGTCGAGAGCGCGGCGCGCGCCCTGCAAGAGCAGAACCAGCAGTTGCAGCGCGAGCTGGCGCAGCTCCGCCACAAGCTGGCGCAGCAGAACAGCGGTGCGCTGCTCGACCAGGCGGTGCAGGTCAACGGCATCAAAGTGCTGGCCGTGCCCGTCGAAGCCGCCGACGCCGACAGCATGCGCCAGATGACCGACTGGCTGCGCGGCCGGCTGGGCAGCAGCGTGGTCGTGGTCGGCGCGGTCGTGAACGAGAAGCCGCAGTTGGTCGCCGCGGTGACGCCCGACCTGGTCAAGCGCGGCGTGCATGCCGGGAACCTGGTGCGCGACGCGGCCAAGCTGATGGGCGGCGGCGGCGGCGGGCGGCCCGACATGGCGCAGGCCGGCGGCAAAGATGCTTCCAAGCTGGCCGAGGCGCTCGCCACTGTACCCGCTTGGGTGGAGAAGAGTCTGGAGAACTAGCCGGCAGGGGATGCCGCGCGGTCTATCTCGCGTGCAGCGCATTCCCTGCCCCGCATCCCTATGGTCGAGATCATCCCTGTTGCGTCCCAGGCGAATGTCGAGGCTGTGCGCCGCCAGATGGCGCGTGTGCGCGGCGACCACATCGCCCTGGCCCTGCCCGAAGGGTGGCTCGAACTGGACAACCTGGCCCGGCTGCGGCTCTTGCAGCGCCAGGCCACGATCCAGCGCCGCCACCTCGCCCTGATCACCCAACACGACGCCACGCGCAAAGCGGCCGCGACCCTGGGCATCCCTGTCTTTGCCCGGCCCGAAGAAGCGCAGCGCGGCCGCTGGCGCATGTCACCCGGCCTGCCGCTGGTCGACCCGCGCAACCCCGCCGCCGGGCTGCCCGACCCTCCCCCCTGGCGACGCCACGAGATCGTCGAGCGCAGCGCGCGCCCCAGCCGCCGCCAGGCCCGCCAAGAGCGCATCCGGCTGGAGGAAAAACGCCGGCGCGCCTTGCCCTATTGGATGCAGTTGATGGGTTATGGGGCTATGGGCGCGCTTCTGGCCGCCGTGCTGGCCTTCTTTACCTTCTATGTGCTGCCCGCCGCTACCATCACCATCGCCCCAGGCCGCGAACCAATCGCCGTCACCGTCCGCTTAACCGCCGACGGCAACCTCGACGCGGTCGACCCTGGCAGCAACACGCTGCCGGCGCGCTTTGTCGAAACCACGCTGGAGGAGACCGGCACGATCGCCACCAGCGGGATGCAGCAGAAGGCCAGCGACCGCGCCTCCGGAACGGTGGTCTTTACTAACCTCGGCGCGACCGGGGTGGAGATCCCGGCGGGCACGCTTGTCAACACCAGCACAGGCTCGCCCGTCACCTTCCACACCACCACCGCATCGTTTCTAGAAGGCGGCGTGGGCAACCGCACGACCGTGCCCATCGAAGCCCTGGAGCCGGGCGTAGAGGGCAATGTGCGCGCCAACACCATCAACGCCGTGAGCGGCGCGCTGCGCTTTCGCGCCCGCGCCAGCAACCCTGCCGCCACCTATGGCGGCGGTTCCGCCTTGGTCCCGGTCGTGACCCAGCAGGACAAAGACAATCTGCTGGCGCAGGTGCAGACCAGCTTGCAGCAAAAGGCCCACGAGGCGCTGCAAGCGGAACTGCAAGCGGGCGAATGGCTGCCGCCCGAATCGATCCAGACGCTGACCGTGGCCCAGGTCTTCGACAAATTCAACGACGACGAAGGCAGCGAACTCTCGCTCACGCTGCGCGTCTTGGCCCAAGGCACGGCGCTCAACCAGGCGCAGACCAACGAGGCTATGCTCGGCGCGCTGCGCGGCGCCATCCCCGAACGGGGCATGTTGGTCGCCGACAGCGTGGCCTTTCAGCGCGAGCCGGGGGCTGAGGCCTTGGACCGTAAAGTGCAGTTCACCATGACCGCCCTGGCCGACTATGTAGTTCCGATCGACCCGGCGGAAGTCAAACAGACCATCGCCGGGCTGTCGCCCGAACGGGCAGGCGCAGCGGTGGCCGCACGCTGGCCCTTGGCCCGCCCGCCGGAGATCTATCACGACCCCGAATGGATGGGCAGCCTGCCGCCCTTTGGCAGCCGTATCCAGGTGCGCATCGAATATGCGGACAGCCTGGAGACCGCGGCCTCTCCCGAATGAGCGGATCCAATGAGCGCGCTGCCATGAGTGAAACGCACGCCCCCTTTGCGCTGCCCGGCGAGGGCAAGCTGTTGGCGCTGGATGTCGGCCTGGCGCGCATCGGCGTCGCCGTCTGTGACCCGCTGCGTCTGGCGGCGCGCCCGCTGGCGCTCTTGACGCGGCGCAGCCGCCGCGACGATTTCGCCCGGCTGGCCCAGATGGTCCAGACGCAGGAGGCGGTGGCGGTGGTCTGTGGGCTGCCGCTCAACATGGACGGCAGCGAAAGCGACCAGGCGCGCACCACGCGCAAATGGGCCGGGCGGCTGGCGCAGGCGCTGCGCACGCTGCTGGGCCGCCCCATCCCGGTGATCCTATGGGATGAACGGCTGAGCAGCTTTGCGGCGCAGCAGATCATCGCCGGGCAGCCATTGGCCGTGGCCGGGGATGCTATGTCTGAAGATGCCGTCGCCGCCGCCGTGATCCTGCAAGACTTTCTCGACGCGACCCAGCGCGGCGCGCCGATCCAGGATGTGATCCTGCTGCCCGCCCGGCCCGCGACAGAGCACATCACGGGGCAACAGTTTGAGTGAGATCATGAGACAAGGGACGATAGACGCCCAATGACGCTGAAACCGACTGTCGACGAACGCCGCCAACTGGTCTTGGCGCGGCGCGCCGTCCATCAGCCGCCTCCCTTTACCTGGCGGCAGTTGGCCCAGCCCGAGCAGCTCGTCACCACGCTGGTGCGGCTGGGCTTTTTGCTGTTGGTGCTGGGCGTGCTGGCTGGGCTGTGGGTCGTCTCCAGCGCGCATCTGACCGAACAGTTTCTGGGCGCGCCCATTGAAACCGCCGGATTGATCGACCCCACACGCGGCCAAAGGGCGCTCACCCCCGAAAACATCGAGCGCCAAGTGCTGGCCTTTAGCCTGCGCTTGCGCGAAAGCGACCTCAACCTCGTGCGCGGGACCAACCCGCTCCCGCGCCCCTTTGTGATCAACCCCGGCGAACCGGCGCGCTTTATTGCCGCCCGGCTGGCGTCGGAAGGGTTTATTGTCGACGCCGACCTCTTCAATCTCTATATCCGCGTGACCGGGCTGGAACGGCACATCGAGGCCGGCAACTTTATGTTGGCCGAGACCATGACCATCCCCGAAATTGCCGAGGCGCTGCAGACCGCGCTCTTCGAAGAAGACCTGGTCACCATTCCCGAAGGCTTCCGCGCCGAGGAGATCGCCGAACGGCTGGCCGAGAAAAACATCATCGAGCCGGACCGCTTCCTGGCCGCGGTGCGCAACCCGCGCAGCCTCTCGATCTTTGAGGACTACGACTTTCTACAAGAACTGCCGCCCGATGCCGGTCTGGAGGGCTATCTCTTTCCTGATACCTACCGGCTGCCGGTGTTGGCCGGTTCGCCCGAACTGGTCATCGCGCCGTTCCTCGATAACTTCGCGGCCAAGGTGGGCAGCGATGGGCTGGTAGGCGGCGCAAGCGGCATCAGCGGGCGCAGCCTCGTCACCTTGGCCAGCATCGTGGAACGCGAGGCGGTAATGGCCGACGAACGCCCGTTGATCGCCAGCGTCTATCTCAACCGGCTCAACGGCGCCTGTACCGCCGATGTCGGCGGCAACTATCTCCAGGCCGACCCCACCGTCCAGTATGCGCGCGGCACGGTCGGCAACTGGTGGTGGAAACCGCAGCGCATCGAGGAATATGCCACGGTGATCAGCCCCTATAACACCTATCTCAACCCAGGGCTGCCGCCCGGCCCTATCGCCAGCCCCGGCCTGAGCGCCGTCGAGGCCACACGCAACCCGGCCACCACGGCCTATTGTTTCTTCGTCGCTACCGGCGACGACGGCCGCCATGTCTTTGCCCAGACGCTGGCCGAACACCAGCAGAATCTGCAGATGTACGGCTATCAATAACAGCTATCAACTCATGGCCCATCCAATGCGGCCATCGAATCAACCATAGAGATGCGGTGGGCATCCATAGGACGGAACAATCCATAGGGCGGAACAATGGCGTCCGGCAACCGGCTTTCTGCAGCACTCCAGACCCCCAGGCGCGCACACGGCATCTGGGGGATTTTGCTATTTATTCTGGCATCGGCTTTGCCGGCGGGCTGTGCCGCGCCGTCACTCTTGACCAGCATCCCCCCCATCGCCAAGATTGGGCTGATCGCCCCCTTTGAAGGACTCTACCGGCCGCGCGGCTATGCCGCCCTGACAGCCCTGCGCCGTGCGATCGAGCGCTGCGCTCCGCCCGACATGGCGCTGATCCCGCTGGCGCTCGACGGCGGGGACACCCCAGAACAGAGCCGCCGCGCCGCCGCCAAACTCAACCTCGACCCTGCCGTGCAGGCTGTCATTGGCCCGCTGGACCTGGCAAGCGCCGCGGCCGCATCGGAGATAGTGGCGGAGCGGGATCTGCCCTGGATCGTCCCGGCGCTGGTCGCTCCCGCGGGCGGGTCTGCCTCACATCCCAACGCAGCAAGCATCGCGCCCCTGGTTACGGCGCTGCTGGCCGCGCAGTCGCCCCAGCCGGCCCGCCTGCTAATCGCCGGGCTGCCCTCTGCCTGGCAGCCCGACAACCTAGCCGGCGAGGTCGGGGGCGTGCCGCTGCATCTGTTGGAGACCCCAGACACGCTGCTCCAGACAGCCCAAGCCGGGGATGCGGTGTTGTGGTTAGGGTTGGCGCACGAGGCCGCGACCCTCGATAATCAACTGCGCGCCCAGGGGCGGCGGCTGCCCTTCTGGCTCGGCCCCGCCGTCGACGCCGCTGTCTTCGCCGCGCACACGGCGGGGGAAGCCCAGTGGCTGGTCTGGCAAGATTCGGCGCCCGGATCCGATACAAATCCCCCCCTGACAACGTATATAGAGTTAGAGCAAGCGCTTGTCTATCAAGCGGCTTGCGCCGCTCTGGCCGCATTGGAGACAGACGGCCAGGCAAGCAACCCCATGTGGGAAGTGCGCGCCTACCGCTTACACGCCGACGGCACGCTTGCGCCGGTGACATTGCGCTAACATCGAAAGACCCTCTATGCGTATCTTAGTCTTGACTTGGGAGTATCCGCCCTATGTCGTGGGCGGCATGGGCAAACATGTGGCCGGGCTGGTGCCCGAATTGGGCGGCATCCCCAGCCGCTATGGTCCGGTCATCGTCGATGTCGTGACCACGCGCTATGGAGGAGGGCCGGCCGTCGAGCCGATCAACCCCTATGTGACGGTCCACCGCGTCGACGTGGCCCAGTTCGACCCGCTGGACCTCTACAATCAGGTCATCACCAGCAACGACGCGCTGGTAGCCCACGCCCGGCAGTTGGCCGAGCAGACGCCCTATGACCTGATCCATGTGCATGACTGGCTGCCGGGTGTGGCGAGCATCATTCTAAAACACGGCTTCAAAACTCCGCTGGTCGCCACCGTCCACGCCACCGAACGCGGCCGCCATCAAGGCCATCTCGACAACAACACCAGCCGTCAAATCGACACGCTGGAGTGGAAACTCTGCTATGAAAGTTGGCACTTGATCGTCTGCAGCCAGTATATGACCAACGAAGTATACTGGTACTTTGGCGCGCCGCACGGCAAGATCAGCGTGATCCCCAACGGCATCGCCGCCACCCAACTTCATGCCTGCGCGCCGGAGCAGTTGGACGAACTGCGCGCCGCCTATGCCCCGCGCGGCGAACGGCTGCTCTTCTATGTCGGGCGCATCACCTATGAAAAGGGGCTGCACGTCCTGCTGCGCGCCATGCCGCACATCCTGCGCGACCACCCTACCACGCGCTTGCTCGTCGCCGGCAAAAACAGCCGCCACTATCTGCCGCTGGCGACCGAACTGGGCGTCAGCCAGTCGGTGCGCTTCCTCGACTATATCTCCGACGCGCAGCGCGATTGTCTCTATCAAGTGGTGGATGCCGCCATCTTCCCCAGCCTTTATGAACCCTTTGGCATTGTGGCGCTGGAGGCGATGGCGCAGAACTGCAATGTCATCGCCAGCGATGTGGGCGGCCTGGGCGAAGTGGTGGAACATCTCGTCAATGGGCTGACCGTCTACCCCAACGACCCGGAGAGTATCGCTTGGGCCGTCCGCACGCTCTTTGCCAACCCGGCGGCGGCGGAGCAGCGGCGCATCACGGCGCTGCGCCAGATGGAGGAACACTATAACTGGTCGACGATCGCACGCCAGACCGTGACGCTGTTTGAGCGCGTCGTCGAGGAGCGGCGTCAGACTCCCTGGTAAGACGCTGCCACCCGCTCGTAGACAACGGGCAGCGCTTCGACCGGCGTATCGACCAAATGAAACGCGGACTGCACCCGGTTATGCAGCGCCGCGCCCGCGGCCTCGTCGGCGGCGTGCATCGTGCACAGCGGCGCACCTGGCTCCAGCCGGTCGCCTACCTTGGCATGGAGCATCAGCCCGACGCGATGGTCGATCGGGTCGCCCTTTTTCTGCCGCCCGCCGCCCAGATCGACCGCTACCAGCCCCAACCCGCGCGCGTCCACGCGCTGCACAGTGCCGCCCTTGGGTGTAGGAACTATCATCTGCACCGGCGCAGCGGACAGCCGCGTCGGGTCGTCGACCTGACCGCCGTCGCCGCCTTGCGCCACCACGAATTCACGGAACTTCGCCAGCGCCGCGCCGGAGGCGATCACCCCTCGTACACGCGCTGCGGCCTGCGCCGCGTCGAGCGTCTCCCGCTCCGGGCTGCCCAGCCGCAGCATCTCCACCGCCACCGCCTCCACCAAGGTTCGAAAGTCTGCCGGCCCCTGGCCTTGCAGCGCGGCGATGGCCTCCTGCACCTCCAACGTGTTGCCGATGGCGCGGCCCAACGGCTGCTCCATCTGGGTGATCAGCGCCACCACCTGCCGCCCGGCGCGCCGGCCGATGGCGACCATCAACTCGGCCAGGGCGCGGGCGTCGCCCTGCGTCTCCATAAAGGCCCCGTGCCCACATTTGACATCCAGCACAATCGCATCGGCCCCTGCGGCCAGCTTCTTGCTCATAATGCTGGCCGCGATCAGAGGCAGGCTCGGCACGGTGCCGGTTACATCGCGCAGCGCATAGAGCGTCTTGTCGGCGGGGGCCAGGTTGGCCGTCTGCCCGGCGATCACCAGCCCCACCTCGGCCAGTTGGCGGCGAAACTGCGCTTCGCTTAGGTCGGGGTTCCAGCCGGCGATGCTTTCCAGTTTATCAATCGTCCCGCCGGTAAAGCTCAGCCCGCGACCGCTCATCTTGCCCACCGGCAGCCCGCACGCCGCCACAATTGGCCCCACGGCCAGCGTCGTCTTGTCGCCCACGCCGCCGCTGGAATGTTTGTCGACGATCACCGTGCCCGGCGGCAGCGCGTCGTGCAGGTCCAACTGGTCGCCGCTGGCCGCCATGGCCTGGGTCAAGGCCGTGGTCTCCGCCGCGCTCATGCCCTGGAAATAGACCGCCATCGCCCAGGCCGCCACCTGATATTCGGGGATGCGCCCGTCCGTCAGCCCGGCGATAAAGAACTCGATCTCGGCGGCGGACAGTTCGCCCCCGTCGCGCTTCTTGACAATGATGTCGACCGGATTCATGGCCTGGTTTACCCTTTCCTGCGCCGCCCCCTTGGTTCTATGCGAAAAGTATAGCACGGCCTCTGGGTGGCAGCCAACCACGTTCATCTCTCCCCAGAGACCCAACGCTGTAGGAAAGCGGCAGGCAAGACCCAGCGACTTGTTTGACCCAGCCGCGATGAGGCTGTTACAATGCCGGGATGCAGCGGAGCGCGCCTCGCCGCCACAGCGGGCCGCGCGCCGCCCAGAAAGGAGACACCAACCATGACCCAACCCGTGATCGCCCCGGCCGTTACCATCGTCGGCGGAGGGCTGGCGGGCAGTGAGGCGGCTTGGCAGTTAGCCAACCGCGGCATTCGCGTGCGCCTGGTCGAGATGCGTCCAGTGCGCCCCACCCCGGCCCATGTGACCGACCGGCTGGCCGAACTAGTCTGCAGCAATTCGATGGGCAGCACGCTTCCCGACCGCGCCCTGGGCATCCTCAAAAACGAGATGCTGGCGCTGGGCAGCATGATCATCGCCACCGCCTTCAAACACGCCCTGCCCGCGGGCAGCGCCTTGGCCGTCAGCCGCGAGGACTTCTCCGCCGAGGTGACCGCCGCCCTGGAGAGCCACCCCAACGTCGAGATCGCGCGCGCCGAGGTCACCGAGATCCCCGACGGGCCTACGATCCTCGCCACCGGCCCGCTCACCAGTGACGCGCTCACCGCCCGCATCCAGGCGCTGACCGGCAGCCAGTATCTCTACTTCTACGATGCCATGGCCCCCATCGTCAACGCCGAGAGCATCGACATGAGCATCGCCTTCCGCCAAAGCCGCTACGACAAAGACAGTGGCCTCGGCGGCGATGAGGGCGATTACATCAACTGCCCGCTCGACCGCGAGCAGTACGAAGCCTTTGTCCAGGCCGTGCTCGACGCGCCTAAGATTCAACTAAAGGAATTTGAGAAGGAGTTGGAGCGTTATTTCGAGGGCTGCATGCCCATCGAAGCGCTGGCCGCACGCGACCCGATGGCGCCGGCTTTTGGCCCCATGCGCCCGGTGGGGCTGCGCGACCCGCGCACCGGACGCCGCCCTTATGCCGTCGTGCAGCTGCGCCAGGACAACGTGGCGGGCACGCTCTACAACATGGTCGGCTTTCAGACCAACATCCGCTGGGGCGCGCAGGAGGAAGTGCTGCGCCTGATCCCCGGCCTGGCCGAGGCCGAGTTTGTGCGGCTGGGGCAGATGCACCGCAACACCTTTATCAACAGCCCTACCCTGCTGGAGCCGACGCTGCGTTTCCGCGGGCGCGACGACCTCTACTTCGCCGGGCAGATCACCGGCACAGAGGGCTATGTGGGCAGCACGATGGGTGGGCTGGTGGCGGGCATCAACCTGGCGCACCAGTTGCAGGGGCAGCCGCTGCTCGAACTGCCGCCCACGACTATGATCGGCGCGCTGCTGCACTACATCACCCACGCCGAACCGGACAACTTCCAGCCCATGAAGGCCAATATGGGGCTGCTGCCCGACCTGGAACAGCCCGTGCGCGGCAAAACGGCACGCTACGGGGCCTATGCCGCCCGCGCTTCCCAGGACCTCACCGCCTATCTGCGCGGCATGGCCTTCACCCCGCTGCCCCAAGGGACCATCGCAACTGTCACGGCCTGAGAGATACGCCCGTGCGGTTGGATGCACGTTAAGCAATTCGTTGGCAACTGTCATTCCGAGGCTCGGCTCCCCCTGCGTCCCTGCGTACGCAAGGGCGCAGGGACCGAGGCGAGGAATCTCTCTGAAGGCAACACTCACAAAAGCAAGAAGCCGCCTCCAGGCGGAGACGGCTTCTTGGTCAATCGATCCGGGGTCGCCCGGAAGGACGTACCGGAAGAACTTACTTGATCGACTCGGCAGTGGTGCAGTCGCGCAGGTACTTGCCGTTGCCCTGGGCGTCGATGAAGGCGATCTTCACGTCATCGAAGTAGATGTTCGAGTTGAACGAACCCGGGGAATGGCCCTGCAGCAGAACCATGATATCCTGGGCGTCGCCCAAATCGATGGTGTTGGTCATCTCGGCCCACTCACCACGCACATAGCCATTGACATACACAGCCTGATCGCCGGCCGCGCCGGGCTTGACACCCATCGACGCCCAGTCATAATCCAAACCATCCTTGGTACCAAAGGTGCCGCCGGTGTCATGGTCCCAGATGAGATACTTGACGCTCACCATGACCTGACCACCTCGGAAGCCTTCGGGCACGGGGATGATCGGGCTGCCGAAACCACCGGCATAGGGCTGGTTGCTGCCGATCTTGACCGACGCCTCTTCCTTGCCGTCCTTGCTCTTGTTGTCGTTATAGCGGTTGCCAGGGCCGACCGAGCGTTCCATGGTGAAGGCAACGTTCTTGGCCTGGTAATAGCCGTTGTCGACGGCGAACGGCGCCCAACCGGCGAACCAGTCGGTCCAGATGTCGGGGTTGCCATCGCTGGCGGCCCAACTGTCGAACGCGTTGAAGTTGTTGCAGACGTTAGGCGAATCATACAGCGTCAGGCCGGCGCCATACCCGGTCTGGGTCTGGCGGACACCGCGGCCCGGCTTCTCCTGCGTGCGGCCGTTATCGGCAGCATTGGCCTCCACGGACTGCGCCGGCAGACCCGGAGGAACCAGCAGGTTGTTGTAGACGACGTTCGGGTCGAGCACGTCGCTGTGCGGGATGACGGGCGGCTTCATGCGCGGGCCTTTGATCGCCACCGGCGGCGGGACGGCGGGGCCGGTATACCCAGCCTGCGGGGCAACATCAGGCTTGTGGTCGGCGGGCATGTCGGGGCCTTTGCCTGCATACGCCACAGACGCCGGCATCAGCATCATGGCGACCATGATCAGTGCGAAAATAACACGCACCTTCCTGTTTCGAGTCATGTTAAAGCTCCTTCTGTGACTCAAATGATGATGAAGATAGATGAACTTCTCCGATGACATTGCTGCACAGACATTTAGTACTATCTATGGTCAACCGTCCGGCGTGATTGCCCCCGCGCCGTCCGGCAGAACCCAAACAGAAGTCACTTCCCGACCGGACACCGCCTGATTAATCCTCGATATAGAACAGCTCGACATTGGTGTCGACCAGGTGTTGATCTAGCGTTTCATAGTCGCCGAAATAGGCGCGCTCATACTGCTGGCCTTCATACTCGCCCGAATAGAGCCAGCGCTTGGTGTAGGTTAACGAGACCAGTTCGCCCGTGCGTACATCATGACAGGTGTTGCCCTGGTAGACGGTCGTCCACCCGCCGCTCTCCTCAAGCTCAAACTCATGCGGGCCATCGCACCAGACGGCAACCTTGCGGCCATTGTCCATCGAAAAGACGTTGGTCGCCGGGCCAGGCTGAATGCCCAACCAGTAGTTGTACAAGAAGTTATCGACATACTCGCCGCTGCGCTCTTCACCGGTAAAGCGATCTACTTCGAAGACCCAAGAGTCGCTCTCAAAGCAGTTGTCGGCCCAGGCCACATCATGCTCCACTTGGAGCCACTGCTCATCGGTCTCGCCGTTGGATTTCGCCTCGATGGTCGCCGTACACTCGCGCACCTCACAGCGTTCGGAGCCGCAGGACCAGTCCACCTGCCACTTGGCCTCGATCGAGTCGGGCAGCAGCGAGGCGATCACCGGGATCGCGTCGGCATTGCCGCCCAAATCGGCCACAGCGCTGGAGATCCAGGCCGTCTCGCTCGCCTCGCCGTTCTCGTCGGCAGGACCTGCCACGCAGCAGATCTGCCACCATTCGCCGTCGGCGCTCTTGCCGGTGATCTTATACTGATCGCCGGGGTTGGCCTTGGCGACGATCGGCGCGTCCAAACTAGGGCCGCTGCGAATATTAGCACGCGACCCCTCGGTGGAGATCACAGCGTTGACTTCCGCCGTGATCAGCGGTTCAGGCGTGGGCAACGTATAGGCTGCAATGCTCTCCAACCGGCTGTTCTGCTGCACCGCATTGGGGGTGGCGGCTTCGCCGGCGACCGGAATGGCGGCAGTACAGGCGCTCAGCGCCAAGACGCAAACCAGTATCGCCGCCGGGACCACGAGTCCCCGGCGCGCCAACACGCCGGCACGGGGGGTCGATCGATCAAGTTGCGGGTCAGAATGCTGAGCGCTGCGCGCTCTTACACTGTCGGTAGAATTCTGAAAGCAAAAATGCATAGAGTGTTCGCCAAAGTCACATAAGTCCAGATAATTCGGACAAAAATACTGTTGCCAGATGGACGTGATGTTGGTGGAAAATGATTCCTGGGTAGTGGAGGGTGATACCCCAAGGGCTGTTGATGCGCTGATTATACCCTAGCTTGATCCTGTAATCAAGTCGGTGTGAAGCGGCCACGTTTTCGGAAGGTGCGCTGCTTCGGGCCGCTTTCCGCACTCAGCACGCGTAGTATACGCGATCTACGCCGCGCGCGCAAGTGCATACCTCGGCGGCGCGCGCCGAAAGCGCACTGCAAACACGCCCGGCGGCGTGTTGACGGCGCCCGCCTGCCTGCACGGCTGTGGATTAGGAGAAACGAGGAGAAACGATGCGAATAACGATGCGAATCGAAGCCGATCAGCCCGATCAGGGCAGCAGCATCAGGGCAGCAGCAGCGCGGTCTCCAGCAGCCCTAGGTCGTCGAGACCTTCATAGGCATAGGTACGGATCAACGGGTTGGGGTCGTTGAGCAGGGGGTAGAGCAGCGCCGCCGCCCGTTTGCTGCCCATCTTGCGCAGGGCATAGGCCGCGCGCGCGTGCCGCTTCGGGGCCAAACTCCAGGACCTCGGCCAAGACAGGGAGCGCCGCCTCGCCGCACTGCGCCAGCGCATCGGCATTGGCCTGGCGCACCATGCCGTCAATATCGGCCAGCCGCACAGCCAGCGCCGATAGATAGGGTTCGGCGGCGGCTGGGTAGCGCCCGCACAGCAGCGACAAGGCCAGCGCCGCCGCCGCGCGCACGCTCGGTTCGGGGTCATCACAGGCCGCGGCGATCGGGCCTGCCGCCGCCGGAGGCCCATACAGCGCCAGCGCCCGCACCGCCCACCAGCGCAGATCCAGATCGGCGGCCGCGACCTGCGCCAGCAGGGCCGGGCTGTCCGTCAGGGTGAGCTGTCGAGAAAGCGCCTCGGCCTGCTCGTCGTCGCCGGCGTCAATCGCCGCCAGCCATGCTCGATAGGTTGCAGAGATTGCCATGACCGCGCTTGTCCTAACCTTCAAAGATGAAGCCGCCGCAATGAACCTGCGGAAATTGCCTGTTCGCCCTGACCCGTCACTCCACGGCATCGAAAAGCTGTAGCCAGTCGAAGCGCACGTCGGCGACCTCGCCCGCCTGTGCGCCCCCGGCCAGCCCCACATGCCCCGGCGCATATTGCAGGTCGCCGATCTCCGCCAGCAGCATGCCGTTGCCGTAGAAGCGCAGCACCATTCCGCTGTCTTCCAGCATCAGGCTGTTGGAGCTGCCGGCATGGTTCAGAAAGGTCGCCTCGGTCCACGGCTGCAGCGTGACCACCTCGTCGCCATCCTGCATCTGAACCAAAAAGCGCCCCTCTCCATCTACCGCCAGCAGATAAAAATGGCGGTCATCCCGATAGCGTGTGATCAACCCCGCATAGCCGCTCGGCGCATCTGCACCCACTACGACGCTCGTCTGCAGCCGGTAATCGGCGGCTTCGTCTAGCCCCAAGAGACTCCAGGCCAGATGGCCGGGCCAAACTTGGACCCGATAGACCGACTCGGCGGGCAGCAATTCGGTACGCCATTCCTGGCGCTGTTCGCCCTGCAACAAGGTGGACGAGGCGGAGCTAAATTCCTCGGTCAGACGCAGACGATAGCCGCCGGCCGGCGCCGCCGGCACGACTACGCTCGTCTTCCCCGGCTGCCCTGCCGCGCGCGCCGGCCACCATGCCGGCGCCCAGCCCGTAATATTCGAGACCACCAACAGGGTCGTCACCACCAAAACGACGACCAAGAGCAGCGACAATACCCAAGGCGCAATCGGCAGGGTGGACACATCGGGCGGGCGCTGGACCGCGCCCTTGGCTGTCGGGCGGCGCGGCGACAGCCCCACTTCCATGCGCTTGCGCGCGCTCTCGTCGAGTTCTTCTTCACCGGACGCTGCCGGCGAGAAGTCGTTGGGGTCACGCGCAGTGCGGGTTACCGGCATAGCACCAATCCTCTTCGACCAATCTTATGTCACCAGCCACCGAGTATAGCATCGACGCGGCGGGGCGACAAAAATGCTGAAAACTGCCCCAGGCGGCCCTGCCGCCATATCCCGGCGCAAACCATGTGTGGTAGAATAGTGCCCAGTCTATCGACAGCCCGCGCCGGCCCAAGACACGGCCCAAAGACAGTGGCGCGGGCGTGACCCTACGTTTGCGCACGCTTGCCGTTGGACACCATGGAAAACTATCTTTACGAGCCTGACGAACTGAACTCCACCCTAAATTCCGGCGAGGCAAACTGCTCGCCCAGCGCCAAAGAAAAGCTGTTGGCGTGGAGCGTCCACCTCTTCACAGCCAGCGGCGTGGTCTGGGGCCTGCTCGCCATTGTAGCGATTGCCAACCAACAGTGGGTCATGGCCTTTGCCTGGATGGCCGCCGCGATCTTCGTCGATTCTTTTGACGGCTTTTTGGCCCGCCGGTTACGCGTCAAAGCCGTTTTGCCCGAATTCGACGGCGCGCTGCTCGACAACATCGTCGATTTTCTCAACTATGTCTTTGTTCCCGGCTTTTTCCTGGCGGTGGGCGATATCCTCCCGCCCCATATCGGCATCCCCGCCGCCATCATTCTGATGCTTGCCTCGGCCTACCAGTTCTGCCAAAGCGACGCCAAGACCGAAGACCATTATTTCACCGGCTTCCCCTCCTACTGGAATATCATGGTCTTCTATATGTTTATCCTCAGCCTCAACGGCTGGATCAACACGGCCATCGTCGTGCTGCTCAGCGCGCTGGTCTTTGTGCCGATCAAATACATCTACCCGTCGCGCACCGCCATGTATCAGCGCGTCACCATGGCCCTGGCCGTGCTCTGGGGGATCGTCAATATCGTCATCCTGACTACCTACCCCAGCCATCACCCCTGGCTGGTTGGCTACTCGCTGCTCTTCGCCGTCTATTACATCGGCATGAGTCTGTGGGGCATGTGGATCAACCGCTAGGCGCGCGGCCTAGCCCCCGGCCACCGAAGGCACAATCCAGACCTCGTCGCCGCGCTGCAGCGGCGTATCCACCCCTTGCAGGCTGCGCACGTCGTCGCCCTGCACAAAGACATTCACCCAGCGGCGCAACTGGCCGCTGGGTTCCATCAGGCGTTCCCCCATGCCCGGATAACGGGCGTCCAACTGCGCCACCAGGTCGGCCACGCTGGCCGCGTCCAGCATTTCGTGAGCGTTCGACCCATAGAGCCGCCGGATCTGGGCCGGGATGCGCACGGTGACCTGGGGGCCGGGTTGGCCCCCAGGTTGGCTTACAGATGAGGTTACAGGGCGCGGGTTCTCAGATTGCGAAATCGAAGCCATGGTCAGCCGCCCACGATCTGCGCGGCATGCACCGCCAACACCGGCGGCAGATGGTCGGCCAGCAGATCCCACTGCTCGCCTTCATCGCGGCTATAAAAAAGCTGCCCCGTCGTCGTCCCCACATAGACTCCTGCCGGGTCGCAGCTATCCGTCGCCAGCGCATCGCGCAGGATCGTAAAATAGACCGGGTGGGGAAGCCCATTCGTCAAACGTTCCCAAGCTAGGCCGCGGTTCCGGCTGCGCCACACCGCCATCTGTTCATCCGGCACCACACGCCGGTCATCGCCGGTCAGCGGCACGACCCACACCGTATCGGCGTCATAAGGATGAGCCGCCATCGGGAAGCCAAAACGCGAGGGCAGCCCGTCTGAAATATCCTCCCACCAGCCGCCGCCGTCATCCGAACGGTAGACGCCGCAGTGATTCTGCTGATAGAGCCGGTCGGGCGCCGCCGCGCTCACCACCATCTTATGCACGCAGTGGCCGGTTTCCGGATAGGGGCCGGGCATAAAATCGGCGCGCACATTGCGGTTCATCGGCTGCCACGATGCGCCGCCGTCGTCGCTGCGATAGACGCCCGCCGCCGAGATGCCGGCATAGACCCGGTCGGGCCGCACTGGATGGGGCACAATCGTGTGCAGAATCAGCCCGCCGCCGCCGGGGAACCAGTTATCCGTCTTGGATCGTTCGTGCAGCGATGTCACCGGCGACCAGGTCGCCCCGCGGTCATCCGAACGGAAGAGGCCGGCGGCGTTGGTCCCTGCCCATACTTCGCCGGGACGGTCGGCATGGCCGGGCTGCACTTGCCAGACCTCGCGCACGCGTTCTTCCTGGCCTGCGTCAAAATCCAGCCCCTGGTTAAAATGCTGCCAGGTGACGCCGCCGTCGTCCGAGCGCTGCACCAGCGCGCCAAAGACGGCGCTGTTGGTGGCGGCGTAGAGCGCGTTGTGGCGCGCGTCATAGTTGACCGCATGGGTGCTCCACCCCAGATGATCTTGGGTACGATGCCAAGTGCGCCGCGCCGGCGCACTCCAGAACAAAAAGGTGCCTTTGCGTGTGCCCGCCATCACCAACACCGACCCCGCCGGGGGCGTTTGCCAATTGCCGTTGCTCTGCATATGATTGCCTCCTGTGTTTGCTTGTGTGGGGGTCATCCGAGCCACAGACGGCCTGGGCGGCGGAGAGTTGTGCGGCGCAACGGCCTGTGGTATGTTGCAGGATAGCACATTTGTTCCAATAGTTCAACCGGCAATCTGAGGGATGATCCATGACAACATCCGCCCTTCCCCAAATCAGCGTCGAGCAGATGCGCTGGTTTCGCCTGCGCCGCTCGGGGTTGGTCAAACCCTATACCACCCCGGTCGCCGCGGCGCGCGCCCTGATGGGGGTGCAGGCACAGATTCTACCCGCGGCAGCGCTGGCGCTGTGGAACCGCACGCCGGGCCTGACCTACGCCGGGTTTGAAGACCTGCTCTACCGGCGGCGCAGCCTGGTCAAACTCTGGGGACAGCGCCACACGTTGCACATCTACGACAGCAAGGACTGGCCGCTGCTCCACGCCGCACGCAGCGTCAACCGCACCTGGTGGGAACGCCAAGCGGAAAACGGCGACTATGCGTTTCAGGAGTACACGCCAGAGGACTATCGCCAGCTGGTGGAACAAGTCGCCGACCTGCTGCGCCGGCACAAGACCATGGGGCGCAGCGACCTGCGCGCCTCCGGCCTCGACGTGCCGGAAGAGCTGTACAACGCCTGGGGCGGCATCTTCGCCGACCTGGTGCGGCTCGGCTATGCCTGCCATGCCGGGCGCGTCGGCAATGAAGGACGCTTTGCCCACCGTGAACGCTGGCTGCCCAAGCTCGCCTGGGACCCGCCCGCGCCCGTCGAGGCCAACCGCGCCATGGCGGCGCGCTACTTTGCCGCCTATGGCCCTTCCACGACCCGAGATTTTCTCTACTGGCGCGCTGTCAACCGCAGCGATGCCCAGGCCAGCCTGGACGCGCTGACGCCCGATCTGGTCGAGGTGGGCGTAGACGGCGCGACAACGAGCGTGCTGCGTTCCGACTTGGCGACGCTGCGCCGCCGCCCGCCCGATGCCGAAGCCTGGCCGGTGCATCTGCTCTATCGCTTCGACCCCTATCTGCTGGCGCACCGTGATAAGGGCTGGGTCGTGGACCCGGCGCACTACAGCGCCGTCTGGCGGCCCGCCGGCCATATCGAAGGCATTGTGCTGGCGCATGGCCGCGGCCTTGGCACTTGGCGCTATGACCGCAAGGGCAAGGGGCTGGCGATCCAGGTCACCCCCTTTGCGCCGCTGCCCGGCTATGTGGC
>JADLFO010000332.1 GCA_020845455.1 Caldilineaceae bacterium
CATACTCGGCGGGTGCGGCCAGGGAGGCAAACGCGACCTGGATGCGCTCTGCCGGCCGCGGCGGGCGGAGCGATAGGCTGTCGGCCCGCAGCACAGCCCCTTTTTCGTTGAGCAGATATTGGCGGTTGAGCGCAAACAGCACCTGCATCAGACAGGCCACGCAGCGAAACGCGCAGCCCGCCACATAGGCCACGTCGCCGCGTGCGGCGGGCTTGCGCGCCGTCTCCAGCGCAAAGCTCATTTCCCAGATAAACCTGTCGAGCAGGGCGCGCTGCAAGGCCGGTGGATAGGGCAGCACACGCGCCTTGAGCGCAGCCACCGCCCCGTCTGGGTCCCACAGCGGGCGGCACACGGCGATCTCCCCCGCATAGATCGACGAGACAAAGCCATGCGGGTGGCCCGGCTGATAGGCCACCTCGACCTGGCCGGACGCGCACGCCTCGCAGACCTGCGCCACCCGATCAAGGTCGCGATAGAGCAAGTCTACCGGCCGGGCGTGGATGCGCAGCCAGCCGCCGCCGTTGATCCACGGCCCCCAACCGCCAAGGGGCGTGACCAGATCGGGGCGCGGGTCGTCGTCCAGCGGGCTGACCGCCTCGGCCAATGCCGCAATATCGATAGGCGCATTGGGCTGATAATAAAGGCCCACGTCCAGGTCGGATGTGGGCAAGGCGTGGCCGCCGGCATGTGACCCGCCGAGAACGATGGCGGCAATCCCGTCGACACGGCGCAGGCGCTCCACCAAGCGGTCGAGCAGAGCGGCCTGCGCCGCGGTCAGAGGAGAAGGCATGGGGTCAGGCGGCGAGGTCAGATGATGAGATCAGACGGCGGCCCCGTCGCCGGAGACCAGCGCCGGCGCGGCCGCCGGTGCGCCGCAGTTCGCACAGAACTTGTGCGCCGGTTCGAGCAGATGGCCGCAGTTGGTACAATAGCGCGACGCCGCGCCGTTGCCGGGCCGTGCCGCCGGGACGGGTACGACCAGCGGTCTGTCGCCCTCCGACAAGGCTATCGCAGCCTGGGGCTGGACCTTGCGCATCGCCGCGATCTGCGCCTCCAAGCGTTCATCCAACGTCGAGCTTTGCGGGGCAAGGTTCTCGACCTGCTGTATCAGAGCAATCGCCTGGCGGCGCAGCCGCTGGTCGAGCCGCTGATAGTCTTCTTCGCTGAGCTTGCCGACGCGGTAGTCAAACTCCAGGTCTTTGATCGCCTTGAGCGCGGCATCCTTGCGCCCCACCAACTCGCTCAACTTGTCGTCTTCGATCACCTGCGCGGCAGGCCCTGGCGCCAGCAGCGGGCGCATCACATAAAAGATGGCGACCGCCGAGATCGCCCCGGCGATGATCACGGTTGCCCACAATGCAATACTGTCCATCAGGCGCTTGCTCCTGCTCCCGCGCTCACCGCTCGGGCCGTCTCCGCCCGGCGGCGCGCCGGATGCGGCCAGATGGCGATCAGGGTGCCGATCACCAGCATCACGCCGCCGATCCACATCCACATGGTGAGCGGATTGACATAGATGGTAAAGGTCGCCGTCGCGCCGCGGTTCTCCCAGCCGTTGAGCACTACATAGACGTCCTCAACCGGCGTCATCCGCAGCCCCACTTCGCTGGTGGGCATGTCCGGCGTTTTGTCATAAATGTTGCGCTGCGGCAGCACCGACCCCAGCAGGTTGCCACTGGCAGCGTCGAAGACCATCAGCCGCGCGCCGAACTCCATGCGGTTGGAGGAGCGTGTCGTCTCCAGCCCGGCGTAGTGGAGTTCATAGCCGGCCAGCGTCACCGTTTGGCCCTGGGCCAAGGTCACGTTGGTGGTCTGCTGAAAGAACTCGTTGCCGATCACGGCCACCGCGATCATCGCCATGGCGAGATGCACCAGATAGCCGCCATAGCGCCGCCCGTTGCGCCGCCACAAATTGCCCATGGCGACCAGGGCATTTTCGCCGTTGGTGATGCGCCGCGCCCGCACCCCGCGCACATATTCCTGCACAATCGTCGCCGTTACAAACCCGCAGACCGCCAACCCGACGACCGGATAGACATTGCGGCTAAAAATAGCGACCACGATCGCGGTCACCGCCCCGGCGGCCAACGGCCAGGTAAACTGTCTGCGCATCGCCTCCATGCTGGTGCGCCGCCAGGCGAGCAGCGGGGCCGCGCCCATCAGGATATAGAGCATGACGAAAAGCGGGCCGTTGACCTTGTTGAAAAAGGGCGCGGCCACGCTGATGCGGTCGCCGGTGATGATCTCGCTGAACATGGGGAAGAAGGTCCCCCACAGCGTGGCAAAGGCCAGCGCCGTAAAGAGCCAGTTGTTGCCCATAAAGGCCGCTTCACGGCTGGCATAGGACTCAATGGTCTGCTCGTCGCGCAGCAGCGGCAGCCGGTTGAAGAGCAGCCACAGATAGCCAAAGACGACGAGAACCAAAAAGCCCAGGAAGAACGGGCCTACATCGCTGCGTGCGAAGCTGTGGACACTTTCCAGCACGCCGCTGCGCGTGGTGAAGGTCCCCAAAACCACCAGGAAATAGGTGAGCCAGATCAGCACCATGTTCCAGACCTTAAGGATGCCGCGCTGCTCTTGAATGATCACGCTGTGTAAAAAGGCCGTGCCGGTGAGCCAGGGCAGGAAGCTGGCGTTTTCCACCGGGTCCCAGGCCCAATAGCCGCCCCAGCCCAGCTCCATATAGGCCCACTGGCTGCCCATGAGGATGCCCGCCGAAAGAAACATCCAAGGGATCAGCGTCCAGCGGCGCACCGTGCGTACCCAGTCGTTGTCCAGCTTGCGGCTGGCCAGCGCGGCCACGGCAAAGGCAAAGGGGATCGCCAGACCCACATAGCCCAGATAGAGCATGACGGGATGGATCACCATCCAATAGTTCTGCAACAGCGGGTTGAGGCCGCGGCCGTCTTCGGGCATAAAGCCGACCTGTTCGAAGGGGTTGGCGGCAAAGACGAGCAGCATCAAGAAGAACAGGGTCGTGCCCATCAGCGTGGCGTTGACATAGGGCATCAGCAGTTGATGCCGATGGCGGTTGCCATGCACCGCGATCACGCTGTAGCCCGACAAGAGCAACACCCAGAAGAGCAGGCTGCCCGCCTGCCCGCCCCACAGCGCCGCGAACTTGTAGAAGGTCGGCAGGGCGCGCTCCGAATGGTTCCAGATATAGCTGACCTGAAACTGGTCGGTGAGCAGTCCATACCAGAGGATGGCGGCGGCCATGGCCGCCAGCGCGGCGATGGCATAGACGGCGTTAAACGAGCTTTCGGCCAGTTTGGCGTTGCGGGTGCGCCCCGCCCACACGCCCACCCCGACGCCAAAGGCAGCCAGCAGCATGGCGGTGATCAGAATTAGATAGCCAATATTAAAGATCATGAGGCAACCTCGTGGTCAAAACCGCACAGAATTCCAAGGGACATCAGCCAGGCGCGCCCCTGCTAGGGGCGAATCTCGTCTAGGTAGCGGTCCATCTGCTCTTGACTTGTAATCGGACCGATGACGATCTCGCTGATCTTGCCGTCGGGCGAGATAAAAAAGGTTTCGGGCACACCTTTGATCCCATAGCGCCGCGCCGCCTGGCTCTGCAGGTCGGGGCCGTTGGGATAGCTAATGCCGAATTCGGCCAAATACGCTTTGGCCGCCGTCTCCTGGTCTAGATAGTCCAGCCCGATAAAGATGATGCCGTTCTCCTGTTCGCGCCGCCAAGTGGATTCAAGCAGCGCAGCTTCCTCGCGGCAGGGGTCACACCAGCTTGCCCAAAAGTTGAGCACTACCCCTTGGCCGGCCAGGTCGCCCAGGCTGATCGTCTCGCCTTCAAAAGTGGTGAAGGTGAAGGCGGGCGCTTGGCCGGCGGCACGTTGCTCCGATTCGTTGGTCTGGCGAAGGCGCAGAGCCAAAAAGGCCACAAAGACGACGAGAATGCCCACAAAGACCCACTGCCAGATGCGCACGGCCATGGAAGGGGCCGGGGTATCGGAGGCCGGCGCGACCGGGGCGTCTTGGGCGTCGGGCAAGCCGTTCAAGTCGGTCAACTCAGCCATACTTTGCCAGTTCCTCCTCCAGCTTGCGTTCGAAATCGTCCTCGGTTTCGGGGCGGCCCGGCGCAGGAGCGGCGGGCGGCTGCGGTGCGGGCTGCACCATGCGCTGCGTCATGCGCCAGAAAAAGCCGCCGCCAACCACCACCGCCACCACGGGCAGGATCCAGGCCAGCCAGTTGAAGCCCTGGCGCGGCGGCTCGCCCAACACCTGAGGGCCATATTGCTCTAGAAAATAAGCCTTGATCGTCTCGGCGTCTTCGCCTTCGGCAAGCTTGATGGCGATCTCGTCCTTCATCTGGTCGCACGCCTTTAGCTCGCAGGAGTCGAGGCGCACGCCGCTGCACAGCGGGCACCACAGCTCACGCGCCACGGCGTTGACTTCGTCGGCGGTCACACCCTCGGCCACCGTACCGGCGACAGGGGCGGCTTCTTCTTGGGGTACGGGCGTGGCGCTCTGGGCCAGGGCCAGACCGCGCCCTACTGCGCAGGCCATGAACAGCGCCGCGGCCAGCGCGCCGAGCCACAGCAGCCCGCGCGCCGGGCCGGAGAATCGGGTCAAGCGTATCCGTTTTTCCACAATGGCAATACTCCGCATCTCTCTATAGGCCGGCGAACCGGGCCGCTCCCCCTCCCATTAAAACGGTTTTTAGCCGGTTTGGGCAGGGTCATTTGTCCATATCCGCCGTGCGATCGGCGGGCAACTGTCCTGTCGTTTGTCCTACGTTGGAATCATCTTCGCGGCGCAGGGGGGCGGCTGGCAATGATTATAACACACTTTGCCGACGCCATGTCTTAGAAATGGCTTAACGCCCCGCCGCGGGAAAGCAAACCAGGATGGTAAACCCCGCCGGCAACACAAGAGGAACAATACAAGATACAGGCGGGACGCCCATGGGCGTCCCGCCTGTGACACAAACTCAATTGAGACTAACGTACGGCTTATGGACGGGTCATCCCCGATATATCGCCGCCCAGATCCTCGATGCTGTCTTGCAGAACCTGGACGATGTACAGCCCGTTGTGAGTAAACGCGCCCGGGTCCTTCGTAACATACTGATAGTTATAGGCCCCGCGGAGCAGACGCGGCGTCCAGGTGGCGTAGCGGTTGTCAGAGTTGACCTCGTCGGCATCCACTTCTCCATTGCCATTGATATCAATGAAGAAGTACGGATGGCTGTGGTCATCATAGACAATGCCTGCGCCTGCCGTGTTGGCCGCATAGTCCTGCAGGGCAGCGTAGAGCGTCTCGCGCAGGGTGTCGATCTCGCCCGCAATGCCTTCGTCGGTGCCGCCGTCGCCATCCCAGTCGTCATTGTACTCGCGGATGAGGCGCAGGTCCTCAACCGTCTCAATGTCGATATCGTCGTGACAGTCGGCACAGAGCGCCACGTCTACCTCAAGGTTGTGGGCGCCGTGGCATTCAACACACTGATCGGCATCGCCGGTGTGCTCGAAGTAGCCCACATACTCCTTGCCGTCATACTCGTAAGCGCCCTTGGCTTCGGTGCCATAGCGCGTTGCACCGGCAGCAAAGTAGTGGATGTTCAAGAAGCGCAGCGACTCTGATACCGTGTCGGCATCCTGGTCGCCAATCAACCGGTTGACACTGACCGTGGACTCGCGCCCCTGGTGGCAGTTCAGACAGAGATTGGTGTCCGGGTCGCCGCTGTCGATCGCAGCGCCGCTGGGGAACTTGACTTCGGCGACTTCGTAGCGCGTGTAGTCTTGCAGCTCGGCGTGGCATGTCGTGCACTGGAAGCCATTGGCCGGCGGCTGCGAGACGACGGCGCCTTCGGCAATCATCATGGGCAAACCGCCGGCGGAATGGCACTTGGCGCAACTGCCAGGCACCGCGCCTTCAGCATCCCAGTGACGGAAGGCTTCCTCGGAACCGGCGAAGTGGCCGGCGTCGATACGGCGCATGGCCGTCATGTCGACCGGCTCCGCCAGCGCGCTGCTCAGATCGGCAATCGAGTCATAAAGCAGTTCGATGATGTACTTGCCGCCGTGGGCATATGCGCCAGGGTCCTTGAGCGAAGTCTGATAGTTGTAAGCCGCCTTGACCAAGCGCGGGGTCCAATTGACATAGCGGTTGTCGAAGACGGCCTCGTCCTCGGCCAACTCGCCGTCGGCATTGGGATCGGCAAAGAAGTACGGGTAAGCTGCCGGGCTGTAACCGATGGCGGCGCCGGCAACTTCGCCGGCGTAGGCCTGGATGGTGGTCAGCAGCGTCTCCTGCAGCCCCTGCAACTCGAAGGCGATCCCTTCTTCCACATCGCCGTCGCCGTCGTAGTCCTTGACCGACCCTTCCATGCGGACATTCTTCAGATCGTCCACGCCGGCGACGCCTTCATGGCATCCGGCGCAGTCCTCGACCTTGACTTCCAGGCTGTGCGGGTTATGGCAACCGATGCAGGTCTCGAACCCTTCGACATGGGCGAAGTTCCCGTCATACATCATGCCGTCATACTCATAGCCACCCTTGGCCAGCGTGCCATACTTGGTGGCCGCCGCGGCGTAGTAGTGGATGTTGCGGAAGCCAAGGTCCGCACTCACCGCGTCCTCGTCCACGCCGGCCTCGGCGATGGCCGCATCGACACTGACTTTCGACTCGCGCCCTTGGTGGCATTCCATGCAGCGTGACTCATCGCCCAAGCCGGTGAGTTCGATCCCCGAAGGCATGATCACGCTTTGCTTGACGACGGTTGCGTCGTTGTGACAGGTCACGCACGTCACAACCGAACCGATCGGCGCGGCATGGTCGACTACGTTGGCTTCCGACCCGTCGGCCCCCACATAATCCAGGTAGCCGGCCTCGCTGTGGCACTTGGCACAGTCAACCGGCACCTCGGCGGGATCCTCTTCATTCCAGTGGTTGAAGGCTTCGGCCGTGTTGTCGGCATGACCGGATAAAAGCCATTCGTCGAGGAATGGGATCGTGAGGGTCGCAGTGACAGGTTCGGTCTCACCCTCCTGGGCTAACACCGGTTGGGCAGCCATGACAAAGGCCAGCGCCGCGAAAAGACATGCGAGGAGGACAATTCGTCTCATATGGATTTCCTCCGTTCAATCAATAACGAGAGTGATCGCGAATCACACTTGTGACTGCGAGAAGATGCCGTACGTTCTCTTCTATGCCCGATAGGCGACCTCCTAGCTTGGAGTGTACAGGTCATCCTCAGATCCCTGATCTAGCCGTGTCGTTCCGTTCCTGCCGGTCATCAGCAGAACGCCTCCACCGGCACAGGGCACGCCGCAACTACTGCACAAACTACAAACGTTCGGTCGGCGCCGAAGCTCGACACCGAAAAGAATGCTCATCCATCAGACTCCCGCCAACACGACCGCGCTCTGGCGCAAATTGATTCGTGTAGGTTCACATCCTATCGGATGGGAGTCAAATCGACAGGTAAGACGTCGTCAAGTAGGCTGATTCGGGCGATGCGCTGGAGAGCAAAACAGCAAACAATATACCGTTCACCGTGCTAAATACCAACCCATCATACACCGATCTGCCCAATCCATCAACCGGGAAAATGACCCTGACCTTTGTCCTGTGGCAGCACGCGTTGGCCTGTCTGCTCGGGTTCAGGCGTCGGCGTGGCGGGTACGAAGACCGGGACCTCTTGACGCGGCACAGTACTGATCGCCGTTTGCTCGTAGGTCACAAAGAAATAGAGACCCACCAGCAGGATCGTCGAAATGACGACGGCCACCGGATAGAAAAGCCGCTGCCGTCGCCGCAAGGCTTCCGGCGCAACAGGCGCATCGGTGATCCCCGCCTCGATCTCGGCCAATTCCAACGCATGTTCCTCTTCCATCTCATGGCGAGAGATGCGCCCGGAAAACATGCTGCGATTGAACGTGCGCACATGCACATGGTAGGTGTGCCAGGTCACAATCGAGAGCACGGCAAGCAGCCCTTCGCCGCCGTGGGCGGCCAAGGCCGCCGGGATGAACTCGCCCGGCAGCCAATTGGTGGTCGCGATCGGGTTCCAGAGCATAAAGCCGGTGATAACCATCACCGCTGTGCCCCAGATCACGGCCCAATATTCGAGCTTCTCGCCAAAGTTATAGCGGGGCATGGCGGGCTTTTGTTTGACCACGCCGACGTTATAGCCCAAGGACTGCAGCCCATCCAGCACATCACGCCAGGTCGGCAGCATCGTGAGTCGAATGCGCTCGACAAAAATGCGATAGGTCACCACGCCGCCGTGGTAGATGGTCTCGAGCATCAGCACCACCGCGGCCGCGCGGTGAATGACCCGCACCATTTCAATGCCCCCCATGGACCCAATCATCCAGACGGCCCAAGGCGCTGTGGAGAATTTCTGCGGGATGCCGGTTAGACCCAGAACAGTAAAGCTGGTAAGCAACAAGGCGTGCTCGATGCGCTGAGAGCGTGTAAAGCGCTTATAGCTGGTAGGCCGGTTATTTTTGTGGTCACGTCTGTGATCACTCATTCGCCATTCTCTTTTCTATGTCGCCGGCGATCCCACACGCGGCGCACCACGTCGGCGCCGATGAAGAGCACAAAGCCGCCCACCAAGGCCGGGATCAAAATCCGATAGAACAGGTCTACCAAATAGACGACCGGATAATGCTCCAGCGACGGTTCAAAGTGGCTCATCCATGCAGTGGGGAAGTTTGCATTAGCGTCGGGATGGCATTGGCGGCAGGTAGTCAGCAGATTCTCTTTGAGCACCTGCGAGTTCTCGTCTGTGGCCGGCAGAATATTGTGGATGCCGTGACAGTCGTAGCAGACGGCCGCATTGACCGGCCCATGTGGGCCTGCCTTCTCAAACAGGGTGACGGTCGAGCCGTGGAAGTCGGAGACATAGGTGTCAAAGACCTCCGTAGAGATTCCATATTTTTCCATCATCTCTTCGTTGGCATGACACCCCGCGCAAAGCGTCGGCGAGTTGAGCCGGAAGGCGATGGTCGTGGGGCTTTCGATGTCATGCACCCCATGACAGTCGGTACATACCGGCACATCCGGATTGTGCTCGCCGATCAGGGCCGCGCCATGGACGCTTTGGCTGTACTGCTCGTTGATGGTCGCATGGCACTGCGCGCAGGTCTGCGAGATACGTTCACGCGGCTGGCCGGGGTCGAGGATAGCGTGATTGCCGTGGCAGTCGGCGCAGGTCGCCGCATCCAGGTTGCCTTCTTCAATGGCATGTTGATGGACGCTGTCCTGCTGCCGTTCAAAGATCTCTTGATGGCAGCCCTGGCAGACGCGCTCCATCTCGATCGTAAGCCCGCGCTGGGTGGTTTCTGTCAACGGGGGATGCGGAAAACCATAGCGGGCCTGATCGGTATGGCAGTCTGTGCATTGCAGCGCCTCAAAATGGACACCCTGCACGATACGTTCGCCGTGGACAGAGACAACGATGTCATTGGGGTCCACATGCAGCGCAATCGACTCCCCGGAACCAAGTTCAAGTTCACTCGTGAGCAAGCTGTGGCAGGCTTGGCACTTGGCATCCTCGGCTTGTTCTACATCCCCATGACAAGTCTCACAGGTCTGGCCTGTCATGTTGGCGACCAGTTCTTCATGGACTTCGCCCACATGGGGATCGTCGAAGGTCTGATGGCAGCTTTGGCAAAAGCCGACCGGGTCGACACGCATGGCATCGACCGGCGCTACATCGTGCCCGCCGTGGCAGCCGGTACAGGTGGGCAGGTTGGGATTATTTTTTGCTTGGAGATGGCCTGGGTTATGCGCTTCGAGCGGCGTATGGCAGCTTTCGCAGTTCTGGGAGATCTCGGCCACAAACTCCTTGTGCGACTGGGCCGGGTTCGGTTGGTGTGGATAGAGATAGCGGCGCCGGTCCTGATGGCAATCGGTACAGTAGATGTCCGCCCCGGCATGGGAGCCATGGGCCGACTGGTCCAGGGCCTGCAGATCGATCGCGACGTTAAGCACCTCGCCAGAGGGCAAGACAAATTTCTCGTTCGTGTCCGTGTGGCATAGCTTACAGGCTTGGTCTGGCGTCGATTGCTGTGCCTGCGCCGCGTCAGCGCCCCAAACGAACCAGCACGCCATTAGGCCGGCGACAAGAAGCCAACCGCACGACCGCATCCATCCGCTCCCCCCAATCCGCCCACACCCTATCGTTCGGGCGCCCCATCGTTGATCCATTGCACAATCCATTCGAGTTCACTCGGCGCTAGACTATTAGGATGTCCAGCACGCTGCAATTGCACCAATAGGCTATCCTCCGCATTCCCGCGCACCAGCGCAGGGCCGAAGTTCCCGCCTGCCATCAAACCGCTATAGCTATCCAGATAGAGACCGGCTGTTCCGCCATGACACGGCACACAGCGCGCCTGAAAAATGGGGCCGACCAAATCATCCCAGGTCAACGGCGACTCAGGGTAAGCCGACAGAGACGCAAGGAGCACGTTGGTCAGTTCGATCATGCGCGTGGCATCCAGCCCTGCAAACTTCCACTCGGTGGCGTGGCATGAGCTATTGGCACAGAAGCTCGTATCATCCGTGCCGCCGGGGTTGGAAACGTCATGGCAGCCGGCACAAGTCGTGTCAAACTCAAAGCGATGCCGTGAGAGCCAATTACTGTCGATATGCGATTCCGGTTCAAAAGACTCCGCTACCGGCAATGTCGGCGTGGAGCCGTCCGCCAAGGTCTTGACCGGAATTGAATGGCACAGGTTACATTCGATCCGGATGCTCTCGCCTTGGGCATTGATGTGCTTGCCGTCATGACAACGGAAGCAGCCCGCCGACTCCTTGTGGCCCAAATTGTCCGGATGCGAGGTCCAACTCACCTCCATAGTCGGGTAGATCATCTGCGCGTACATTGGGACGAGCTTCTCAACCGCCGCATCCACCGTTGGCTGGTTGGCTGCATAGTAGTCAGACCAGTTGGCCTGGTAATAATTCTTTAGCCCGCGCAGCGCCGCGTTGGCATGCCCGGTGGTGGGATAGGTGCGCTCCATCACCGCCGTGGCATTCTGCTTGAAATAGGGGATGCCAGGGGATATGACGCCGCGCGCCATCGCATCGTCCAGCGCTTGGTCGGGGCTAAGGAAGTTGTGCGAGTTGCGGTTATGACAGGTCATACAGTCGACTTGCCGCATACGGGCCTGATTCTGGACGGCAAAGTCGTCCGGCAAGCCCGCCTCCACATCCACAAATTCCTCCACTCCCCCGCCGTCCGCATAGGTGACCCTGACCCAAGGGATTTCCTGTTCCAGATAGGGTTCGTCGGTGGCGATGTACTCCACCTTGTTCTCCACATGCCAGTGAATCCCTTTGCCGCGCCCTTCGCGATGGGTTCCCCCGCCCACCTTGAAACTCAGATGCGTTTCGTCAAGCCGGTTGTTCTCTGCGGCGATATAGTGCTTGATGGTTTCGAAGCTGTTGGGCGAGAACTTGGCCGGGTTGTGGCATCGTTCACAGACCTGGCTGGCAGGGCGCAGCCCCTTGGCATAGATCGGCACCTCATAGCCCGCGCCCGCAAACTGCAAAACATGCTTGATATCGTAGGCCTTCCGGAAGAACTGGGTGGCAATCGTGGCGCGGCCGATATGGCATTCTACGCACTTTACGTTGGCATGGGGCGACGCCAGGTAGGCGCTGTATTCGACCGCGGCGTGGCTATGGCAGGAGGCGCCGCAGAACGCTGAACTGTTGGTATATTCCCACCCCGCCCCGGCGACGATAAACGCGATGAGTGCCGCGGCTGCCAACGTCACATAGGGCAGCAGTCGCCGGCCTAACGACTTGTCCAGGCCGGGCCAGAAGAAACGTCCGACACGATCAGACATGGCTAGGCCCTCGCGTCCGCAGAATCAGGTAGACGAACCAACCGATGCCCACGACGATCAAACCGAGGGCGCCAAACAGACTCCAGCGCAGCGCCAGGCTAGGCTCGGTCAGATCGACCTCGGCGGGCTTCCCCACCGATGGCACTGGCGTCGGCGGCGGCGGCGAGGTTGGCGTAGGTCCAGGCCCAAAAAACGAGGACGAGCTGGGGGTCGCCTGCAGCAGCGCAAATGACACCGTTTGCGCCGCCCAAGCCGGATCCGCAGGAGCCGTATGGCACCGATTGCAGGCATTCGGCATAGCGGCCAGACCGCCGTGGTCTATACTGCCCTGCGGGTTGGGCTGTAAAAACGAATGGGTGTGCAGATAGAGCGTTTCGCCATCCCCGGCGAACTCAGGCATATGGCAATCGCTGCACAAGAAGGCGCGCTGCCGCATCGCCTGCTCGTGGAACGGCGTGTGCCGGACTAAGGCGCGCTGCTCGTTGTGGCACTCCACACAGAGATCATTCAACGGCTTTTGCAGTTGCGCGGGGTCAACGCCGGGGTCATGCACGCGGTGGCACGAGGTGCAGTGCAACTCCTCGGCCATCTCGTTGCCCAATCGCCAATCCATATACTGCTGGTGGTTGCGGCGGGCGCTGCCGTCCGGCCAGACAAACGCGGGGTCCTGCACAAATGTGAAGTGATCGACCAAATTGTCGCCCGGCCGATAGGTCGCCGGGTAAGGCAGCCCTTCCGGCGATGTCCCCCGGCTGTGACAGGCGCCGCAGACTTGATCGTCGACCTGCTTGTACGGCTTGACAGCCTGCGGATTCTCCGCATGGGCGGCGGCGGGTCCATGGCAGCTTTCACACCCAACGCCAAACTCGGTGAAGCCCCATGCGGCCGTGTTCAACCCGGTTACATGACATGAGCCGCAGGCCGGCAGCCACTTTGCGCCTGCCACACCGTCGCCATGAATCGGCTCCCACGCCTGGCGTGTAATCGACCACTCCGCCGGCAACAGCACGAGTTGTTCGGCGCTTGCCTGCGCTTCACCCGCTGGGGGTCGTTCCATCGACTCGGCTGTCTGTGTAACCGCCTGTGCCGTCGTTTCGGGCAAGGTGGTCCCAGACGATGCCGAGATCACCGCATCGGGGAGCAGAGGCTCCGCTCCGGTGATCTCGACCGAGGCGTCTACCGGGGTGTCTACCGAAGAAGCGTCAGCCGCCCAGGTAAGATAGACCTGACGCCAGCGGTTGCCGATGATAAAGGCGACTGTGTCACGCTCAAAGGCGCGGTTGGGGTCGGCTTGGCCGAAATCCCCCAGCAGCGCGTTCGGGTCGGTCGCCGGATTATGGATCAGTTGGGCGTGCAGCGTGGCATGCCATGTAAAGTAGATGTCGTCATGACAGCCGTTGCAGCGCGTGCTGCCCGCATACCCTTCCGCCCCTTGTCCCAAACCGGGGCGGGGAGTCGCAAACTTGGCGGCCCATGCGGGCGTCCGGTCGGTGTGACACGCCAGACACCTGGGCGGCATGGCAGTTCCCATTTCTTCGACCCGCGCAATGTCGTGGCTGCCGTGGCAGTCGACACAGGTCGGCGGCTGCTCCATCTGCTCCGCGTCGTGGAACGGCAGGTGCGGATAGTGGCAGCCTTGGCAGCTCTGGGTCAACTCTGCCACAAAAGCGGCGTAGTTCTGGGCGGGGTTGGACGCATGCGGGTAGAAATAGCGATCGCGGCTCACATGGCAACTGGTGCAGTAGACAGGGTTCGCGGCAGCCGCACCGTGCGCTGAATTCACCAGCATGGGTAGATCGACCGTCACCGTCAAGGATTCACCAGAAGGTAGGGTCACTACCTCCTGGCTTTCCACATGACAAAGTCTACAGGGTGAGTCGGGAGGCGGTTCGGCTGCCGCATGCGCCGGCACGGGCCAAAACGCCCATGCCGCCAACGCCAAGAACACGGCCAAAGCCCCTCCAGCGGCCCAATCCACCAGCAGTCTTCGGCTTGGTTCGGACCCCTGTCGGCCCATGACATCACCCGATCTACTTGCGGGTTTCTCTGATCAGTTACTCGGCTCCGGTGTACTCGTCGCCGTTCCACCAGCTTCAGGCGTGCCGGAGTCACCGCTTGCCTCGTCGGCAGACGGCTCCGGCGTTGCGTCTTCGTCCCCTGCGGGGGTCTCAGCGGGCGCAGCTTCTTCCGCCGGCGTTTCGTCCGCGCTGTTGCTTCGGCTGCGCTGCCGGTTTCGGCTGCCCGCCAGGTCAGGGTCATGGTAGCCCGTCGCCACTTCCATCAGTTCCTCGTCTGTCAGCGCGCTGGCGCGACCTTCTTCGCTGTGGCATCCCTTGCACGAGAACTGGATCGTCAGATACGGCTGGGCGGCCGTGCCGTCTTTGTTAAACTGCGCCTCGGCGCGCGGGTTGATCTTCATCAGATGCGTGCGTACATCGGCGCTGAAATATTCAGGATTGCCCTGGGCGCTCAAGGTCATGCGCGGCATATGACAGTCGATACAGTCGGCATGGTTGCGGTCATTGATCTTCTGGTTCTCGGCGCTATCCAGATGGCAGGTCTCGCACCCGGTCTTAATGTTGACGCCGCGGCCGGCGCGCGTGCCTTCGTGCGGGTTGTGGCAGTCGACACAGCGCATGACGCGCTTCTTTGAAAGAAACAGCTCATCATACTGCTGGTATTTATGCACAAAGCCGCCGGCTGCTTCCAAGACCGTAGGGTCGCCGAACTGATGGCAGGTTCCGCACGCTTCGGCGTCACGCAGCACGTCGAGCCGCACCAGATAGGGGTCATTGGCATGGTTGCTGCCTGGGCCATGGCACGCTTCACAGCCTACGCCGTCTTCGGCCCAAGTGCCGGCTAGACCGGGCAGGTCATGCTGATTCCCCTCCGGCACATAGCCGGTGGTGTGACAGTTCAGACAGTTAGCCGTACCGGTATCGTCCACCACGACCTCTGCCCAACCGGCTTCAGCATCCAGGACGCGATTTTCCAGGTTGAACTGAGCCGTTCCGGTGATCATCTGGCCTTGGGCATCCAAGAAGAGGGCCTTCCACGCATAGCCGCCGAGCACATAGGAAACCGTGTCCCATGTGTAGCCTTCAGGGGCGTCCTCTACTTGCGAATCGGGGTAGGCAGGGGGTTCGCCCGCGACCGCATTTAAGGCAAAGGCATGGCCGGTCTGCGCGTGGGCCGTCGCCGTGTCTTCATGGCATTTAGCACAGGTTTCCGAGCCAACGTAGGTCGCGGGCCGGTAATCCAAACCCTCGGGGCCGGGCGGCCCCATAGGGCCTCGTTCACCGGCAGGTCCCGCAGGCCCTGCCGGCCCTGCCGGACCCGCAGGCCCGACTTCGCCTGCCGGACCCGCCGGCCCTGGTTGGGCAGCACAGGCCGCGAGCGCCACCGCAATCACCATCAAAAGAATCGAAATACCAACCACGCGCCTCATGCTGCCTCCTGTCTATGGGCATATGTGCGCAAAGGATAGGGGCTGTACATTGTTCTGGGTTTTGGAGAGACGGAGTAAAAGTGCGCCTGTCGAAATTTTAGGTCGAATCCTATCAGATGTCAACCAAGTATCAATCGCCCTGTAACGCCAGATGCCATCCAGGTTAATTGGAACCAGTCTAATGCGCAATAGAAAGGTGGCGAGTTTGTTACCTGGTCACTAGACCAGGTCATGGGCCAGTGACAGACCAAAAACTACGATGCGGTAAGCGCACCGACCGGCTTATTTGAGCAAACTCAGGGGGAAGCAAAGCCGGTCGGGCAGGCGTACGCTCAAGGCGTAGATGGTCAACTGCCGCTGGTCGAGTCCGTCGGACGCAGCGAGATCTCCAGCAGCCGCGCTTTCAGCTTGGCGCGCTGACCTTGCCATTGGCGCTCGTCAACTTTGCCTTGGGCAAAGAGATCGTCCAGTTCGGCGATGCGGCGCATCAACTCATCGCGCTGGCGCGACAGGTCTTGGTTACGCGTATGCGTCTGCACCCGGCCATTTCGCCAGGCCCATCCCAAGACACCGGCCAGCGCCGCCAACGCCAGCCCGCCCATCACCCAACCCATCCAGGGGGTAAAGGTGGCGGTGGGTTGGCCGGCGGCAGGCAGGCCGGCGCTTGCGCTGCCGGCTGCGGAGCGCGGGTCGGCCGTGCCGGGGGCGGGCAGCCCACTCAAGGCAACCTGCACGGCGCTCTCGGCGGGCAGATCGGCTGCTTGCCAGATGCGATAGCTCTGCCCCTGGAAATCTTGGGCCTCCCCCCCCTCCAAACCTGTCACGGCCGCCTCCAACCCCGGCGTGTCGACCACCAAGAGGTTGATCAAGGTGATCGGATAGGCAAAAAGCTGGCCGATCTGGGCGTTGGTTTCGGAGAAGGGGACGGCATAGCGCACGATGATCTGTTTGGTGGCCTCACCGGGAACCAGCGGAGCCGTGTCATAGATCATATCCCCCACCTGGCGGAAGCGGTCGCCCAGCGCGCCGTTCTCCAGCATGACCTCCTGTGCGCCTTGAGGCAGTTGGAAGCCGACCGTCACCGGCACATCCACGCCATCCACGGTGTGACCCACAAAGGTGCGGTCGCCGCCGCTGCCAAAGGCCAAAATCTGGCCGACCAGCAGCGCGCCGGGCTGATAATCCACAATCCAATGGGCGCGGTCGATGCGGATCGCGGCAGCGTCCTCGGTCGTCTCATAGACCCCGATAGTCGTCTCGGCGCTGGGGGCGTCGGCCGTGAGGCGCAGGATCGGGCTGGTGTAGCTGATGCCGCCATAGCCCAGCGTCGCCAGATAGACCACGCTTTCGTCGGCGGCCAGGCCGGTAAAGGTAAACGCGCCCGACGCATCCACCGTGGTGGTAAAGGCGGCGACCGGTTGAAAATCCACATAGCCGTCCAGCCGCACGACGGTTTGCTCCACCGCCGGGCCGCCCGGCGTCCCCTGGACGACCGTGCCGTGGACAACGCCGGGGCCGGGCCGGTAGCCCGACTCCCAGACCGGCAGGATCGTAAAGCTGCGGAGATATTCCAGCACTTGGCGCTGCTGGTCGGCGCTCCAGTCGCCCCCGATCTCCGGGTGGGCGCTCTGCCAGCCGGCCAGCCAAGCTTCTTGGCTCTGCGCCAGCGCCGTGGCGGGGTCGGCAAGATTCGGTAAGTCGCCTTCGGCTTCTGGGCCATCGCCTGCGCCGTTGGGGCCGTGGCAGCCTGCGCAGGACAGCCCGTAGAGGTCTTCGCCCGCGCTCACCTGGCCGATGTCGGTGTGCAGGTTCCAGGCATAGGCCACTGCGCGCCAAATTTGCTGGTCGCTGAGTTCATTTTGCCAAGGCGGCATCATCGCTTCCAGACGGCCAAACTTGGTGGTGTGGAACATCTCGGCGGGGCTGAGCGCCCAGACCGCATCGGGGTCGGCAAAGGCGGTCGGCGGGCTGGGCAGTTCGGCGGCAGTGGGGCCGTCGCCCATCCCCTGTTCGCCGTGACAGGGCGCACAGTTTTGGACATAGATGCTTTGACCCAAGCGCGCCGCCGGCGGCTCCGCCGGCATCGGCACTTGCGCCAGGTCAAACGGCGGCGACTGGAGCGACTGCTGCGCCGCCAACGGTGCGGCCTGCGCTCCCCAGACCGCGCCGAGCAGCACGGCCAACATCGGGATAATGAAAAGGGCGGGGCGAGATCGCCCTGCCCTTGCTCGTCCCCTCTTACGCATTTCGGCCAAGATATACATGCAGACGAATCTAGCGTGTAGGTTCAAACGGATGGATGCTACTGTGTAGATGCCGGCGTGCAGGCGCTAACGTGTGGACTCGACAAAGATCTCTTCCGGCTCTTCTTCATAGCGGCTGGGGCATTTCAAGAGCAGCGTATCCGCCTTAAAAGTGCCATCCGCCAGCAGTTCACCTTCGACAATGGCCGAGGCGGCGCGCTGGAAGTTGTCGGGCCGCGGGCCATAGAACAGGATGGGCAGTTGCGACCCGTCTTCGTCGCTGATCTTGAAGCGCAGCGTGATCTCCTGCGCCCGCCAGTCTTCGCTGCCCTCGACCACCGTCCCGCTGACGCGCACCCGGTCGCCGACAATCCCCGCCCCTTTGCGCTGCAGCTCGCTGACCGTCATATAGTACGCGCCGGTGGACATGGTGGCCTGCACGATGAGCACGACGACCAAGCCGATGATCAGCAGCCCGCCGACGATAAACTTCAGGTTCTTGTTGGCAGTGCGGTGTTCCGCCAAGTCCGCGGGGATAGCCTGCGCCCGCTCGACGAGTTGTGTCATGTTCTTAACCCTTATGCTATGCCGTGGCGACATTCTACCCGGCTATGCCCCACACGATCCGGGCAGCCTCTAGTCTACCGCACAGCGCGGCATTCGTCAACGGGGCGACCGTCCACAAAATTGGGGTACATAGGTCCCCCGCAAGGGCCGCACGGCAGCAGATCCCTACAAGGACAGGGCACGGGAAAAGCCAAAGAGGAAAAAAAAAGGAAAGGAAAGAAAAGAAAGGGGCAGACTACAGCTGATTACACAGCCGGCTACAGTGAACGGCGCGCCGCCGCGCCCGACTTCATAGGCGCGGGCATCCGTTTGGTCGCGCCGCCCCAGCCCTGAGACTGAAGCTCCTCCCAAGCGGCGGCGATGCCCTCGCGAAACGGGTAGGGCCGCCAGCCCAAGTCGCGCGCCGCTTTTTCACTGCTGAAATTCCAGTCGTAGCGCACCATCGACAGAAAGTCCGCCGGGTAGTGTGCGTGGTTGCCGCCGAACTGCGCCAGACCCGCGCCCAACCGTGCCAGCCACAAGGGCAGCCGGCGGCGCGGCGGCGTCTTTTCCAGCAGGCCGGCGACGGCCAGCCACATCTGGGGCAAGGTGAGGCTTTCGCCCACCAGCAGATAACCCTCGCCGGGCCGGCCATGCGTATGCGCCAGGATAATGCCCTGCGCCACGTCATTGAGATAGGTCGCGGCGATGCGGTTGCGCCCGCTGCCCACAATCGCCCCCGCTTGCCCGGCGGTCAGCCGCAGCAGCGTCTGCTGGAGCAGCGACGAGGGCCGCGCCGCGCGCGCGCTGCCATAGCCAAACCCAGGGTAGACCAGCTTGACCCGCAGCCCTTTGGCCCCATACTCGCGCGCCAGGTCGTCGGCGGCGCGCTGGCTCTTTTGATAGGCGGCCAACTGGCCGCTTACCAGGGCTTGATGCGCTTCATCCGCCGTTTCGCCTGGCTGGGTCGGCCCCAAGGCGATGACAGAACTCACCTGGACGACGGCCGCGGTACGGATGTCTTGGGCCGCCCGCAGCACATTGCGCGTCCCCTCCAACTGGATGCGCCACCCCTCAGCCTCCGACACATTGGCGTCTGCCGGGCCGGTCAGATGGCAGACCCAGTCGCAGCCGGCGATCCCCTTGCGGACGTCGACCAGGTCGTGGATCTCCCCGCGCACAAACGCCACCCCCGGCAGTTCCAACCCCGACCGGTTGCTGTCGGGGCGCACCAAAATGCGGACTGCCTCGCCTTGGCGCACCAGTTCTTGCACCACCACCCGGCCCAGCAGGCTTGTACCACCGGTGATGAAGGTGGTCATTCACCCTCCAGTTGCATGGCTCACATTCAACGTGACCTACCGGCAGCAGGGCCGGGCTGTGCAGCATCGCTGCCGACGCTGCATTGCTCGGCATCGCTGCCGACGCTGCATTATAGGCCGAGCGTCTGTACACCGGCAAATTGCGCGGCTATCTTGGCCCCAGGCTTGGCTGTGCTATCATAGCAGAGCAACACGGCACGACAACAGCATCCAGCCAAGCCAATGTTGAACAGCCTATGACGACTGAAACCAATCCGTCTGCGGCGCCGGCCCCCGCCCGCAAACCGTTGACCGCCCGCCGCCGCCTCGGCCAGTTGGTAGCCGCGCTGGTCACGCTCTGGGCCATCGGCGTCTCCTTTGCGGTCCAGTTTGGCGCGTGGTTTAGCGCGGCCCTGGACCCATCCGGCCTATTCAGCGACCCGGTGCGCGCCGCCTGGCTGCAAGCAGCGCTGCTGGCGCTGCCCATTCTGCCGCTCGGCATCGTCTGGCGCACGCCGCGCATCCGCGCCCAGTTTCACACTTGGCTGTGGGCAATCGGCTATCTGGTCTGCATGGGGGCCACGCGCCTGCTGCCGCCGGTCGAAAGCCAACTGCTGCTGCTGCTGCAACTGGCCGTCACGGTGGTCTATCTCTGGATAGCGCGGCGCTATGCCCCCCAGCAGACGGCCGCCGCAGGCAGCGCACGGCTGATCGCACTGGCCGTGGGGCTGATCCTGGCGCTGCCCTGGGTAGCGGCGGGTGCGCTGGGCAGTTGGCTCGACACGCTCTTGGCCGCGCTGCTGGCGCCGGCCTGGGGCGCGCTGGCCTGGACCCTGCTCAACATCGCCTGGCTGCCCGTCCTGCGTGTGGAGACGCGCGGCCCGCGCCGCGACCGGCTGGTCAGCGGGCTGGTGGCGGGCGTGCTGCTTTTGATCCTTGCCAGTGGGTTGAGCTTCAACGGCGCGCAGCTCTGGCTCATGGTGGCGCTGCCGGCCACGGCTTGGGCGGCGCTGGCCTCCGGCGCGCCGGGGTGGGTCTGGGGTGTGGCCGCGGCCGCGCCGCTGTTGTGGATCGATTCCGACGCGGCCACGCTGCTTGCCTCCGACAGCCTGTTGGGCGACTATGCCCGCGCCGCGGGCGCAACGCTGCTTTTGGGCTGGGCGCTGGGGCTGCTGGGCAGCTTTTCACGCGCCACCTGGCATCGCTTGGTGGCGCGGCCGCTGGCCGTGGGGCTGGCGGCGATCGCGCTCATCTTGGCCGCCGTGGTCTATGTGGGCGCCGGCACGCTCGGCTTCTATGGCGACCGTCTCTTTGTGATCCTCACGCCCCAGGCCGACGTCAGCGGCGCGGCCCAACTGCCGGACCCGGCCACGCGCAGGCAAGCGGTGCATACCACGTTGGTGACTCATGCTCGCGCCACCCAAGCCGATCTCAGCGCTGCGCTGGACCGTCTGGGCGTCGACTACACGCCCTATTATCTGGTCAACGCCCTGGAGGTCGACGGCGGGCTGCTGCTGCGGCTGTGGCTGGAAACGCAGCCTGAAGTCGACCGCATCTTGATCAGCCCCGAACTGCGCCCGGATACGCTGGAAGCGGCAGAAGGCGACCGCGACGCGCCGGACGCTCCGCCCTGGAATCTAGGTCTCATCGGGGCCACGCAGGTCTGGGCCGACTTCGGCGCGCGCGGCCAGGGGGTGATCATCGGCCAGTCGGATTCCGGCGTCGAGGCAGACCACCCGGCGCTGGCGGGCCGCTATCTGGGCCGCACGACAGGCTCCGACTATCACTGGTTCGACCCGTGGTATAGCACGCCCGCGCCCGTCGACTATGACGGCCACGGCACGCACACGCTGGGCACGATCTTGGGCGAAACAGTGGGCGTCGCCCCCGACGCCGAATGGATCGCGTGCGCCAACCTGGTGCGCAACCTGGGCAACCCGGCCAAGTATCTGGCCTGTATGCAGTTTATGCTGGCCCCCTTCCCGCTGGGCGGCGACCCACTGGCGGACGGCGACCCCAGCCGCGGGGCCAACGTACTCAACAACTCGTGGGGCTGTCCCGCCGCCAACGAGGGCTGCGATGCGCTCGTCTTTGCGCCGGCGGTGGCCGCGCTGCGCACGGCGGGCGTCTTTGTGGTGGCGTCGGCGGGCAACGAAGGGCCGCACTGCGCCACCATCGCCGACCCCATCGCCACCTACGACGAGGTCACAACCGTGGGCGCAGTAGATCGCCACGGCAACCTCGCGCCCTTCAGCAGCGCCGGGCCCGTGCTGGCCGACGGCAGCGGGCGCACCAAACCCGACGTCGCCGCGCCCGGCGTAGATATCCTCTCTGCCTTTCCCAACCACAGCTACTATGTCGCCAGCGGCACGTCGATGGCCGGGCCGCATGTAGCGGGCGTGGTGGCGCTGATGTGGTCCGCCAACCCCGCCCTGGTGGGGGAGGTGACGGCGACAGAAGCGCTGCTGCTGGAGGCCGCCCGCCCCTTCACCGGCACGCTGGCCCCGCCCGTATCGGAAGAGGAGCAGGCTGTGATGGCAGAGACCCTGGGCGCAGATAACCCGGTCGACCGCTGGCTGACGCCCGCACTCGACCCGCAGGCCTGTCTCTATCAGACCGACCTGAAGACGCTGCCCAACAATGTGGCCGGCTACGGCGTGGTCGACGCCTACCGCGCCGTGGAGTTGGCGCGCAGCGCCGCACGCTAAGTTCACCGCGTGCCCATTTTAGGGCGCACTCAATTCGCAGTGCGCGGGCCGTTTACCCAACCGCATGCGCCGCCGGCGCGCATCGCCACCTGCATCGACGATACATGTATCAACTGTTACCCTCCGAGGAGCCATGGACGCACCGCAGCTTTTAGCCTATTTCAACGCACGCCGCGACGAAATGCTGGACACGATCCGGCAGTTGGTGACGCAGGAGACGCCCAGCCAGGACAAAGCGCGGCTCGACGCCTTTGCCGAATTCCTGGCGGCACGGCTGCGCCAGGCGGGCGCGACGGTCGAAGTCCTGCCCGCCGCCGCACGCGGCAACCATCTGCGGGCGCGGGTGGGGCCAGTCGACAGCAGCGCGCCGCCGGCCTTGGCGCTCTGTCACTATGACACGGTGTGGCCCGTGGGCAGCCTGGCGACCCACCCCTTTTGCGTGGAGCAGGGCAAGGCCTATGGGCCGGGCATCTTTGACATGCAGTCCAGCCTCGCGCTGGTCGAATATACGCTGCGCGCCTGCCGCGACTTGGGCATCGCGCTGCCGCGCCCGGTCGTGGCGCTGATCACCTCGGACGAGGAAGTGGGCAGCCCCACCTCGCGCGCCGTGATCGAAACCGAGGCGCGGGGCGCGGCCTATGTGCTGGTGATGGAATCGCCGCTGCCCGGCGGGGTGCTCAAGACCAGCCGCAAAGGGGTCGGGAGCTATCAGCTCGACATCACGGGCCGCGCCGCCCATGCCGGGGTCGAGCCGGAAAAAGGCATCAGCGCCATCCAAGAACTGGCCCACCAGATCCTCTATCTCCACGGCCTGACCGACAGGGCGCAGGGCACGACCGTCAACGTGGGCGTGGTGCAGGGGGGCACGGTTGCCAACGTGGTGGCGGCCCAGGCCACAGCCAAGATCGACGTGCGCGCCTGGACGCAGGCCGAAGCCGAGCGCATCCACCAGGCGCTGCTGGGGCTGCAGCCGGTCACGTCGGGGGCGCAGCTTGCGGTGACAGGCGGCTGGAATCGCCCGCCGCTGGAACGGCGCATGACCGCCGATCTCTTTGCGCGCACGCAGGCGATTGGCCGCACCTTGGGGCTGCATCTGGACGAAGGCGGCACAGGCGGCGGCAGCGACGGCAACTTCACCGGCGCGCTGGGCATCCCCACGCTGGATGGGCTGGGCGTGCCGGGGCATGGCGCGCACGCCGACCACGAGCACATCGAGGTCGATCAGATCGCGGGCCGCGCCGCGCTGCTCACGGCGCTGCTCGCACAGCTCTAGCGGCGGGTCTGCTAAACTCATGAAACACCGGCTGCGGATTGAGCGTCATCTTATTGGAGGGATTGAGTCTACATAGAACAGATGCTCGTTCTACATAACTCCATCATTGCGACCAGAACTCGTTTGTGCGGAGCCTATGCAGGCGAAAGTCAGTGAGAGGAAAAACAAATAGCTATGAACAGCCTATTGCATCGCCTACACGCACGCCGCACCGGCCGGCGCCGTCTGCTGACCTGGCTGGCGGTTGCGCTCTGCGCCGCCCTGCTGCTGCCGGGACTGCCCACATCGGGGCTATCCACAGCGCAGGCCCAGTCGGGCCAGTCGGGCCAGTCGGTCTATGCGCTGCCCGGCACGCTGCGCCAAGTTGAAGGGAAAGCGTTCGACACGGCGCTCCACACCTTCGACGGCAATGTCTACGGTCTCTTGGGCAAAACGCCGGAGGTGGAACTGGAGATCGTCCGGCTGCGCGGCCTTGGCCCGGCTGAGGTAGTCAAGGTCTGGGGCACGCTCTATCCCAGCGGTCTGACTTCTCAGGAACCGGAGATCGTGGTGGAGAGCATCTTGTCCGCCTCCACCCCCCCCAGCCCGGCGACGGCGACGCCTACCGCAACGCCTATCGCTGCGCCGGGTGTGCCGACCGCAGCCCTGCCCCAAGCCACCATTGCCACCGATGCGCTCAACGTACGCAGCGGCCCCGGCACCGATTACCCCATTATCACCGCCTTAACGCTGGGCACAACCTGCCCCATTGTAGGGCGCAACGCGATCAGCACATGGTGGGACATCCGCTGCGCCAACGGCGTGACCGGCTGGGTCTCCGGCCCGTTGGTGGTGGTGACCGGCAGCACGGCGAACATGCCGGTGGTCAATGTCAACCCACCGCCGGCCCCGCCCACGGCAACGCCCATGCCCTCGCCGACCGCTGTGCCCATGCCGCCCGTCACGTCGGCGGCCTGGCGCGTCAGCTTCTTCAACAATCGGGATTTGGCGGGCAGCCCCAGCGTGGTGACTGAGGTCAGCAATCTCGACTTCAACTGGGGGACCGGCGCACCCGCCGCCAATGTCCCGGCAGACAATTTCTCAGCGCGTTTCGAACGCGTCCTCAGCTTTGCGCCCGGCAGCTACTTGATTCAACTCCGCGTGGACGACGGCGTGCGCGTCTATGTCGACGGCGGGCTGGTGCTGGACAACTGGCAAATAGCCTCGGTGCGCACGGTCACCACGCAGGGAGTTTTGGGGGGCAACCACACCTTCCGCGTCGAGTATTTCGAGGCTTACGGCAACGCGTCGATCAGCTTTAACGTCTTTATGCTGAGTTCGGACTTGGTGTGGCAAGCCAGCTATTTCGACAATCCGCAGTTGGCGGGCAGCCCTGCGGCCGTACGCGGCGAACCCACCGGCGACGGATTCCCGATCAACTACAACTGGGCAACCGGTTCGCCGATGCCGGGGAAAGTACCGGCAGACCGCTGGTCGGCCCGCTTTGAGGGGACCTTCCGCTTCGAAAGCGGCGACTACAACTTCTCGGCCAACGTGGACGATGGGGTGCGCCTCTATATTGACGGCATCCGGGTCTTGGATGCCTGGCAGCCGGGCTATAAGAACACCCACAATGTCTTCCGCAAACTGGGGGCAGGCAACCACCGCATCACCGTTGAATATTACGACGACGCCAGCGCGGCGAATCTGCGGGTCTGGTGGGATAAGATCAACACGCCCTAACAGCCGCGGCAGCTAGACAAAAAGGGGGGCCGGCGCTTTCCGACCCGCCGGCCCCCCTTTTGATTTGGCCTCAATGCGGTCTATTGCGGGCGGGGCGGGGCCGCCGCGAAGATGCGGTTTAGGATCTCGGCGCGTTCTTCGGGCGTCGCCCAGCGCGGCTGGGCATAGTTCTCCAGCACCGTGGTCAGCACCTCCGTGCTCAACACACGGCCTGCATAGAGCGTGTGGCGTGCGATCAACTCGGTACGCGTCTCCCAACTCCACATCTGGTCGAAGAATAGATTGCCCAGCCCATAGAGGATAACCCCCGCGCCGCCTGGGTCGGCGGAGGCATACGGCTCCCAAGCCTGGGGCACATGGCTCTGCACGCCGGTCACGATGTCGGCCCCGGCCTCGCGCAGTTCGCGGAACTCCACCACCTGCAGATCGGTCGGCCAGGGGGTGTACTCCTCCAGATATTGCAGCTCAACTGCCACAATATCGACCTCCTGGGCCAGCTTCTCCACCAACTCTAGCACCCGCTCCTTGTGGTCATAGTAGTAGCACGCGCCCGGCTCCTCGTCGGTGACCCAGGCCGTGGGCGGGCCAAAGGCCAGCGCGGCCACAAAGGCGAACGCGTTGCCGTGGTCTTCCCACAGCAGCGGCGCACAGGCTTCGTCCACGGTCAGCCCGCTGCCATAGATAGGGATGTCGTGGTCGCGATAAAACTGGAGCGACCGGCGCGCGCCTTCACGCCCAAAGTCGTTGACATGGTTGCCGCTCAACCCCACAATGTCCGTGCCAATCGCCTCCAACGTCTGCCAATAGTCGGTGTGGCTGCACAACACCAGGTTGTTGAGTGTGTTGTTGACCACGCAATCATCGAGGAACGGCACTTCGTTGCTGACATGGGTGATATCCGCCGCGGCCAGCGTGGCTGAAACGACCTGGGCCGGATAGAGTACGCCGTTTTCCTCGATGGCCGCGGCGGTGCCGCGCGACATGGCGGTGACGCCGGTCATGATCAGCGTGGTCAATCGCGCCTGGTCGCGGTTGGTGCGCGGGTCGACCAGGTCGCGCAGTTCATAGGCGAGCAGCGGCGCGGCGTCCCCGCGCACATCCAATGCGACGGCCAGCGGGTAGTCGGCCAGGTCCAGCCGGTTGTCCAGCACGTTGACCCCGTCCACCGTCAGCACCTTGAAACGAGGGTGCAGCGCGTCAAAGGGCACAAGGGCCAGCGCGCCGGGTGTCGTCTCCAGCCGGTCGGGCAGGTCGTCGAGCGCCACTTCCTGAACCGTGCCACCCCCCAGAACGGGGGCCAGCAGCGCCGCCACCGTGGGCGCGGCCCAGAGCGGCGCATCGCCCTCCCCGCGCCAGCGCCGCTGCACTTCCTCCAGCGAGATGTCATCTTGGGCGGTGGCAAAGGGCGCAACCACAGCAAAGACCCGGTCGGCGATAGGGCGCTGCGCCGCGCGCCAGGCGACCGGCGCAATCGTCGTGCCGGCGTTCTCCACCTGGTCGAGGATACGCAGCGGATAGGCGCCATTGGCCGCTTGAATGGTGTCGATCTGGTTGAGCTGGGCCAGCAGCGGCCCGGCGATCTCTTCGGGCAGGGCGGGGTCGATCCCCAGCGTCACCGGCCCATTGAGGGCGACAGGCCGCGGGGTCGGGTAGACGGTAGCCGTCGCCGCGGCGCGCGCGGGCTGCACCGTGACCTGTGATGTAGCCTGCTCCGCGGGCGTGGCAAAATAGGAGGCGGGCGGTATGGGCGGCTGCCGTCGTGCCTGGGCCAACGCCACAGGATCGGTGCAGCCGGACAACATGGCCGCGGCCAGGAGCCAAATAGACCAGAACGCGACCCAACGGCCGGTGCGTTGATGAAATCTAAACATAGGACGACCGTTCTCTACTAGATTAGAATAAGCTGTTCGCCAGACAATGCGCGCCTGCATCCGGTATGCAGACACTGCGGGAGATCGTTCCAGAGAAGATGACGTTCGAGCGGCCAAACAAGTGCGGTGGAGTATAGCAAAACGCGCCCACTCATGCCAGCGTGCATAAAGGCGGGGGTACATTTCACGTTCGGGCGGGCTGTCATGCTGAGCCGGGGCCACTTGTGGCGCGCAGAGGACGCTAAGACCAGAGGGAGTGGGAGCGGATGGAACAGGATGAGATGGCGGCGCTGATCCGCGGCGGAGTAGCAGGGCCGGGCGGCGTCTGGGCCGACCTAGGCGCGGGGACGGGCAATTTCACCTTTGCGCTGCGCAGCCTGCTCGGCCCCATGGGGGTGATCTATGCGGTGGATCGCGACGCCAAGGCCTTGGCCGCACAGCGGACGCGGTTGGCGCGTGCGCCGCAGGGCGCGCCGGTCCATCTCGTCCAAGCCGACGTGGTGGCACAGCCACCGGCACTGCCCCCACTGGACGGCATCCTGATGGCCAACCTGCTGCACTTTGTGGCCGACCCGCCGGCGCTGCTGCGC
>JADLFO010000333.1 GCA_020845455.1 Caldilineaceae bacterium
ACCGGCCGCGGCATGTTTGAAGCTGTTTCAGTCTGCCCGGCGCAGCTTATTATACCCGCAGAGAGCGGGGGTGGGCAACCACCTGCCGTTCGACGAAGATAGCCAGACATGATGGTTGGCGCAAAGCTCTGCGTAATGGTTGGGCAATGCGGCGACGCTTCCTGGCGTGCCTGCATGGCTCCCAACCGCCACGCGACCACCTCCTCATGCCACTCCGCCAGCGGGAGGTCCAAATCCCAGAGCGCCCAGAGCCGCAGGGCACTGGCTTCGCGTTCAAACTGCTCATGCCATCCAACGGCTGACGGATCCGCCGTTAGGTCGGCGGCCAGCCCAGGATCGCCGTGCGCCGCCGCCCATACCCCCACTTCAGTCACATCCTGCATCTCTGTTACGAGCCGGTTAAGGTTGGCCTGACCTCGATGCCACAGGTAAGCGCCTATAAGCAGTAGCACCAGCGCTGCCAAACCGGCTGTCACATAGGGTCGATGATGCGGCGCTGGCCGGGGTGGAGCAAAACGGCGAACACTGGTATGACGCCGAACTCCGCCGGCACAAAGGCGAGTTTTTGCGTATGCAAGGCGCACCCTAACCCTGGCCCTGAGCCGGCTTGACGCTTGGCAAGCCGCCGGTCTATCATAGGCAAGTCGTCGGAAAGCGATCCGGCTCCAGCCTGCGACAGCGCCAACTGTATCCCACCCGCACCCAGGTGACCTATGAAGCCTATCCTCTACACTGCGCTCTTGCTGTTGTGGCTGCTGGCCGGCTGCGCGCCCGAAGAAGCGCCTATGCCCACGGCTGCCGCGGCGACGCCCACCGCCGAAGAGACCGCGCCTGCGCCCGACACCACGCAGGTCGGCAAATTAGATACGCTGCTCAACGCGCCCGTGCCTACCCCGCGCAGCGCCAAAGCTGCGCCCCCCCTGCCGGGTGGCCTGCCTACCGTGACCCCGACCGGCGCAGCCCAGCGGCCCAGCGCCTTGGCGCTGCTGCTGCCTTCGCCGACACCCGCGCCGCCGGACACGGCTACACCCAGCGCCGAACTGCGCACCGACGGCAGCGTGGGCGATGTGACGGTCAACGTGCGCGGCGGGCCGGGCGCCAACTATGCCATCGTGGGCAAGCTCGGACCCGGCGCCCAGGTGGAGATCGTGGGGCGCACCGAGAGCGGCGACTGGCTGCGCATCTGCTGCCCTGCGGGCCAAGACGGCGAAAGCTGGGTCAGCGCCGAGTTTGTCACGCCGCGGGCGGGCAGCCGTCCCTTGTCCGATCTGCCGCTGGCCGCGATCCCCCCTACACCGGCTGCGCCTGCAGGCGGGGACGGGGGTGGGAGCAGTGGGCAGTCGGCGGCGTCGCTGACGGCTGCGCCTGGCGATGGGCTTCCCGGCCCCGGCAGTTTTAGCGCGCCGGGCGGCGTCAACCCGCTAACGGGGTTGCCGGGCGGCAGCGGCGGACGCCCGCTCATCGTCTGCATCAACAACGACTATGCGGCGCGGCCGCAACTGGGCATCGGCCAGGCGGATGTGGTCTACGAATACCTGATGGAAGGCTATGGCATCACACGCTTCAGCGCCATCTTTGCAGGCGCAGGCGGCGGGCAGGTCGGGCCGGTGCGCAGCGCACGGCTGATTAACTACTACATGGGCGCGCTCTATGACGCAGGGCTGGTCTGCTCTGGGGCCAGCGACCCGGTGCGCTATCTGCTCAAGCACCAGGCCCCTTTCCCCTATATGGATATCGACCTGGACGACGCCTCCAATATCAACTACTCGGTCAGCATCGGCGGCGACTACCGCACACGGCTGCGTACCAGCGTCGACCAACTGCGCCGCTGGCTGGCGGATTGGGGCGTGGAGAAGCCGGCGAGCATCCGCGGCTTTACCTTTGGCGGCGCGCCGGGCGGCGGCATCCCGGCCGCGACGATCAGCATCCCCTATCCAAGTGGGACCGGGAGCCAGGTCGCCTATGTCTACGACGGGGGCAGCGGGCGCTATCTGCGCAGCATGGGCGGCGGCGTCCATGTGGACGGCGTCAGCGGCGCGCAGGTGGCGGTCGAAAATGTGATTGTGCAGGTCGTGGCGCATGAGGCCACCAACATTGTCGAAGACAGCCTGGGCAGCACCAGCATCCGCATCAACCTCTTTGGCAGCGGCCCGGCCATCGTCTTTCGCGATGGGCAGGCGTTTGTGGGCGCCTGGCGCAGCGAAAGCCGCGGCGATACCCCGCGCTTCTATGACGCCCAGGGGGCTGAAATCCCACTCAAACCGGGCAAAAGCTGGATCAGCGTCGTGCCCAGCAGTTACGCAATTGGTTACCAGTAGCAGAGGATTTCACCGCCTACTGCCCACTGCCTCTCTGCGCTGTGAAGACCTGCACCGGCCCGCCGCCCGCATGGCGCATTATCTTCAAAGGCGACCGGCTCAATCGGCACGGGCGGCAGCTCACTGTCCATTGGTTCCCCTGTTAGCCTCCGGCCGCATAGAGTGCATAGCGTTGTTGGGCGATGGCCCCACGCGCGGCAAAAAAAACGGCGGCCTGGCCCTGCGGGTCCAGCGGGCCGAGGGTGAGCGTCTGCCAACCCTGGGCCGCGGCGTCGGCCAGCGTCTGCTGCCACAGTTGGCTGCCGATGCCACGGCCGCGCCAGGCGGGCAGCACGCCGCCGGCCAGAAGACGCCCGGCGTCGACCGGACGGGTGCGCCGCCAGGCCAGCCAGCCGGGCCGCCACCAGCCGCGCCCGCCGTCGGCCCGGCGCAGCAGCGGTGCGAGGTCGGGCTGGTGCAGGACATAGCCGGCCGGCGTCGCATCGGCCAGCGCCAGCCATCCGGCCAGCGGATAGCATCCCCACCACGCCAGCAGAAAGGCGGCCTCCGCCGCGTCGGGCGGCGGGAAGTCTGCGCCTTCCGCCAACGTGGCGGCGAAGAGCGGCAGCAGATCCCCCGCCAGCCGCGCCGGGTCCAGCGGCACAAGCTGCGCCGGCCCCGCGGCCGCCGGCGGTGGCGCGGATGGTGCGGGCGCAGACACCGCAACCTGATAGAGCTGGGTCATCCGGATCGCGTCCAGGCTCGTTTGCAGCACATCGGGCAGATAGGGCGGGTTGTAGGGGGTGTACAGCGGCGGCGCGCGGTGAAAATGGTCGCACAGCGCGCCGGCCTGAAGATAGGGCGAAAGCCCCACCGGCCCCAACAGCCGGTCACAGCCCAAGCTCCAGGCATGTTCCTGGGCCGCGGCCAGCAACCGGTCAAGGCTCTCCTCGTCGTTAGCGCAGGCCGGCAGCGCCAGATAGGCCGTCCGGTCGCGGCGGCGTGGGTCGGCCATCACCACCGCGGCGGCGACCGGCTCTTCCATCATGCCCACTGCCATGCCTCGCAATGGCTCATCGGGGCGGCGCGGCCGTCCGGGCAGCGCCTCCACCCAGATCAAGGCAAGCGGCCCGCGCTGCAAATGGCCGTCCTGCTGGGCAACCAAGGCGCGGCAGAGCATGCGATAGTCGGGCGGCGTCCAGCGCCGGTCGGCGCGATTGAGCCGCCACCAGCGCTGCACAAAGCCACGGCGTTCCCACCGGCTTTCGGCGCTGTGCGTATCGTGGTTGAAATAGCCGCCGTACACAATCGATGCGAGTCTCCGGGTCACCACAGGCCAGGACTCTATGGTAGCATCGATCCGCCGGGTTCCCCAACCGCCTCCCCGCTGCATGCAATTTTTGTTGCGTTCACGCTGCGTCGAGACTGTCTTTCTAGGCGGCCACAGGGCCAATTGGGGATAACCGTGGGGAAAACTTTGGCAGAACGGGGAGAAGCCACGAGTATCGGCTGGGGACAAGTTTCATGGGCACAATCGGGTCTCGGCGCAATCGCGACTTGCACCTTAAAGTTCCGCGCCCGGTTGGGCGTGGACGCCAAGCTATCTAGCGCGTATATCCCAATCACCCACTACACATCGCGTAGCACGCCTGTTCTCCGGCGACGGTTTGACGATAATGCTTCGGGGGCGCAGCCTGCGGCCATTGGCAGCCGTGCCGGTTTCTGGTAGACTACCCGATACAGACAAACAGCGCCAGCATCTACCGGGAAACCGTCACCCGTATTGCGATCCGGCAAAATTTGCTGCACCTCCGATCAATGGCGCACCCGCGCCGCCCCATTATTGGCTACGGTTGCCCGAGCTTGGCTTTAGCGGTGTGACCGTTAGGGCTTGACCGTTACAGCTTGACTGTTGAGGTCTGGCTTGGCAAGGATCTGATAGACAATTCAACAGATAGCGCCCAGCCAAGGCGTTGCTTTTTATGTAACGCCCTGGGACAAACGGCCTTGAAAGCGGGGCAATTGATATTGTGCCGCCTATTGTGGCCCTACGCAGGAGGGGAATCGACATGGCATCTCGTTCAAGGTACGCTCCGACCGGCTATAGTGGATGGACGCAATACGCGGCCAAACCCAAGCCGGGGTCTCGGGTGTCGCGCCACGGCGAGGCCGGCGGCCCAGACCAGGAGCGCCGCCGCGCCCACTTGCTCGCTGCCAACCTCTATCAACTGGCTCTGCCGGGCGCAGACGACGCAGGCGTTGTCGCTGCCGGCACAGACGATGCCGGCAGCGCACCTGATCTGCTCGCAGCCAATTTGCCCATTTTGCCCCTCCCCATAGACAATACGGATCGTTTGGCGGCTCAGTATGCCGAAACGCGCGAGATCAACCGGGCCTCGCCCGAGGTCGATCAGAGAGTCGATGCGATGGCCGGCAACCTTACCGGCGACAGCGCCGCCGCGGTCACCCTGGATGAGCGCACAGGCCGCGAGGCACAAGCCGAGTTTGACCCGCATGCCGTCTGGCAAATGGTTCTGGGCGAGTTGGCGCTGCAGATGCCCTCGGCCACCTTCGACACGTGGGTGCGTGACACGGTCGTCATCGGCTATGAAGACGGCGAATTTATCATCGGCATGCCCAACGCCTATGCGCGCGACTGGTTGGAGAACCGGCTGCGCCACTCGATCAAACGTACGCTGGGCAGCATCATGCGCCGGTCGGTGCAGATGCAGTTTCGGGTCTGCCCGCGGCCGGTGCAAGACAAACGCCAGGTGGAGACGGCCCCGCTCTATCAGCCGGATGTGCCGGCAGCCAAGCCGCGCGAAACGCAAGCGACGCCGCTACAGGCGGCCCCACTCACCGGCCAGTTTAGGGGGAGCAAGCAGATCACGGTGATGGATGAGCAGGACGACCACTTCTCGTCCCAATTGAACCCGTCCCATACCTTCGAGACCTTTGTGGTGGGCAACCACAACCGGCTCGCCCATGCCGCGGCGTTGGCGATCGTCGATTCGCCGGGCCAGGCCTTCAACCCGCTTTTTATCTATGGCGGCGTGGGGCTGGGCAAAACGCATTTGCTCAATGCCATCGGCAACAGCCTGCGCCAAAAAGGCTACCGCTTGATCTACTGCTCGTCGGAGCAGTTTACCAACGAACTGATCAGCGCGATCCGCAACCAAAACACCGAGCAGTTTCGCAACAAATACCGCCAGGCGGATGTGCTGCTGATCGACGATATCCAGTTTATCGGCGGCAAGGAGAGCACCCAAGAGGAGTTCTTTCACACCTTTAACCATCTGCACGCCGCGGGCCGCCAGGTTGTGTTGAGCAGCGACCGCCCCCCCAAGGCGCTGGCTACGCTGGAGGAGCGGCTGCGCAGCCGGTTTGAAGGCGGGCTGCAGACCGACATAGCCCAGCCCGATTTCGAAACACGCGTGGCGATCCTGCAATCCAAGGGCAACCGCATGGGGGTAAACATCCCTTATGAGGTGTTGATGCTGGTGGCGGAGCGGGTCGACAGCAACATCCGCGAGTTGGAAGGCGCGCTCAACCGCATCTACATGCAGGCGCGGCTGACCAACCAAGCTGTCAATCTACAGTTCGCCAGAGGTCTGTTGGAAAACCTCGTGCCGCAGCGCGTGCCCTGCACACCGGTGGGCGTGATCCGCATCGTGGCCCAGCATTTCAACCTGCGCTCCGAGGACTTGACCGGGCGCGAACGCACCAAGGATGTAGCCAACGCCCGGCAGATCGCCATGTATCTGCTGCGCAAGGAGAACGGCTTGTCGCTGCCGGCCATCGGCGAACAGTTGGGCGGGCGCGACCACAGCACGGTGCGTTATGGCGTGGAGCAGGTGGCCAAAGAGTTGGAGCGTGATGAAGCCCTGCGCATGACCCTCATGGCGCTGCGTGAAAAGGTCTATGCCCCGGCGGCCTGAGCGGCACGCCGATCGATTCCGATTGATCAACGGCGCGCGTTCTGTGTTTGGACAAACCTCCTGCGGTTATCATCTGCCAGGAGGTTTTTTGTTGCGCCGCGCAGGGCATACATCCGGCGCTATACGGCCGGACGTGACACGGTGTATGGCATGGCGCATCTGTGGCCTGTCCCTATCAGCGCCACCGGCTCATAGGAGGAGCCTCATGGCCCGTTTCTTCTGCTTGACAGTTATGCTCGCCCTGCTGATCCTCGGTTCGCCGCTCTGCGCCGCGGCGCAGGCAGCCACAGGACAGCGAGGGATGCTTGCGCCCGCCGACATCACGGCGGATGCCCCCGCTGCGCTGTCTGACTTTGAAAGCGAGGTGATCCGCCTTGTCAACCTGGAGCGCAAGCAGAACGACACAAACTGTCCGAACCTGACGCTGCATCCTACCTTGCGCCAGGTCGCCTACGCCCACAGCAAGGACATGGCCGACCGCGGCTTCTTTGACCACACGAACCCGGACGGCGAAGGTCCCGGCGACCGGATTGACAAAACCGATTACGACTATGTCGCCTGGGCCGAGAATATTGCCGCCGGTTATGAGACGCCTGAAGCGGTGGTCGAGGGCTGGATGGGCAGCGAAGGACACCGCAGGAATATCCTCAATTGTGTCTACCTTGATATCGGAGTGGGCTATTACTTCAAGGCCGGCTCGGAATGGGATCATTACTGGACGCAGTTGTTTGGCCGCCGGCAGGGCGCGCAGCCTGAACCGGAACCCGAACCGGAACCTGAACCGGGCCTAGACAGGGCGGCCTATCTCCCGCTGATGCTCCGCTGATCTCGCTGTTGCCCTCTCGTCTGAGGGGGCGTGCTGCAACTCCTTTGTCAGACTTTGTACAGGTATTGCGCAGTTACACGCTGCTATACTCTGGTCAGCGCGCAAGCAGCCTGCGTTGCGCGCTGACCCAGCGGCGGCTGCGTCAAATCCACATCGCTAACAAAGGAAGCCCTCTATGCCCCGCTCCCCTCAAGCCTTATCTGCGCTCTGCTCTGCGTTCCTCTGCCTGCTCCTACACGCCGGGCTGGCCCAAGCGGGGCAGGTCCAAGCAGAGCCGGTCACCGGGTTGGGCCAAGCCGCCTATCTGCCCTTGGCGATCCGCCAACCCGACGTCTCCCCCACGCCCGCGGCGACGATCGGCAACGGCAATTTTGAGGCCGGCCCAGGCAGCGGATGGGCGGAATCGTCCACGGTGCTGGGCGACAAGCCGGGCGCGATCATCAAGGAACTGCACGATACCAGCATCGTCGCGCCGCGCTCGGGGCGTTATGTCGCCTGGCTTGGCGGCGTCCACGACGACATCAGCATTCTCAGCCAGCCGATCACGCTGCCCGCCGGCGCGCTCCGCTTGGAATATGCCTACCGCGCCTATTCTGAGGAGCCGGTCTGTGGCGCGGACGGCGGCGAGCTTGCGCTGGTGCGCGGAGAGACCGTGAACATCCTCGGCAGCGTCGAACTGTGTCTGGCCACGGAGCGCGAGGAGTGGACTGTCAGGCAGATCGACCTGGCCCCCTATGCGGGGCAAACATGGACGCTGCGCCTGCGCGTGACGACCAACGGCAGCCTCTACAGCCATTTTTTTGTCGACGACATCAGTATTGTCCCCAACTAAGCCTTACCCCCAACTGAACCCAACGCGGGCGGGCGTGCCGTACAGACTGCGGCATAGAGCAATGCCGGTTTGTGGCGAAAGAAGCTTTTGCGCTCTGACCTAAATTACAGTAAACTATCGTGAAACGCTATAGTTGTCTTGGAACATGAATGGCAACGCCGGCGCCTGGCGGGCAGCCGGTTTGGAATCAGTACCCACCACGCCAAATTGACCGAGTTAGAGCAACTGCTAGATCGATTGGGCAGAGTTGGATCGGGTTGGAGTCGTGCATGAGCAGTGAGGGACGCCAAAAAGCTCTAGAAACCACCCTGGCCGGACTGAATAAACGCTATGGCGAGGGGGTGGTGATGAAGTTGGGGGAAGCGAGCCGGCTTGCGGTGGAAGCGATCCCGACGGGGAGCTTGAGCCTGGACATCGCCTTGGGCGTGGGCGGGCTGCCGCGCGGACGCATCGTCG
>JADLFO010000334.1 GCA_020845455.1 Caldilineaceae bacterium
CCAGATTGGTAGATCAGATTTTTAGATTGGTGGGCGCTTGGGGGCAGGCCGCTTAGCCCTTGACCGCGCCCAGGCGGATGCCATGGATAAAGTAGCGCTGCAGGAACGGGTAGACGAGCAGGATCGGGATGGTGGCGATGACGATGTTGGCGGCGCGCACCGAGCGGTCGGAGAGGTTGTAGATATCCTCGATGTTTATCGACAACACCTGCAAGTTCATGTCCACCACCACCGTGCGCAAAAAGGTCATGATCGGGTATTTGGCGTTCTCCATGATCAGGATCATGCCGTCGAACCAGGCGTTCCAATGAAAGACGGCGGCAAACAAGGTCAGCGTCGCCAGCGCCGGCACCGAGAGCGGCAGATAGATGTGCCAGAGCGTGCGCCAGTAGGACGCGCCGTCGATGATCGCCGCCTCCTCCAGTTCCTTGGGGATCTCGCGGAAGAAATTCATCAGCAGGATCACGTTCCAGATCGGCAGCGCCCCGGGCAGCACCAGCGCCCACAGCGAATTCAACAGCCCCAGGCTGCGGATCACCAAAAACCAGGGGATCAGCCCGCCGTTAAAGAGCATGGCGAACAACAGCACCCACATGAACAGATCACGCCCGCGCAGATCCTTGGAGGTCTTGGAGAGCGGATAGGCCGCCAAGACCGTCAGGGCCATGTTGAGCAACGTGCCAAAGACGGTGCGCTGCACCGAGATCAGAAAGGCCTGATAGACCGGGCCGGCCTTGAGGATCTCCTGATAGTTCTGCGCCGTAAAGCCGATCGGCCACAGCGTGACAAAGCCGCCCATCGAGGCGGCGCGATGGCTGAACGAGACCGCCACCACATGGATCAGCGGCAGCAGACAGAGCAGCCCAAAGAGCAGCAGAAACAGATAGTTGGCGATATCAAAGAGCCGGCTGGCCAGGCTGTGTTCGCGAATCATGGCGGGTGTCCTTTAGAAAATTCGATAGCCGGCAAACTTGTCGGCCAGCCGGTAGGCGATCACGATCAGGATAAAGCCCATGGTCGACTGGAACAGCCCGATCGCCGCGCCCATGCTGTAGCGCGCCGAGATCAGACCGGCGCGATAGACGTAGGTGTCGAGGATGTCGCCGGTGCGGTAGACCGCCGGGTTATACAGCGTCAGGATCTGTTCAAACCCGGCCTGCAACACGCTGCCCAGGTTGAGACAGGCCAGCAGCACGATCATGGGCAGGATGCCGGGGATGTTGACATGGCGCACGCGCTGCAGGCGGTTGGCCCCGTCGATGGCCGCCGCCTCGTGCAAGACCGGGTCGATCCCGGTCAGCGCCGCCAGATAGATGATCGTCGCCCAGCCCGACTCCTTCCAGATGTTGGTGATCACGACCACGGGGCGAAACCAGTCGTTGCTGCCCAAAAACAGGATCGGCTCGACGCCCAGCACGCCCAAGCCGCGGTTGACCAGCCCCGTGGTCGAGAGCATGTCGATCAGGATGCCGCCCAGCACGATCCAGGAGAGAAAATGCGGCAGGTAGACCACGGTCTGGACAGTGCGTTTGAAGGCCATCAGCCGCACCTCGTTGAGCAGCAGCGCCAGGCCGACGGCCACCGCCTGCAGCGTGACCAGCTTGGAGACGGCGATCACAAACGAGTTGGTCAGGACGTTGATAAAGTCGGGGTTGGTGAAGATATAGCGGAAGTTCTCCAGCCCCACCCAGGGCGAGCCGGTGAAGCCAAGGCCGGGGTTATAGTTCTGAAAGGCGATCACCACGCCGTACATCGGGTAGTAGTGAAAGACGACCAGCTGGATCAGCGGCAAGACCAGCATCGCATAGAGCGGCCAGGTGCGGCCCAGATAGCTCCGGAATCGGGCGCGGCGCTCCGGTTGTGCGCCCGCCGCGCCCGCAACCTGCGCACTTTTTTGAGCAACTGCCATGGATCGCGTCCCCCTTCCAGTTTGCCGGACAGCCGCCACACGGGGCCGCCTGGGGTTCAAGCCGCCAGGCTCACCGGTGACGCCCCCAAGGCGGGCCGGAGCGGCGGCACGCCGGTCACGCTCCAGCCCGCGGCTACACATCAACCATCTCGTCAAGCGCCTGTCACTGCGCGCCGCAGCCAAAGGGTGACAGAGGCATCTCTCCGCCCCACTCCCTACTCCGCCGCCTAGGCGTGGCCGGCCCACCACTCGTTGACCTCGGCCGTGACCTGTTCGCCGCCCATGCTCAACCACTGGCCGACCATGGCGTCGAACGAATCGAGCGGGCGCTCGCCGATGATCATGCCGAGGATCGCCTCGTCCATGACCTTGTCGAGGTCCACCCAGCGGTCGACCATGGTCGGCGTGGGCAGCCGCTGCAGCTCGGTCATAATGCCCTCGCCGGCGGTCTCGAGGATAAAGAGCCGTGACTGCTGGCCCAGGATCGCCACGCCGGTGGGGTCCTCCAGTTGCAGGGTCTGCCAGGCGTCGCGCTGGTCTTCGGGGATCGCGCCCCAATCTTCAAGCTGGTGGCGGTACTGGTTGCCGATCAGGCGCGGGTCGATCATACCGCTGCCTCGCGTCCCGATCGGGCCGATGGCCCACGGCATCCAGCCGATGCCGGTGGAGACGACGGTATCGCCGTCCTGCCACTCGTAGGTATAGCTCTCCCAGCCGTGGAAGCGGCGGTCGAAGTCCTCGGTCAGTTCCTGCGTCCAGTTGGTGATCTCGAAGATCGTGTCGACGTGGGGCATGCCCTTGCGGAAGCAGAACGACTCCTCGCGGAAGTTATTCTCGGTATGCCGCGCCTTGCTGCCGCTCGGCCCGGCGGGGATGCCGGCAAAGGCCCAGCGCGTGGCGGGGTCGTTGTTGACCGCATCCAGGTTGGCGCCCCAGGAGGGGGTGAAATGCACGCCGCACTGCCCGGAGGCCAGGTCTTGGATCGAGATCGAGGTCTCCATCGTGAAAAAGTCTTTGCGGAAGATGCCCTCTTGGTACCACTGGTTGAGCAGCGCCAGCGGCTCCTTCATCTGCGGGCGGATGCCGTCGAACATCAGCCCGTCGCCTTCCACGCTCCAGTGGTCGGGGATGATGCCGTAGGCGCCCCAGATCGGGTCAAGGCTGCCGTACCAGGTGTGGGCATAGTCCTTGTTGGCCAGCAGGCCGATGGTTGTGCCCGGTGCGCCGGAGCCGATGTCGGCGTCGACGATCGCCTTGGCGGCAGCGTGCAGCTCGTCGAGCGTGATGGGCGCTTCCAAGCCCAACTGGTCAAACCAGTCTTGGCGAAACCAGAGGATCGTGTCGTTGTGCGCCAGGTCTTCGACGCGCGGGATGCCGTAGGCGCGGCCGTCCACCCGGCACCAGGTCCAGGGCAGGTCGCCGTATTCGGCCCAGGTCTCCTTCCAGCGTGGGCTGGCATAGCTCTCAAAGGCGTCGGTGACGTCTTCGAGCAGGCCGGCTTCGACCATCTTGACAAAGATCGTCAGCGGCACGGTTTCCAGGTAGTCGGGCAGGTCGCCGCTGGCCATAGCGAGGTTGTACTTGGAATTGGCCTCGTCGGTGGTGGCCCAGGTCCAGGCCACGGAGAAGGTCACGCCAAAGAGTTTTTGGATCATGCGCGACCAGGGGTTATTTTCGAGCGTGTCGCCTTGGGCAAACTTGGTCTGGGCGTCGACGCGGCGCGTCACCGAGATTTCGATCGGCTCCTGGGCGGGTGCGCCGGCGGGCAGGTCGGGCATCACGGTTGTCCAGCCCTTGGCGTGGGTGGGGCTGCCGGGCATGTCAGGGCCAAGCAGCGCCGGGATCTGCGCCGACGTGACCGGGGCCGCCGCGGCTTCGCTGCCGGTCGTGGGCGGCGGCGTCGCGCCGGGCGCGGCGGTGGGGGCGCAGGCGGCCACCCAAGAGGTGACCGCTAAGGCGCTGCTCAGATGCAGAAACTGGCGTCGAGAAAGAGCGATACGGTCGGACATGCGTCCACTTCCTTTCTAGGTCGGTGAGTTGACCTATGGCAGCGGTTCTGAACGGGGCCAAACAGGCTTGAGGGTTTCCAGCCCCTCTCTTCTATTTCCTCTCACCTATTTTCTGGCTTCTGTCTCCTCCTTTCCCACGCGCCCGCGTTTAGGCGGTGTCGCCGACGTGCAGCGTCACAGGCAAGACGGTCTCCGGCGGCGCTTTGTCGCCGCGCAGAAGGGCGAGCAGGTGGTCGACCGCGGCCATGGCGACTTCAGTCCAGGGTGCGGACACGGTCGTGAGCGTGCGCGCCGGCGGCAGGACGGGGGGCACGCCGTCGAAGCCGACCACCGCTACATCCGCCGGCACCTGCAGCCCCAACGCCTCGCACTGGGCGATCACGGCGTGGGCGCAGAGGTCCATCCAACAGACGACCGCCGTTGGGCGGCGGTCGCGAGCCGCGGTCAGCATCTCGATCTCGGCCTCGGTCAGCCGGTGGTCATCATCCGTCTGGCTGACGGCGACGGTCATAGCGTGGTCGCCGGCGGCGGCGCAGAAGGCTTCCAGCCGGCGCTGCACCGAGGTGCGCCGTTCGCGATGGGTGCGGTAGAGGATGCGGCGATGGCCGCGGCGCACCAGGTGCGCCGCGATCTGGCGCGATCCATCCGCATCGTCGACCACGACGCAGGGGATGGCCGGGTGAGCGTTGGCGATGCCGACGATCGGCAGCGGCGAGGTATACAGTTTGTCCAGCGCCGGGCTGAGCGGGGTGGGCAGCATCACCAGCCCGTCGATCTTGCCGCCGAGCAGGGCGGCGTAGATGTCGGCGTCGCTGTCGCGCTCAAAGCTGCCAAAGAGCAACAGGTCTTGCTGATGGCGGCGGCAACTGCGCTGCAGCCCGTTGAGGATGGCGGCCGCAAAGGGGTGGGACGCGTTGAGCGTTTCATAGCCCGCATAGTAGCCGACGATATGGGTGCGGCGGTTGTGCAGCGCCTGCGCCAGCACGTTGGGGGTATAGCTCAGGTTGTGGGCGACTTCGAGCACACGGCGGCGGGTGGCTTCGGAGACGCGTGTGCCGCCGCGCGGCGAGCGCCCCAAGGCCACCGAGGCGGTGACCCGGTTGACGCCGGCCACATCGGCGACATCTTGCAACGTCACGCGCGGTTTTTTGCCCTGGATGGACATAGCGACCCTCGGCGCTGCGACTGGCGATGCGGGAGCGGGTTTGGGTGGAACTATACGGTTAGTTCAACGCGTACAGCCATCGTAGCAGAAGGCCAGACGCATGTCAACGGGCACGCG
>JADLFO010000335.1 GCA_020845455.1 Caldilineaceae bacterium
CAACTGCTCGATCAGTTCCTCAGCCGCTTTGGCCAACTTCGCTTTCTTTTGGGCGCGGGTCAGTTTCATCTCCTCACCTCCTTGCGCCCTATCTTACCCCCCGCTGCCCCTAACCTGAAATGCACCCTTTGGGACACCGGATGAACCCAGGAGAAGCCAGGAGAAAAACGGATTGACGCCGCGGGCAAAGTCTGTTAGGCTAGGGGGTAATAAACACGGAGTTCCAATGGCTGTGTCTAGGCGTCTGAGCCGGTACAGCCAAACCTATCGCCGAACATCAGGACAACACGCATCGCCCTTCTCGCCAGGCCCATCGAACTCCGTGAGTGTGAAGCCACGCCATCGACGCGTTACCGTATCGTGTGCAGGCCATCGCCTACCGGCGCTGCGGCAACAACTTGGAGACACCTGTGGCCCCTCAACTGCCAACCGGAGAGAGCAGGCCCCAAGGCGCTGCCCAACCGGCAGCGCCCACCGAACGCTCGATCTTCCGGGCTGAGGCGCTCAAGCACTATCAAGAGAATCAGGAAAAAGTGGCGTTGCCGCCGACGGTGTCGCCCCATATCTTCAGATACCTGTGGGGGCTGGCCGGGTTGACCGGCGTGATCGGGCTGCTGGTGGCCGGCTGGCCTTGGATTGGGGGTTGGGTGGCGAGCTTGGTATCTTGGTGGCTAGGCTGAGATCTTCAATATGAAGCGCGTCCCCGTCATCCTGCAAATGACTCCGCACGAGTGCGGCGCGGCCTGTCTAGCGATGGTGCTCAGCTACTTTGGCCGCGCCACCACGCTGACCGAGTGCCGCCGCTATCTGCGCAGCGGGCGCGACGGCCTCACGGCGCGCGCCATTGTCCAGGCGGCGCGCGACCTCGGCTTGCGCGTGCGCGCCCTGTCGCTGGAGCCGGCAGGGCTGGCGCAAGTGCGCGGGCCGGCCATCGTCCATTGGACCTTTGACCACTTCCTGGTCTTGGAGCGCTGGACCCCGCAGGCAGTCGAGGTGGTCGACCCGGCGGTGGGCCGGCGGCGGCTGTCGCCGGCAGAGTTCAACGCAGGCTTCACCGGGGTAATCCTCCTCTTGGAGCCGGGCGCGGAGTTTCAACCTCGGCAGGCGCGCGGCCAGCCGTCTTGGTACGGCTATCTCAGACAACTGCTGCGCGCGCAGGGCGCAGCGGGCATGATGGCCCAGATTCTGGGCGCGTCGGCCCTGCTCCAACTTTTGGGGCTGATCTTCCCGCTCTTTACCCTGATCCTGGTGGATATGATCTTGCCCGGCCAAGACGTCTCCGCGCTCAAGGTTTTGGCCGGCGGCATGGTTGTCTTGGTGGTCTCTCAACTGCTTTTCTCCTATCTGCGCAGCGCCGTGGCGCTCTATCTAGAGACTCGCCTCGATGTCGAGGTGATGCTCGGCTTCTTTGAACACATGTTGGCGCTGCCCTTCCGCTTCTTTCAAGAACGCACCAGCGGCGACCTGTTGATGCGGCTGGGGAGCATCTCGATCATCCGCGAGGAATTGACCGGGCAGACTGTGGCCGCGGTGTTGGATGCGGCGCTGGTCGTCGTCTATCTGATCATCCTCTTGGTCTGGCAGCCGCTGTTTGGCCTGGTCGTGCTCGGCTTTGGGGCTGTGCAGATCGCGCTCATGTTGGGTTCGACCCGGCGTCTGTATGAACTGACCGAGCGCGACATCGCCGCCCAAGCCGAATCGCAGAGCTATCTGGTCGAAGCGCTTAACGGCATCGCCACCCTGAAGGTCTCTGCGTCCGAGGAACGCGCCCTGAGCCACTGGTCAAATCTCTTTTTCAAGCAGTTGAACATCTCGTTGCGCCGCAGCCACCTGGGGATGGTGGTCGAAACCGGGCGCGACGCGCTGGACGCTTTGGCGCCCGTGCTCTTACTCTGGCTTGGCGCGCTGCGCGTGCTGGAAGGCGATATGAGCCTAGGGACGATGCTGGCGGCCACTACTCTGGCGATGTCGTTTCTGGGGCCGCTGGCGTCGCTGGTCTCCACGGCGCAGCAGGTGCAGCTTGTCGGCGCGCATCTGGAGCGGATCGCCGACGTGTTTGAAACGCAGCCCGAACAGGATGCCCGCGGCGTTTACGGCACGCCGCAGTTGACCGGGCATATCGAGGTGCGCAACGCGGGCTTCCGCTATCACCCCAACGCGCCCTGGGCGATCCGCCATTGTTCGGTGGTGATTGAGCCGGGCCAGAAGGTCGCCATCGTCGGGCGATCGGGGTCGGGCAAAAGCACGCTGGCGATGCTTCTGCTCGGCCTCTATCCGCTGGAGGAAGGCGAAATTCGCTATGACGGCTTGGCGCTGTCGCGGCTGAACTACCGGGCGGTGCGCAACCAGATCGGCGTCGTCTTGCAGGAACCGGCGCTGTTCAGCGGCTCGCTGCGGCGCAACATCGCGGCGCATGACCCGTCGCTGCCGCTGGAGGAGATCGTCGAGGCCGCCGACCTGGCCGCGATCCATGAAGAGATCGCTGCCTTGCCGATGGGCTATGAGACGGTGATCGCCCAAGGTGGGATTGACCTGGCCGGGGGGCAGCGGCAGCGGCTGGCGCTGGCCCGCGCCCTGGCCCACCGCCCGGCGATCCTGATTTTGGATGAGGCAACCAGCCATCTGGATGCCGTGACCGAGAGTATCGTGGATCAGAACCTGAGCGAGCTTGACTGCACACGCATCGTCATCGCTCACCGGCTGAGTACCGTCCGCAACGCCGATCTGATCCTGGTGCTAGAGGAGGGGGTCGTCGTGGAGCGGGGCGTGCATGAGGAACTGTTGGCCCTCGGCGGTGTCTATGCCGCGCTCGTCCACGATCAAGAAATGACGCCCGACTCCTATACGCAAGACGTATCGTATCAGCCAGTCGTTCGCTAATGAGTGTCCATGAATGTCCAAGGAGGAGAGTTATGCTGCTAGATCGAGTCATTCGAGCGTGGAAAGACCCAGAATATCGGCTCAGCCTGAGCGCCGAGGACCAGGCGCTTTTGCCGGAAAACCCGGCGGGCGCAATTGAGTTGACCGACGACGAGTTGGAGATGGCAGCGGGCGGTCACCGCCCGTCGTCCAATTCGTCGGGCAGTTGGTCGAGCAACTCGTCGAGCAACTCGTCGAGCAATTCATCCAACAACTCCTCGCGCCGCCCGTCCGACAAGTCCTCACGCCGCCCGTCCAACTCGCGGTCGTTCCGGCCTCGCCCAAGCAATTCGTGGCGGCGCCGGCGCTAGGCCTTCTGGCGCAGTGCATCGCAGTTAGGGCCGGGTGCGGGCCTTTCACACGCGCACCTTAGCGAAGAACGGGGCAGGCTTTGGGCCGGCGTTACGGTCCACTGGGGGCGCATCCGTAGCTTATCCAGCGGATGACCGGCCCCGTTCTTCGCCTTCGTGCCGGTGCTTGCGGGCCATCTAGGAGACCTACGGGGCGCAGCCCGCCGCTGCTTGTTAAAGACGGCGATTCAGGCGGCGAGCGCACCGCAACGGGGGATCTGGGATGGCCGCAAAACCGGTCCACGCTCGTCCGAACCGCGCATAGACTATCCACATCCACCCGGACACATCCACCCGGACAAGGAGCGGCGCAAGGCATGAAGGATGCGCAGTGGTTTGCATCTGCCCTCTGGTATCACGCGCTCGCGCTGGCCGAACGCAACGCACTCTGGTCTGACGGCGCGGCCGCTGCGCTGCCGCCTGCCACTGTCGCGCGCGGGCGGCAGCGACTTGAACGCTGGCAGGCGCAGCCGCCCTTTGCGGTCGATCCGCTCTTTGCCCAGCGGCTGGCCTGTGACGGCATTGACCCGGAGCGCCTGCCCGTGCTGCTGGGCGAGCCGGTGGAATCGCTGCAGGCGCGTATCCCCCGGCCGCCGGCCTGGCTCACAGCGCTGGCCGAGGCGTTTGCCCGCCCCCAGCCCGAAGCCGATCTGGATGCCGGCGCTCTGGACGACGATCTAGGCGACGATCTAACCGCCGATGACCTTGATGGCGGCGAGGCGGACACAGGTGACGAGGCGGAATTTGGCTTTCTTGAACTTGTCCGGCCCTTGATCGATCAAGCCTGTGACCGGCTGCAGGCGGGCGTGGCGGCGCTGGCCGGGCGCGGGGACGCGTTGCCCTTTGACCCGGCGACCGTCGAAGACGTGCTGTTGATGAATTTGCCCGACCCCTTGCTCATGCGCATGAGCCGCACGCTGGTGCTGGAACTGCATGTGGCGCGCTTGCAGGGCCTGCTGGAGGGCGACACCCCCGAAGCCCGTTTCGACAGCTTTGTCGAGCGGCTGCGCCGGCCCGATGTGGCGCTCGCCATCCTGGCCGAATACCCGATCTTGGCGCGCCAACTGACGCTTTGCCTCGACCAGTGGGTTGCCGTCTCGCTGGAGTTTCTCGCCCGGCTGTGCGCCGACTGGGACGCGATCCGGCGCACGTTTAGCCCCGGCGCCGACCCTGGGCTGTTGGTCGAGCTGGCCGGCGGCGCGGGCGACACGCACCGCGACGGGCGCTCGGTTATGATCGCCGCGTTTGAATCGGGCTTCCGGCTGGTCTACAAGCCCAAATCGCTGGCGGTGGACGTGCATTTTCAGGAACTGCTGGGCTGGCTCAACCGCCGCGGCTGCCAACCGCCCTTGTACACCCTCGCCATGCTGGATCGGGGGGAGTATGGCTGGGTGGAATTTGTGGCGCGCCGCGGCTGCGACAGCCGCGACGAAGTGGCGCGCTTCTATCAGCGCCACGGCGCCTATTTGGCGCTGCTCTATGCGCTCAACTCAAACGACTTCCACTATGAAAACCTGATCGCGGTGGGCGAAGAGCCTGTCCTGATCGACCTGGAGACGCTCTTGCAGCCGCAGTTCGACCGGCTGGACACAAGCCGCGCCGGGCTGGCCGCCGAAAAGGTCATCGCCGATTCGGTCATGCAGGTCAACCTCCTGCCGCTGCGTATGTGGTCGAGCGAGGGCTATACCGGCATCGACATCAGCGGGCTGGGTGGGGCCGCCGGCCAGCTTTCCCCCGACCGGCTTCCCCAACTGACCGGCAGCGGAACCGATGCCATGCGCTATGAGCGCCGGCGCATCGAACTCTCCGGCGACGCGCACCGCCCGACACTGGACGGCGCCGAGGTCGACGCCGCCGGCTATCTGGAGGAAGTGGTTGCGGGCTTTGCGCGCATGTACCGGCTGCTGACGGCGCAGCGCGCCCATCTGCTGGCGGACGATGGCCCCCTGCGCCGTTTCGCCCAAGATGAGATCCGCGTCCTGCTGCGGCCCACGCGCACCTATGACCAACTGCTTTCTGAGAGCTTCCACCCTGATATGCTGCGCGATGCGCTGGAGCGCGACCGCTTTTTAGACCGCCTGTGGGTGGCCGTCGCCGATCGCGCCTATCTGGCGCATGTGATCCCAACCGAACTGGCGGACCTGCACCGGGGCGACATCCCGATCTTTACGACGCGGCCGGCATCGCTCGAACTGTTTGGCGCATCCGGCGTGGCTATCGGCGGCGTCCTCTATGAAACCGGCGAGACGGTGGTTCGGCGCCGCTTCGCGCAGTTGAGTGAAGCGGACCTGGAGCGGCAGGTGTGGTTTATCCGCGCCTCGTTTGCCACGCTGGCCCCGGAGGGGGGCGCTGAAGACAGCGCGGGGCGACCCTCCCCCGCCCCGCCGCCCGCAGGGGCCGCCCCGGTCAGCCGTCGCCGGCTGCCGGCGGGTATCCGGGCTGTGGCCGAGCGGCTGGCCGCTACGGCCATCCACGGCGAGGAGGACGCGTCCTGGGTCGGGCTGGAGCAGCTAGAAAATCAGACCTGGGACATTCGCTCGCTGGGCGTCGACCTCTACGGCGGCATCCCCGGCGTTGCCCTGTTCTTGGCCTATGCAGGCGCGCTTCTTGGGGAAGAGCGGTATACCGCCCTGGCGCGCCGCGCCGTGAACACGCTGCGCTGGCAGGTGGATCTGCTGGCCGCCGAGATGCCCACGATCGGCGTATGGTACGGGTGGGGGGGCGTTCTCTATGCCTACACCCACTTGGCCGCGCTGTGGCACGACCCGGATCTGCTGGCGCAGGCCGCGGAGGTGGTGGACGCCCTCGCCGCGCAGGTCGCCCAAGACGACACGTTTGACATTGCACGCGGCTCCGCCGGGGCGATCCTGGCGCTGCTGGCGTTCCACCGCCACACCGCATCCGACCACGCGCTGGCCGTGGCCTGCGCCTGCGGCGATCATCTGCTGGGTGCGGCGCAGACCGGCGATCAGGGGCTGGGCTGGGCGCTGCCTGGTGCGGGCGCGGCCCCGCCCGCGGGCTTGGCGCACGGCGTCGCCGGGATTGCCTGGGCGCTGCTTGAGCTTGCGGCGGCGACAGGCCTCACGCATTACCGGGACGCAGCGCAGCAGGCGATTGAGCGCGAATGTGGCGAACATGAACGCAACTTCGCCGCCGTTCCCACAGGGGCGCAGTCCGACCTGGGCGATCCAGCGGGCCGCCCGCTGGATGACCCTGTGACGGCGCTGCCGCGCGGGCTGGCGTACTGGGGGGTGAGCGGGTGTATCGATACGCCCTGGCTGCGCGACGCGCTGCGCACGCACCTGCAAGCGGCGGTGAACCGGGCCGATGAGCAGCCGTCTGCGCTGCAAGGGGCGATGGGCGTTCTCGACCTGCTGATGCTGGCGGGCGGGCGCTGGGGCGACGACTGGCCTCACCCCCAGGTCGACGAGTTAGCGGCCCGCCTTGTCGCCGGTATGGCCCGCGACGGCCGGCGTTGCGCCACGCCGCAGGCCGTCGAGGTCCCCGGTCTGATGTTGGGGCTGGCGGGCATCGGCTACCAACTGCTGCGGCTGGCCGAACCGGCGCGCGTGCCGTCGGTGCTGGCGCTTGCGCCCCCGCCCCCGCCGGGTGAGCGGCTCTACTCGTTCAGATCCCCCCTTGAC
>JADLFO010000336.1 GCA_020845455.1 Caldilineaceae bacterium
CCCACGCCCGACCGCAGCTATCTGCGCGATGAGATCACCTGGCAGGAGGGAAGCTGGCGCGCTGCCGACGAGTACAGCCCTGGCTACGAGGCGTTCTACCTGGACCTCTATCAGACGATCCGCGCCGGCGCGCCGCTGGTGGTGACGCCGCAAAGTGTGCGCCGCGTGATCTGGCTGCTGGAGCAGTGCCGCCGTATTTCGCCGGTGTAGAGGATCGCACAACGGGTCCGGCGCGGCTGCGGTACATGGCTAGATGGGCTATCGCCTGACTGAAGGGGAACAATGGGAGCATCCGATACGTTACCGGGTTGACCCAGTTTGATCCGCAACGGAAGGAGTTCCCCATGGTTCCCAAGCTCTTACTGCCTGTGATCGCCCTGTTGCTGGCGACGGCCTGCGCTCCCGTCACCGTCCCTGCCGCGCCCGCCAACACTTCCTCTCCGGCCGCGCCAACCGCTGCCGGCCGGCCGGTTGACCAGACTATCCCGGCCGCCGAGGCGGCGCGCTTTCCCTCACCCAACCAAGCCTGGACAGCCGTCATCGCCGCGGGCGGGCTGCATCTGGAGGACGCCGCGCAAACGGTACACGATATCTTCCCGCCCGGCAGCACCATCGCCTCAGTCACCTGGTCGCCCGACAGCACGCGCCTGCTGGCGCTGCAAAACAACCTGGCCCTGATCGAACCGGCGGGCAGCGGGTTTGAGGTGATCGGCCCGCTCACAGTCTGGTCAGTAACCGTGGAAAACCCCACGCCAGTTCAACTAGCCGAACTGCCTGAAAGCGCCGAATCCCCCTCTCAACTGCAATGGGGTAAATGGTCGCCCGATGAACGTTATGTCACCTTTTGGTCAGGTGTATTAGGAGCCTCTGTACTCTCCGATGGACTGCCGCTCTCCGTGCTGGACAGCAGCACGGGCGCAATCCTCCCGCTTGACGACTTTTCGCTCTATACACCCGACTATCACGCTTGGTCGCCCGACAGCAGCCGCCTGGCCGTCACGCTCGGCGGGGGCCGCGAGGCCTGGCGCGATAAGTCGCTGGCGATTTTCGATGTAGCCGCGGGGACGACCACGCCGGTCGCCGCAGCCGCCGGCCAGATTCCGGGCCGCGTCGCCTGGTCGCCCGACGGCAGCCGCATCGCCTATGCCGCCAACCCTGCCGACACCAGCGCCCCGGAGCCAAGCACCATCACCTTTGACAACCCCGGTATCGCCGCCCGCCGCATCTATCTGCTGGACGTGGCAACGGGCGCAGCGCGCCCGCTCAACGGCGCGGACAGCTTCCAAGATGCGCCGGTCTGGAATGCCGGCGGCAGCGTTCTCTACTACATCCAGCGCGTGGACGACACGCTGCAACTGATGGTCGCCGACCCCGCCACCGGCGCAGCGACCGCGGTGGAGGGCGCAGCCGAACCGCTGCCCGACCTGGCGGGCTATTATGGCCTGTTCATTGACTGGAACAACCTGCTCCAGCAGATCCCCGACTAAGGTTGGCGGGCCGTCAGCCGCCAGGCTGCTTGTGCGGTTAGAAAACCGCTCCTACACTTCGCCCTCTTCTTTGCGGTGAACTGTCTCCGGAAGCGCCACCCAGATCAGCCGAGGGGATAGACCCCAGACCCCACCTCGGTTACAATAGATGGCGACCGGCGCTGTCTCAGCCGTCGCCATCTATTTTTGGCCGGCGCGGCCGACGATTCCATCCATCAGAATCCAAAGGAGCGTACCCCATGCGCGTATTGTTTATCGGCGGGACGGGCAAGATCAGCTCGGCCTGCACGCAGTTGGCCGTCGACCAGGGCATCGACCTCTATTTGCTCAACCGCGGCCAGACCACCGAGCGCCCAGCCCCGGCCAACCTGCGCACCCTGCACGGCGACATCCGCGACCCGCAGTCGGCCCGGGCCGCGCTCGGCGACCTTACCTTCGACGCCGTGGTCAACTGGATCGCCTTCACCGCCGACCACATCGAAACCGACCTGGCGCTCTTGCGTGGGCGCACCAAACAGTACATCTTTATCAGTTCGGCTTCGGCCTATCAGAAGCCGGCCAGCGGGCTGCCCATCACCGAATCCACGCTGCTGGCGAACCCTTTCTGGCTCTACTCGCGCAACAAGATCGCCTGTGAAGAACGGCTGGTACGCGCCTATCGCGAAGAGGGCTTCCCCTTTACCATCGTGCGTCCCTCCCACACCTATGACCGCACCATGTACCCCTTTAACGGCGGCTACACGGTCGTCGACCGGATGCGCAAGGGCAAGCCGGTCGTCGTGCATGGCGACGGCATGTCGCTCTGGGTCCTCACCCATCACCGCGATTTCGCCAAGGGCTTTGTGCCGCTGCTGGGCAACAATCACGCCATCGGCGAGAGCTTCCACATCACCTCCGACGAACTGCTCACCTGGGACCAGATCTACCGCATCGCCGCCGAGGCCGCGGGCGTGCCCAACCCCAAGCTGGTGCATATCCCGTCGGAACTGATCAATGCCTATGACCCGATCTGGGGCGCGGGGCTGGTGGGCGACAAGGCGCACAGCGTCATCTTCGACAACAGCAAGATCAAACGGGTCGCCCCCGGCTTTACCTGCACCATTCCCTATGCCCAAGGCGCACGCGAAGTCCAGGCCTGGTATGACGCCAACCCGGCGCACAAGGTAGCGGACCCCAAAATGGACCGGTTGATGGACACGCTGATCGAAGCCTACCAGACGATCTGGCCCAAGGAGCCTGTGACCGCCTAGACGAGCCACGCTGCAACGTTTCGCGCCGCGCTGCGTATTGTTGAGCATGTGACGGGATGGAGATGAGGTGACCGGCACAAAGAGTACATGAACGATTTTCCGGCCCAGACCGGAATGATATCGAGAGGACCAAAGAGACGGTGACAACGCAACGAAGTGAACTGCGCCGGCAGAACGGCATTGTGGCGGGCGTATGCGGGGGGTTGGGCGAGTTTTTTGGCATCAACCCGATCTGGTTTCGGCTCGCCTTCTTGCTCTTGATGATACCGGGTGGACTGCCGGGCCTGCTGCCCTATATCGTACTGTGGATCATCGTCCCCCGGCGCTAATCTAGCCCATTGTGTGGCTTGTGCGCTAGGCGAAGACCGCCTGGCGCACATCGATCATCATTTTGGATCATTTCCAGTCGCTTCCGCAGATAGCGCTCTACCATGACCCCGTTTCTGCCGGCATACAGGAGGCGCCCATGGGATCTCGTCTACTGCTGATCATTGCGGTCTTGCTTGTGCTGGGTCTGCTGCTTGTCAGCGTTGTGCTCTATGTGACGTTCGGACTCGTACGCGGGTCGGGCGAAGCCCGCAGCGCAACGCGTGAGGTGAGCGGCTTCACCTCGGTCAATTTCACCAACTACGGCGAAATGACCATCATCCAGGGCGATACGGAGGGGCTGACGATCGACACGACCGAAGACTTGCTCTCGCATATCGAGACCTCCGTCCGCGATGGGACGCTGACCATCCGCTTCGACAACCGGTTCCGGTTCCCGTATGGGTTCCGCTTCCTGCGCCCTCCGCAGTCGATCCGCTATACGCTGCATGTCAGGGAGTTGGAAGAGTTGGACTTGTCCGGTGCGGGGACTGTGTACGCCGAGCAGTTGACCGCGGATCGGCTGGCGCTGGTCGAGAGCGGCGCGGGGACGATCACGATTGACCAACTCACCGCCGACGACCTGGCGGTCACCCTCAGCGGCGCGGGCGTCGTCACGCTGGCGGGGCAGGCGACCCACCAAAGCGTGCAGATGAGCGGTCTTGGCAGCTATGCCGCGGGCGACCTGGAGAGCCAAACTGCGCAGGTCAACTTGAGCGGTGCAGGCTCGGCTACGCTCTGGGTACAGGAGACTCTGGCGGCGACCCTCTCCGGCGCAGGGTCGATCAACTACTACGGTTCGCCGCAGACCACCAGTTCCAAATCGGGCGTAGGCGATATCCACAGCCTGGGCGCAAAGTAGCGCCCGGCAGACAGATCGCGACGATCCACAAACGGCGCGCACATTCGCCGGTGCGGCCTGCGCATCGCGATCATTTATGGATGCGCAGGCCGTGCCGCGTCTAGCTTGCGCCACTGGCGGTCGTAATAGAGCAGCGGCGCGCCGATCTCGTGCGTGCCGGTCGCTTCCACTTCGCCCACAAAGATCGTGTGGTCGCCCCCGTCATAGGCATGCGCCACACGGCAGTCGAGCCAGGCCAACACCCCCGGCAGGATCGGCGACCCGGTTACCTCGGCGCGCCAGTCGATCCCCACAAAGCGGTCCTCCGCTTCGGGCAGCATCCCCGCAAACAGCATCCCCCACCCCAATTGATCTTCGTTCAGAATATTGACGGCAAAAACCCTGCTGCGCTCGATCAGCCCGTGGGTATAGAGCCGCTTGTTGACACAGATCAAGACGCGCGGCGGTTCCAGGCTGACGCTGGCAAAGGAACTGGCGGTGATGCCGACGCGTTGGCTGCCCGCCAAGGCATCTGCTGAGATATCCACTGAGGTGACGACAGTGACGCCGCTGGCCCACTGAGCCAACGAATTTTTGAATGCTTGTGGTTCGACGGGCATGGACCATCCTTTGTGTCATGCGCACAGGGCAATATCACACGCACAAGCTCACACGCACAAAGCGGTGAACAGCGCGCTGGAATAGATAAATGGATCGATTGCTGCCGATTATAGGCGCAATCTGGGGTAGAAGAAAGATGGGGCGCTTCCCAAGTGGATCTCAAAACAAGCGTATCCTGGAATTGTCCGACCCTCATCCACGCATCGGGCCGCGAAATTGACAGTGCCGCCGCTTCGGGGCAAAATTCGGAAGTTCAACTTGTGAAGATTGGAACACAGTCACACAAGGATAGACCCTCTCAACCACGGCTGCGCGGGCAGGCTTGACCCGCCCCGAAAGCGAGCGCAGCCCACTTTAGACCGATTGTAGTGAGGAATAGACGATGAACCGTTTCGTAGTTGGCGCTGTTTCGACAATCCTGGCCCTGGCCCTGGTCGCCTGCGGTGGGCGTCAGGTCGACGAAGAACTGCTGCCCACCCGCGTGCCCACCCTGGCCCCCGATGCCTTTGCCGTTACGCCGCTGCCTACCCCGGCCCCGGTGGCGGCAGCTAACCCAGCCGCCGGCAATGAGTTGACGGCCACCGCCCCGCTGACCGAAACCGCAGCGATCACCGCTACCGCCGAGTTGACCGCGGCGGAAAGCACGACCGAAACCACCGCCGAAGCAGAGCCGGCCGGCGCCACGCCGGCTGCCAATGAAGCGATCACCTCTACCCAAGAAGTCACAGCCGAAGTGACAGCCGAGGCTACGGCTGAGGCCACGACAGAGGCCGCGACAGAGACCACGGACATCGCAGCCTCGCTGCTGCCGACGGCCACGTCGACACCTGAATCGACCGGCGCGACGACCGCGCAGCCGACTGCGGAAGCGACCGTCGAAGCGACCCCAGAACCCACGGCGGCGACGGCAGAAGCCACCGTAGAAGCAACTGTCGAAGCGACCGTCGCACCGGCCGAGACCGCCACAGAAGCCGCACCGGCGGCGGCATCTGCACCGGCGGCGGGCGCCGGCAGCGCCGCCGAGGCCACCCTGCCGGAAGCGGTTCAGGCCGCCCTAGCCAACGGCGACGTGACCCGCGGCCAATCGCTCACGCTTTCCAACGCCTGCATCGGCTGCCATTCGACCGACCCGAACCAGATGATGGTCGGCCCCACCTGGCACGATGTCGGCAATACCGCCGCCACGCGCGTGCCGGGTGAAAGCGCCGAGGTCTATCTCTACAACAGCATTGTCCACCCTAACGCCTTTGTAGTCCAAGGCTACCTGGCGGGGATTATGCTCCAGACCTATGGACAGACCCTCAGCGACCAAGATATTGCCGACCTGATCGCCTATCTGCTCACCCTCAAAGCCGGGAACTGATCGCTGATCCACTCTCCTGGCGAACGGCAGGTCTCCGCCGTTCGCCAGGAGAGTTTGTCCAAGCCCGTCGCTTTTGCTACAATGAGCGCCAACTGTGCCCATTGCGCGGTTCCCGCGTCTGCCCATCGGGCGCAGGCGGCGTCTTCGCCCGTCAACCAGGAGCGTTCTAACTCATGAAAGCCATGCTCTACATGCCCGGCAAAGAAGAGCCTGTCAGCGTCTTTGACAAGGTCGAGATTGTCAAGATGAATGACAACCACGCCGGCTCGCCCTATCGCATCACCTACTACTCGAACCGGTTGAACGCCGGCAAGACGATGGTCGAGTTGAACCGCGATGTCAAACTGGTGCTCAAGCTGGAAGATGGCCGCAGCGTCGACGTGCTGCTGCAGCACAGCAGCATGGACACGCAAGGCAGGGCGATTGGCGTCCTGCGCGTACTCAGCGGGCTAAACGACTAGGCCGCCGCTAGGCCACCGCCTTGCGCGGCCTGAGCATCGCACGCCAACGTCGAGCGCCGTCCTGTCTAGTTTGTCTTTTCAAATGCCGGCCAGTTGCGTTGCAGTGGGCGGCATTTTTTGATCATGATGGCTGAACCCTACTCGAAACCACAAAACGACCTGCCGCCCCCGCTCCCCAGCGAGCCGGAAGCGTATAACGTGCCTACGGTCCAGCCGGACCCGCACGCGCCGGAATCATCCGCGCCGGCACAACCCGCGCCGTCCTCAGCGCCGCCGTCTGCACCGCTATCTCCGGCTCCGGCGCAGCAACCGGCACAACCCGCGCCGCCGGTGACGTTTACACCGCCTGTCGCCGCCCAGCCGCGGGTCCAGACACAGCCGGCAGCCCCGCGCCCGGCAGCCTATGAGCTTCCGCCGGACCGGCCCGCGCCCTCCTCAGCGTTGCCCACGACATTGCCCGCCGCCCCGCCTCCCCCCCCGCCCGGCGGCACGCGCACCGTTAAAAAGCGCGGGCTGCGCTCGCTCTTTTGGCCCGGCTTTGTGGCCGGCTTTATGCTGCTGGCCGGGATGAGCTGCGGCGGCGTCGTGATGGCGACCGGCGTCAGCCGGCTGAACCTGTCCGATCTCCAGGACAACAGCGCCGCATGGACCCCGCCGCCCGTGACCGCCACCCCTGTGGTCGCCGAACAGACCCCCAGCACAGACGGCGCGCCCGACAGCGGCGGCCTCTATCAAGCGGGCGACGTGGTACGCAACATCACCTCCAGCAATGTCAACATCCGCGCCGCCGCCGGCTATTTGGGCAAACCCGACGGCGACATTGTGGGCCAAGTGCGGCCCGGCGAAGCCCTGCAAATCCTGGGCGAACGCGCCGTAGCCGACAACCTGACCTGGTGGCGTATTCGCTATCAACCGGCGAGCGGCGGCGTGGTCGAAGGCTGGGTGGCCGAAGCGACCGCCAGCGGCGTGCAAATCCTCGGCAGATGAGCGACACCGCCGTGAAGCTCCGGCCCGCGCAGGCGCATATCCTGAACTATGAGGGCGGCTGCATGGGGGTCAGCGCCGTGCCGGGCAGCGGCAAGACCTTTACCCTCAGCCTGCTGGCCGCGCGCTTGGTCGAACACGTCCTCGCACAAGAGAGCCTGGACGACCGCGAAGTGCTGGTCGTCACCTTCACCAACAGCGCCGTCGAAAATTTCCGCAACCGCATCGCCACTTTCCTCAACCGCGAGCGCGGGCTGCTGCCCGGCGTCGGCTATCGCGTGCGCACGCTGCACGCTCTGGCCCACGACATTGTGCGCGAACGCCCGGCCCTGGTTGGGCTGCACGAAGGCTTTGGCATCGTCGACGAGCGCACTTCCGCCGAGATCATCCGCGAGGCGGTGCAGGGCTATCTGCGCACCCATCCGGAAACCTTCAGCCCCTTTATCCTGCCTGACTATCTGCAGCGTGCCCGCACCATCGAACGCTACATCCAAGACGACGCGCTGGAGATCGCCAACGCCGTGATCCGCGTGGGCAAAGACCTGCGCGTCGAACCCTATGAACTCCAGGCGCGGCTGCGCCGCCAGTCGGGGACTTGGCCGCTGATCGAGTTCGGCATCCATATCTACGCCGACTATCAACGCAGTTTGCAGACCCGCGGCGCGGTCGACTTCAACGACCTGATCGTGCTGGCGTTGCGCGCCCTGGACGCCGACCCCAACTACCTGGAGCGGCTGCAAGAGCGCTGGCCCTATGTGTTGGAAGACGAGGCCCAAGACAGCACCGCACTCCAAGAGGCCATGCTGCGCCGTCTGACCGCGCGCCGCGGCAACTGGGTGCGCGTGGGCGACCCCAACCAGGCCATCACCACCACCTTTACCAGCGCCAACCCCGAATTTCTGGTCGCCTTCACCCAGGAATACAGCGAGCAGGCGCGCGACCTGCCCAACTCCGGGCGCAGCGCATGGCCCATCATCGAGATCGCCAACCACCTGATCGAATGGTCGCGCACGCGCCATCCCGTCCTACCCCAACGGCTGGCCCTGACCCCGCCGCGCATCGAGCCGACGCTGGTCGGCGACCCGCAGCCCAACCCCGATGCCGGCCAAGTGCCCCATCATTTCTTTGAGCGCGCCATGACCCCAGAGCAGGAGATTGGGATCGTGGTCTCCAGCCTGCGCCGCTGGCTGCCCGACCACCCCGACGCGACCGTGGCCGTCCTCACGCTCGAAGGCGGTCGCTGTTTCCACATCACCGAGGCGCTGGCGGCCGCCGGGCTGCCCTTCGACGACAGCCTGCTGCGCACCAGCACCGCTACGCGCGCCGCGGCGCAGGCGCTGGCCACAGTGCTCGACTATATCGCCCAGCCCGCCGCCGGCAGCCGCTTGGAGCAGGTCTGGAGCGAGGTCTGGTGGCCGCGCCGCGGGCCAAGCCTGCTCGCGCAGCGCGCCCAAGCCGCCGCGCCCGTCCTCGCCCCCGCCGCCGCGGGCGAGACCATCCATCACGCCGTGCCCGCCACGCGCAAACAGGATTTGCCCGAACCGGTTAAGACCTTCGCCGCTGCCCTGCGCAAGCTCGACACGCCCGAAAGCTTTCTCTTTCCCGCCGGCCATGACTGGCTCAACCAGATCGGTTGGCTGGACAGTGTGGACGGGCTGCGCGCCGCAGTCGAGGCCTTTCGCAGCGACCTACAGCGCTGGACGCGCGCTACCGTGCTGCCTGCCGACGAGTTGGTGTTGACCCTGGGCAACGATCTCTTTGTCGACCCTGCCGACCTGGCGCTGGCCCACTTCCTGGCCGTCCACCTCGCCAAACTGGCCGCCGAAAACCCGACCTACCGCCTGCCCGACCTGGCAGGCGAGTTGGGCAACATCGCCACCAACCGCAAACGCATGCCCGGTTTTGACGAAGACGCCCAAGGCTATGAACCCAAGCGCGGCAAGGTCACCGTCGCCACCATGCACGCCGCCAAGGGGCTGGAATGGGATCGCGTTTATCTGATCTCGGTCAACAACTACAACTTCCCCAGCGGCGCACCCGACGACGCCTATCGCGGCGAACGCTGGTTCACGCGCGATAGGCTTAACCTGATAGCCGAGACCTTGGCCCAGGTGCGCCAACTGCACATGGGCACGCTCGACGACTATGTGCCCGGCGAGGCTACCCGCCAAGCGCGGCTGGAGGTCGCCGCCGAACGGCTGCGCCTGCTCTATGTGGGCATCACGCGCGCCCGCCGCGAGCTGATCGTCACCTATAACACGGGCCGGCGCGAGAACAACCCCAGCGCGCCCGCCGCGGCCTTTGAGGCGCTGCAACGCTTTTGCGCCCAAGCGCGCTGAGCCGTGCCCGCTTCTATCCTTGGAGAAGATGCAACATGCTCCTGCCCATCCGCCGCACCGCCCGCCGCCTGCTCAACACGCTGCGCCTCCGCCGCCACCGCAAGGCCCTCTATGCCACGGTGGGCGACCAGCCGGCGGATTATCGCGACTATCTGGAGGCGCAGTTGAAGCGCACCTTGGACAAAATGGACGCGCCGCCGCAGGGCCGCACCCAGATCATGGTCGATGCTGTGGCCCGCTTTGCCGACCTGCCCCGCAGCCGCGTGCTCTGCGTCGGCTGCCGCAACACGGCGGAACTGGATTATTTTCTGGCGCGCGGCGCACAGAGCGTCACCGGCATCGACCTCTACAGCAGCGACCCGCGCATCCAGGTCATGGACATGCATCAGATGACCTTCCCGGCAGACCAGTTTGACGTGCTCTATACCGTCCATGCGCTCGAACATGCTCAGGACCCGGCCAAGGTGGCAGGCGAGATCGCGCGCGTCGTACGCCCCCAAGGCATCGTCGCCGTCGAAGTGCCGGTGCGCTACCCCACCGGCGGCGCGGACTTGATCGACTTTGAGAATTTGGATAAGCTGCACGCGCTCTTTGCGCCCTACGCCAGTGGGGTGCTCTGGGGGGAAGAACTGCCGACCGGCGCGCCGGCCAATCGCTCCGGCACGCCGATCATTCGCACCATTTTCCGCCTGCGTTAGGGCGCAGACCGGCCTCCTGCCGGTTTGGCTCGGCCAGCCGCCATGCCAACACTCACCCGCCAAACGATTGGGCAGCAGATCATGCGCCGGTTGCACAACCGGCATTTTCTGCGCGCCGGGGGTCTGCTCCTGGCCGCCAACCTGATCACCTCGGCGTTGGGCGTGGCGCGCACACTGGGCATAACCTGGCTGATGCCCAAAGAGGAAGTCGGCATGTTGGGCGTCTTGCTGGCCTGGCTGCCGTTTCTCCAACTGCTTTCGCTGCCGGGCATGGATTCGGCCTCCTACCATTACATCGCCCAAGGCCACCGCTGGGCCTATGCGGTGAATCTGGCCTACCGGCTGCGCTGGTCGCTGCTGAGTGTGGCCGGGTGCGGGGCGGGCGCGTGGTATTGGGCAAGCCAAGGCAGCATGGAGGTCGCAGCCCTGTTCGTGGCGGCGGGGCTGCTCTATCCCGCCACCACAGCCCTGAGCGCGGCCAGCGGCACACTGGCCGCGCTGGAAAACTTCACGGCGCTCTTTTGGTATCGTATCGTCGAAGCCTTGGCCGACCTTTCCGGCTTTCTGCCGCTGCTGCTGGGCGTCTGGTGGCTGAGCCGCGCCTTCACCTTCTATCTCTCCAGCCAACTGGCGCTGGCCGTGCTGCTGATCACGGTCTCTGCGTGGCTGCTGCGCCACTTCCGCGCCGGCAGCCCCCCTGCACCGCACCCTGCCGACCGGGCGGGCATGGTCCACTATGGCCGCCATCAGACCGGGCTGGTCGCCATCGGGGTCGTGCAAAGCCGCGCCGACGCCATCATGGTCAGCGCCTTTTTCCCGCTCACGGTCATGGCCGACTATTCGCTGGCGCTGCTGCTGCAATCCCAGATGAAAAACTTTTGGACAATCTACCTCTCCGTCCGCTATCCTCCTCTTGTACGCATGCCACATGCGCAGCGCCGCCGGCGCATGTTCTGGGAAGGGGTGCTGGTGACGCTGGGGTTTGCGGGCATGGGTGCGCTGCTGGCCGGCGGCACGGCGTTGGTCGTGCCCTGGCTGCTGCCGCCTGCCTATGCCTCGATGCTGCCCTATCTCTATTGGCTGCTGGCGATCTTTGCCCTGAGCGTGCCGGGCTATTTTGCCGAGGTCTATTTTCGCACCGAGCAGGACAACAGCCGTCAATATCTGATGCGCGCCGCGGCGGCGCTGTTGGGCATCGCGATCCCGCTGGCTCTGCTGCCGAGTCTAGGGCTGCAGGCCATCTTTTGGGGACGCGCCGCCGCGGCATTGCTCTTTTCATTGCTCGGCATCGGGTTGGCGCTGGTCTATCGACCACACGCAGCGCTGCCCAGCGCCGAGCTAGAGATCCTTTGAAACGGCCATTGCCCATGAATCTGATTGCCTTTACTCGCCAACGGCTGGGACGGCTTCGCCAAAGCCGGCGCATCCAGCAGCAGCGCCGCCGCAACCGAGCGGCCATTGAGCAGATGCGCGCCACAGGCCGGCCCTATTTCGCCGCCGAACTGCACGCTCTGCTGGGCTGTGACGATCCCTGGCTCGCCGCCGCCGCACAGGAGTATGCCGCCTGCCCCGCAGCCTGGGAACATCTCAGCGGGCTGCGGAGCGCCAGTCGCGCCACCGACGGCATGGCCAAAAGTCTGGACGTAGCCGAAGGCTTTGCGCTCTGGGCGCTGGTCAAACACCTGCGCCCGCGGGCGGTGGTCGAGTTGGGCGTGCAGTATGGCATCTCCGCCCGGCTTTGGAAAGAGGCCCTGACGGCCTATGTGCCCGGTCACAGCCTGATCCTCTGCGACCTGGAAGATCACCGACGGCTGATTGGCGACGGTGAGGCACGCTTCTACCGCGAAGATGCCGCCACGCTTCTGCCCCGGCTCTTCAACAGTGAGCAAGTGGATATTCTGCACAACGACGCCCACCCCTATGACCTGATCCGCTGGTCGGTCGAAGAAGCCATGACCCGCCAAGTCGCTTGTCTCACCTTTCATGATGTGGGCCGCGGGCCGCGCAACCCCTTCCGGCTCGAAAGTCAGCATCTCACTCAAGAGGAAAAGATGCGCCAATCGCTCAACTGGGCAGAGTATGGTCTGTGGGAACGGCATGTGATGGCCGAACTGATCAGCCCCGACCTGCTGCACCAAGATACGGCGCAAGCCCGCGGCCGGCAAGTGCAGATCTTCGATTCACTCTTTGGCTTTGGCGTGGCCCTGCGCCAGACAGATTCATCACGCCGGCCATGACGACTGTACAGCAATCCACCCTGACCATCGACGGCCGCGCCTATCAAATCGACTGGGTGCGCAAGGTACATGCGCCCGACGATGCGCCGCGTCTCGTGGTGGTCAGCTATCTGCC
>JADLFO010000337.1 GCA_020845455.1 Caldilineaceae bacterium
CCGTTTTTACCACGGGTTGATCAACGACTAACGAGTTCTGCCTTTAGAAAGATACGCCCGAAGCGTTGGTCCGGCGAGCGACCGTAGAGTTGGATGGCTCCTTGGTCAGTTCCAGACTGCGGCGCTCAATGCCCACCGTTCACAGCTAGCTGTGGGACTGGATCGGGGACGACTAAAGTCATCGCCTCCAGGTCTTCATCTGGGATCCCTTCACCATATTCGGCCATGACCTCCAGATGCCCGCGAATTGCCTCGTACATATTGACGATAACCTCTTGGCGGGTCTTGCCCGTGGTGACACAACCAGGTAGGGAAGGAACGTAGGCCGAAAGGTTCTCCGGTCCGTGCTCAATCAGGATGAGAAATTGGCGCACTGTTGTCCTCAGGTGGGCGCAGGCAAAAAACCGCTCTGAGAAAAGGCACGCCCGGAGGGATTCGAACCCCCGACACCCAGTTCCGAAGACTGGTGCTCTATCCGCTGAGCTACGGGCGCGCGTGCCCGCTATGATACCACGCTGCCGCCGCTTCAGTCCAGTTATGCGGGGGCGTCATGCTTGCGGCGGAAGGCCACTGCATACGAACGCAGCGCGTCCTCGGCGTTGACGCCGTGGCGGTGCGCCAGCGCCACCAACATCCACAGCAGCGCACCGACCCCCTCGGCGTCGGGCGCTTCGACCAAGAGGCGCGCCAGGTCAGGGCGTGATTGGGCCAGCGCCGCACGGTCCAGCAGCCCGGCCCTGTGCGCCTTGCTTTGCAGCACGCGCGCCTTCTCCAGCGCAGGCAGATGCGCCGGGATGCCGTCCAGCGGCCCCGCGCTCTGGCCGGCGGCAGCCTTCTCCGCCGCCTTGATCTGCTCCCAGTTGCGCAAAATCTGGTCCACGTTCTCCACAGCCATATCGCCAAAGACATGCGGGTGGCGGCGGATCAGCTTGGCGACAATCGCCTGCATCACGTCCGCCAGCCGGAAGCGGCCCTCCTCGGTTGCGATCTGCACCAGCATTGTCGCTACCAAATAGAGGTCGCCCAACTCCTCGGCGATGTGCGCGCTGTTGTCGCCGCCCGCGCCTTGCCGCGCGGCATCGGCGTCGATCGCCTCCAAGACCTCGGCGCATTCGCCCAGCAGATCTTGGCGCAGCGATTCGAGCGTCTGCTCCTGGTCCCAGGGGCAGCCCTCCGGCGCGCGCAGATGGGCGACGATCTCCTGCAGGTCGGTGAAGCTGCCGCGTGTCAAGGGCGGCACATAGAGGCTGGTCAAGTGGTCAAAGTCGTCGCGGCGGTCCAGCTCATGCAGCGGCAGCGTGACCAACGTCTGCTGCGGCGTGCCCGCGGCCTGCACCAGCGTCACCGGATGGTCGTCGGGATAGGCGTTCATCAACGTGAGTTTGAGATCCGACGCCACGCCGCGGCTGTAGACCTGCCCCGCCAGCAGCGGCAGACCCACGTCGACGCGCGGGTGATGCTGCTGCGCCAGGAGCATAGCATCCACCACCTGCCCGCCGTCCATCGGGTCCACGCCCAGCGCGCCGAACGCCGCTTCCACAAAGCTGATCCCGCCCACCACCTGCACACGCAGCCCCACAGCCGCGGCCTGCTCCACAATCAGGCGTGTGGTGATCTCGCCCACCCAAGGATGGCCCGGCACCGCATAGACCACGCCGCCCGGCTCGCGGCCCAAGGCCAGCACACGGCCCGCAATGGCGGCATAGACCGCGGCAAAACCGGCGTGCGCCTCATAGAGGTCGTCACAGTCGGCAATGGGCATCTGCTCCGCCAGCGCGGCGATGCAGGGATGGCGGCGCGTGCGCACCAGGACGCGGCGCGCCGTCGACAACGTCTGCCAGGCGGCCAGCGTCAGATCGCCCACATCGCCCGGCCCCAGCCCCACAATGCGGATATCGGCAATGTCCGACGCGGGCAGCGCTGGCCAAGAAAACTCAGCAGAACCGGCCATCACCCCACCCTTCGTTCTCTGGTACCCAAGCAACCATCTCCGCTCGCTCTCCCCCGGCCTTTGCGTCCTGTGCGCTCTTTGCAGTGAACCCTTCCCCCGCCGCGCCTCACTTTACCCCCAAGCGCGGCGGCGGAGCAAACCGGCAGGGATCGCCATTTGGCATTTGCTGCCATTCTCGGTACGCTAGGTCGATGCACCCACGCGTCGCCGCCCACCCGATCCGCATCCTCCTGGCGATCTTTGCGCTGCTGGCCGCGACCTACAGCGTCATCACGCCGCCCTTCGAGACGCCCGACGAGATCTGGCACTATGCCGTGATCCAGCAGATCGCCGGCGGGCAGGGGCTGCCCGTCTCCGGCCCCAACACCGACGCCGCCTGGCAGCAGGAAGGCACGCAGGGGCCGCTCTATTATCTGCTGGCCGCGTCCGCCACGGTCTGGATCGACCAGAGCGATTTCCCCGCGATCTATGCCCGCGCCAACCCTCACGCTGCGCCCGGCCGGCCTGACACCCTGATCAACCGCAACATTCAGATCCATCATGCAGGCGAGCAGTGGCCCTGGCGCGGCCCATTTTTGGCGCTCCATCTGGCGCGCTTTGTCTCGGTGGCGCTGGGCATGGTGACAGTCTGGGCCGTCTACCGGACGATCACGCTGATCCTGGGGCCGGGCTGGGGGCTGACCGCGGCGGCGGCGATCGCGTTTATCCCGCAATTTCTCTTTATCAGCGCCGCGGCCAGCAACGACAACGCGGTCAGCGCCTTTGCCGGCCTCACGCTCTGGCAGGTGACGGCGCTGGCGCTGGCTCCCGCCGCGGCGCTGACGCCTGCCGGACTGCGCCGCCGTTTTGTGCTGATCGGCGTCATGCTGGGGCTGGCGCTGATCGGCAAGTTGAGCGCGCTGCCGCTGGTGGGCGTGGTGGGGCTGGCCGCGCTCGCCGCGGCGTGGCGCGCCCGCAGCTGGCGCATCCTGCCCGCAGCCGCGCTCTGGATCGGTCTGCCCGCCGCGCTCCTCAGCGGTTGGTGGTTTGCCCGCAACTGGCTCTTGTATGGCGACCTGCTCGCCTGGAATGTGTGGGAAGCCAACATTCCGCTGCGCGTGGAACCGCTGTCGTGGCGCGGCCTGCTGGCCGAACTGGGCAGCGTCGAGCGCTCCTTCTGGGGTCTCTTCGGCTGGATGACCGTGCCCTATCCGCCGTGGGTCTATGCCGGGTTCCGCGCCCTGCTGGGGCTGGTGGTGATCGGCTGGCTGTTCGGCCTGGTGCGCTGGGTCCGCGGCGGACGCGGCCTCGACCGCCGCGCCTGGGCCGGGGCGCTGCTGCTGGTCTGGCTGGCGCTGCTCACGGTCGCCTGGGTGCGCTTTACGCGCGTCTCGCCCGCCTCGCAGGGACGGCTCTTCTTCCCGGCTATGCCCACGGTGGCGCTGCTGCTGGCGCTGGGGTTGGGCGGGTGGCGCGTTCCGGCGCTCGGCCCGCTGGCGGCGGGCGGCCTTTTTCTGCTCAGCAGCGTGACGCCCTTCTGGATCATCGCCCCAGCCTATCGCGCTCCCGCGCCGGTCGCGACCCTGCCCGCGGATCTCACCTCGGTGAACGCGCAAGTGGGCGACGCCATCGCCCTGCGCGGTATCGCGGCCGCGCCGGTCACGCTGACGCCGGGGGCCGGCACGACGATCACGGTCGCCTGGCAGACGCTGGGGCCGGTGGATCGCGACTACTCGGTCTTTGTCCATCTGGTTGACGCCGATGGGCTGGTGGCGGCGCAACTGGACACCATGCCCGGCGGCGGGCTGGCCCCCACCAGCCAATGGCAGCCGGGCGAGTTGCGCGTCGAGGGCTATACGGTGACGCTGCCGCCCACCGCCTACACCCCCAACACGGGCCAATGGGCCGTCGGTTTATATGACGCCTATCGCCCGGATAGCCCGCGGCTGCCGCTTGTGCTAATCTCGCCGGATGACTTAGCCGCCAGTGTAGAGGGCGATGCGCTGCGTTTCGGCCAGGTCACGATGGTCCCCCCGCCGGGAGAGACGCCCAACCCGATCGACATCGCCTTTGCCGACAACGTGACGCTGGCGGGCTATACCTTTAATCGGCGGCGCTTGTACCCCGGCGACACGCTGGAGGTGACGCTCTACTGGCGCGTCCGCGGCCCGGTCGCCGCCGGCTATACGACCTTTGTCCATCTGCTCGATGCGGACTTTGCCATGTTTGGCGGCAGCGACAGCGCGCCTGATCCGCCCACGCCCGCCTGGATTCCAGGAGAGATTGTGGAAGATCGGCACACGTTTGCACTGCCGGCCGACACGCCGCCGGGAAGCTACCAGGTCGAGTTGGGGCTATATACCCAGCCGGATTTCGACCGGCTGACGCTGCTCGACCCGGGCCGGGCAGAAGGGGCCGACCGGCTGCTGCTCGGCCCGCTGGAGGTGGGGGCAGGCGCACCGGAGTGAGATGTACGCATAAAGAACGCTATTTGCCCAAGAGGGTTTCAATCGCCCAAGCCACCCCTTCGGCGTCGTTGCCGGGCGCGACGTGGGTCGCCTGCTGCTGAACGGCGCGGGGCGCGTTGCCCATAGCGACGCTGATCCGCCCACAGGCGAACATGGGCAGGTCGTTGAAATTGTCGCCCATGGTCATCACTTGTGCGCCGGAAATTCCCAGGCGATCCATCACGCGGCGCAGCGCCGTTCCCTTGTTGGCCTGGAGCGCAAAGATGCCCATGGATTCAAATGACCCGTCCGGCTTCAGGTAAGGCTCGGTGTAGCAGCGTCCGGACAGTTGCGTGTCGCACAGCACGCGGATCGCAGCCGCGGCTTCAGGCTGCCAAGTTAAGATGCGCAGCGGGCTATCTATCCCATCATCCATCTCACCATTCATCAGGGCGGCGGCATTGGTGGGAACCACCATCACGTTAGGGCGCAGTTGTCCAAGCGGCTGGCCGGCGCGCTGCCGCAGATAGGTCACCGCGCCGACCGTCATACCGAGTTCCCACTGGTGGGCGTCGGCCAATCGGGCGATGGTCAGCGCGGCCTCTCGGTCGAGCGCATGTTGTGCCCAAAGCGGGCCGTCCGGCGTACCATAGACCTGCGCGCCGTTGGCGCAGATCAGCGGCGCACGCGTCCCCAGCGCTTGACAGATCGGGTAGGCTGAGTGAAAGGTGCGGGTTGTCGACACCACAACATGCACACCGCCCTCGGCCACTTGTCGCAGCAGGCGCGCCGCATCGCCCGCAATCGTTCCTGCGGAGGTCAACAGCGTGCCATCCAAATCCACCGCGATCAGGCGAATCCCCGCAGCCCCAACCTGCATCCAGTGATCCCCTCTCTGCCTCTCCACTTTCTCTTTTTTGCGCTCTTTGCGCCCTCTGCGGTTTATTCCCTTTGCGTCCTTTGCGGTGAAATCATCTGCTTTTCCGGTTTTGCAGGAACGCCTCGACCAGCCCGGCGATCACCAGAGTGACGAGCGCAAAGGCGATGTCCAACAGCCCTAGATAGGTCAGCACCCCCATGACGCCCACCGCCGCGGTCAGCAGCCCCCCTTGGCGCAGCGCCACGCCGGGGTCGGGGCGTTTGCGCCGGTCACGGATGCCCGCCAGGTTGGGCCAGCGGCCATGCAGCGCCAGCGCCACCAGCCCGCCAAAACCAAAGACCAGCAGCAGCAGCCCCAACAGAAAGAGCAGCAGCGCCGCCGGGTTCGGCTCGCCCGAAGGATAGGTAGGGGGCACCGACCACAGGATAAAGGCCAGCAGCGCCGTGCCGATCACGGCTGCCCCTCCGGCTGTACCCAAGGCCTGTCTACGCATCATCATGCGTCCAGTGTATCATTGCGCGCCGCGGCCTGCGCAAATCGACTGGAAGATAGCTGTGGTATAATAGGGCGCAGCGCCCGCAGCGGTTGCGGGACCGAAATTCCCAGCAAAACGATTATGAGCAAACGACGCTTTTCGCGCAACGAAAAAATCTTCTACATCCTGAGCCTGCTGATCGTCTTCAGCATGGTCTTGAGCCTCATCTACGTGGCGATCACGCCCGCAGGCTTCTAGACGCGGCGTCGCCTTCCACCCCAGCCCGCTGCGGCCCCGCTTGTGTCCAGCGCCCAGGCGCCAGCATCCCCCGCGCATGGGCCGGACGCGGCCCAAGAACGCCAGGGTCTTGCCCTGGTGGGGCTGGCCGCGCTCTTGTTCAGCACCTCCCCCGTGCTGGTGCGCTGGGCGGCAGAGAGCCTCAGCCCGTTTGAGATCACCGCGGGCCGGATGCTCACCGCCGGGGTGTTGATCTTGGCGGCGGCCGGTTGGACACGCCAGACGCTGCCGCCCCGCGCCGATTGGCCGCGCTTCGCCGGCTTTGGGCTGGTGGCGGCGCTGCATTTCGCCTTCTATATCGCGTCGCTGAGCTACACCACCATCGCGCACAGCCTTGCCATCACCTACACCGCGCCGATCTTTGTCGCGTTCTTCTCCTGGTGGCTGCTGGGCGAAGGGTTGAACCGGCGCAAGTGGCTGGGCACGCTGGTGGCGGTCGCCGGGATCGGGGCGCTGGCCGGGTTTGAGCCGGCTTTCACGCGGCGGATGCTGCTAGGCGACCTGTTGGCCCTGGGCAGCGCGATCTGCTTTGGGCTGTACAGCGTGGCAGGCCGCAGCCAGCGCCACCGCACCGGCCTCTTTGCCTATGCCGGCACGGTCTACGCCCTGGCGGGGCTGTGGCTGCTGCCGTTTGCCCTGTGGAATTTTTCGCCGGACGGCTATACGCTCCCCGCCGTGGGCAGCGTGCTCGCCCTGGGCGTGCTGCCGCTTGGCCTGGGCCATACGCTCTACAACGCCGCCCTGCGCCGCACACCGGCCACCCAGGTCAACCTGATCGCCACCCAAGAGGTGACAGGCGGCATCCTCTTGGGGATGCTGCTGTTGGGCGAAATGCCCAGCCTGAACAGCGTGATCGGCGCGTTAATCACCCTGCTCGGCATCGCCCTCGTCCTGTTCTGACCCCATACGGACACGATAGTTCGTGTCCGTATGGCATATCGTGTCCGTATTGCCTACTGCCCATCACGAGGTCTGTCTATGCTCGACGAGCGGCTGCCCCTCTTCCCTATCACCACAACGGTCGTGACGACCGAGCACGGCGGCGAACTGGCCGTCGACGGGCAGCCCATCGCCGGCCTGGCGGCGCGCTTTGGCACGCCGCTCTATCTCTTCGACCAGGCGACCCTGGACGATGCCGCGGCGCGCTATCGCGCCGCCCTGGCGCTCCATTACCCTGGCCCCGGCGGCGTCACCTATGCGGGCAAGGCGCTGCTCAACCTGGCCGTGGCCCAATGGGTGCAGCAGCAAGGATTCCGGCTGGACTGCACCGGCGCAGGCGAGCTTGCCATCGCCGCTGCCGCCGACCTGTCACCCGACCAACTGCTGGTGCATGGCGTCAACAAAAGCGCTGAGGACTTGGCCGCAGCAGTCGCCCAGGCGGGCGTGATCGTCGTGGACAACCGCACAGAACTGGCACGGCTGGCCGGCCTGGCCGCCGCAGGGCAGCCGCTGCCCGACCTCTGGCTGCGGCTGCGCCCTGGGATGGCGGTAGAGACCCACGCCTACCGGCAGACCGGCCAGGACGACAGCAAATTTGGCTTTGCGCCCGCAGAGATCGAAGAGGCAGTCGCCTTTGGCCTGGACCGCGGTCTGCCCGTCACCGGGCTGCACTTTCACCAAGGTTCCCAGTTTCGCGACCCGGCCCCGCTCGGCCCGGCGCTTGACCTGACATTGGATCTATGCCAAACCCTGGCCGCGGCCCACGGCTGGCATCCGGCGGTGATCTGCCCTGGCGGCGGCTGGGGCGTGGCCTATCATGAGGACGACCTGCCCCAACCCGACATCGAAAGCTATATCGCCTTCGTCGCTCGGCGGCTGGCCGAAGGCTGCGCCGCACGCGGCCTTCCCCTGCCCCATCTCCAGGTCGAACCGGGGCGCAGCCTGGTAGCGCGCGCCGGGGTAGCGGTCTACCGCATCGGCGCGGTCAAACAGACGGCGCGGCGGCGCTGGCTGTTGATCGACGGCGGGCTGGCCGACAACCCGCGCCCTGCGCTCTACGGCGCACGCTATTCGGCGCTGCCTGTGACCCACCCAGACCGCGCCGTCACGACGCCAGCCTGGCTGGCCGGCCCCTACTGCGAGAGCGGCGACGTCTTGATCGAGGCCCTGCCGCTGCCGCAGATGGCCGCGGGCGAACTGCTCGCCGTGCCCGCCAGCGGCGCCTATCACCTGAGCATGGGCAGCAACTACAACGGCGCGCGCAAACCCGCGGTGGTCTGGCTGCGGCAGGGCCAGGCGCATCTGATCCAGCGCCGCGAGACGCTGGCCGACCTCCTGGCGCGCGACCTGCCGCTGTGGGGAAGAGAATAAACCGCAAAGTCGCAAAGGGCGCAAAGGCCGGAAGAGAGGGAGTAGGGGCAGGAGCAGAGGGGCGCATTCTGGTCTCTGCCCCTACTCCCCACTCCCTACTGCCTACCGCCCATTTGCCCCCTCAACTCGCCGTAGCGGAAACAATCGACTGTATGGTCGTTGACCATCCCCGTTGCCTGCATCATGGCGTAGCAGATGGTAGGGCCCACAAACTTGAAGCCGCGCTTGACCAAGTCTTTGCTCATGCGCCGCGAAGTCTCAGTCTCGGCGGGAACATCGGCCAGGCTGCGCCACCGGTTGTGGATCGGTGCGCCGCCCACAAAGCTCCACAAATAATCTGCAAAGCTGCCCTCGGCGGCCTGCACCTCCAGCACACGCTGGGCGTTGTGGATTGCGGCCCGTACCTTGGCGCGGTTGCGGACGATGCCGGGGTCCTGCAGCAGGGCTTCGACCTTGGCTTCGTCATAGCACGCCACCGCTTCGGGGTCAAAACGGTCAAAGAGACGCCGGTAATGCTCGCGCTTACGCAAGATGGTGATCCAGCTCAGGCCCGCCTGCGCCCCTTCCAGGCAGAGACGCTCAAACAGCGCCTGGTCGCCGCGCAGCGGCACGCCCCATTCTTGGTCATGATAAGCGACATAGAGGTCGTTGCGCGGGTCCACCCAAGCACAGCGGGCGATGCTCACAGCGGCCCTCCTCTCCTCTAGGCGAATCACGCCGGGCTAGGTCACGTTCGGCCTGACCAAATTTGGTATGGTTGAGAGCGGAAACGCCATCCAAACGGCGCCCAGGCGCGCGCAAGCAAGCGCAAGGTCGCTGCGCGGCTGGATTCAAGATGCAGACAGGTTCGGTGGACTAGACAGGGCGCAGAGAACCATCCCGCCGCGTCGGCGTACGGATGATCGACGGGCCTGTGGCCGGGCAGGACGGGCTACTTGGCAGCCACGCGCTCGTCGTTGATCCGCAGCAGTTCTCGCACCACGTCGTCGACGCGCCGCTTGTAGCGCAGGAGTTCACGCCGGCATTCGACTTCGGCAGGCGTTTCAGGCTTGAAGACGCGCAGGGCTTCTTCCAGTTCGGCGTCAATCGCCAGCTTGTGGCGGTTGACCGGGTTGCCACGCAGATATTCGCGCATCTGCTTGGCGATCACCGTGTCGTAATAGGTCAGGTCGTTGTGCAGTTCCACCAGGCGATCCGACGCAATGGCGGGCATCGGCATGGATCGCAACGTCTCCCAAGCTCGGTTCAGCTTACGTCGGTACACATTCCCTCAACTTGTGATACAAAAACACGGTAAGCAAATGGTCAGCCAAACAATCTTGTACAGCGCGACGGCAGATCGGCAGGGGATGTAACGCCGCGGGCCGCTCTATGGGCCACCTACTCACCCCAGGAAGGATTATAGCAGTCAATTTTCAGGAATTCGAATTAGCGGGCCACGAAAATCACATTTGTTATGTAAATATCATGTCTCATTCGCCCCAAGCGCATCACCAGATTGGCGCCAAGGTCATAGGCGGGTTTTGTGTTTTGGCATGCGGCGCAGTTGACTTTTCAGAACATTTGTACTAAACTAGAACTCAGCAAATACCGGATGGCAGCGGCCGTCACACAGAGAAATTCCCCAGACGGGAGACAATTTTTCATGGATAGCAGAAAGATGGACAGCGGCAAGCAGAAGGCGCTGGATACAACGCTCGCCAACCTCAACAAGAAGTATGGCGAGGGGGTGGTGATGAAGTTGGGGGAAGCGAGCCGGCTTGCGGTGGAAGCGATCCCGACGGGGAGCTTGAGCCTGGACATCGCCTTGGGCGTGGGCGGGCTGCCGCGCGGACGCATCGTCG
>JADLFO010000338.1 GCA_020845455.1 Caldilineaceae bacterium
AAATCGGGCGTAAACGGAGGCTGGATCGAGGCGCGCGCCGCGCTCTGCTGCAGCAGCGCGATCAACGCCATGCTGAGCAGCGCGCTCCAGACAAGACCCTGGGCGACGGACTGCGCCTTGCGCCGCAGCGGGCTGGACTGGATCAGCCGGGTCGGGATGGATCGAGTGGACATGAGATGGAAACGCATGGGGCCTCCTTGTGTGGCCGGGCTAGTAACTAGGGATCAACGGCAGATAGACGGCAGGGTCATCATTCGGTTGCTGCGGGTTTCCGCCAAAACGACCTTCGATCTGGGGGCCGAGTTTGCCGTCGTAGTCGACCATCTGCACGCGCCAGTAATACTCGCTCGCCGTGAGCGCGTCGAGCGGCGTAAAGCGGGTGCTGGCGGTGGAGGTCGTGCGCGAACGGTTAAAGGCCGGGTTATCGGCGACCTCGATCCGGTAATGGGCCGCGCCTGCCAGCGGCGACCACTCGAAATAGAGCGGGTTGGGCGTGCTGCCCTGGGCCGGATAGATCAACGTGGGCTGTAGATATTCCTTATAGAAGCTCTGCGCCGGGCTGTAGTCGCCGGGCCGGCCATCGCCGTCGAGCATGGCGACCCGCCAATACCACGGCCCATCTTCCAGGCTGCGCCGCTCGGCCAGGCTGTAGGCAGTTGTGTCGGTTTCCACCGCGGTGGCGTTCTGAAATTCCGGGTTGTTGGCCCACTGCAGCCGGTAGCGCGGCGCGGCCAAGCGCAGCCCGTTGACATCGGTCGAGTTGGTGATCACCGCCGCCCAGCTAAAGGTCGGCTGCTGGTTGACCACCGCGCCGTTGATCGGGGCCAGCGGCTGGGGCGCAAGCGAGCGTTTTGTAAACGAGAAGACTGGCGACCACTGGCCGTAGACTTCGTTGGCGCGGCGCATGGCGACCCGCCAATAGTAGACGCCGTCCTCCAGCGTGGTCGGGGGCGTGTAGCTGTTGCCGTCGATCTTTTTGTTGATCAGCGGCGACTTCATGTCCGAACTCTTGCCGACCTGAAGCGTATAGCCCGCCGCGCCCTCCACCCGATCCCACAAGAAGGTGGGGGTAGTGGCGACGTTGGCGCTGGACGAGATGGCGGGGTTGCCGACCTGATAGCTGGTCAGCTTAAAGCGCATCGGCGGCGACCAGGGGCCGGCATCGTACCAGGAAGACTTGTCCGATTGGTAACGTTCGTGGCGGACGCGCACACGCCAGTAATAGCTCTCGTCGTCGGCATAGGCGATCATCGGGTGAAAGGCTGCGGCCATCGGCGCATAGAGGGACGACGTACCCGACTCGTAAGTCTCCCAACTCTCCAGGATGACCGTAAAGTCGGCATCACGCGCGATCTGAACCTGATAGCCGTCGTTTGCATCAAAGGCAGGCATACGCCAGCGCACCGACGGCATTTCGTGGAAGACAAAGGGGTTGTCCAGCGGCGTGTCGAAGGGGTAGAGCGGCATGAGCATGTCCGAGACAAAGGCCGGGTTGTCGAGCATACTCCCCTGCTGCGGAGCAGCATCGCGCAGCCCGCCGCTGGACCCCAGGCTAAAGACTGTCACGGCCAGGCTGCCTGCAAACGCGTTCCACTCGTTGACCAGCGCGGTATAGGGCAGCATCACCTGCACGGCGGATGTGGTGGCGTCGAACCAAATTTTGCCGCCGATGTTGATCAACGGAGGACCGAAATCCCAGCTACTCCCATTCCAAGTGTAGAAGAAAGCATTGAGGCTGTCGCCGCTGCGGTCAATGTAAATGGCATAGTCGGGCCGGTAGCGCGTATGCGTGGTGATCGACTTGCCGCGCGGGTCGCCGGGCGCGCCCTTGTCCGGCTGGTGGTCGATGTCGAAGTAGATGCCATAGCTGACCGGCTCGGCCACCGTGCTGCTGACGCCAAAGGCCAGACTCCAGTAGTAATTCTGATCTTTGCCGCCTGGATAGGTGTGGCTGCGATCCTGGACGATGTGTAAGCTGCCTACGTCAAAGGAGGCCGGCGTCGCCGCGTCGCCGTCCGCCGCCAAGCTGAACGCCGGGTCATAGAGGGGCGCGCCGCTCAACAGGGTGGCCGGGTGGGTCGGCGTGGCGTAGTCAATCGGATTGCCTGTCATCAACTCGCGCGAGAGATTGAAATGGCGCGGCGCGCTCCAGTCGCCCAGGACAGCGCCCCCGCCGTCTTTGGCGCGCACGCGCCACCAGTAGGTTCCAAAGGGCAGCGGCGTTTTGCTGCCCTGGCCGGGTACATAGTAGGGGAAGAGTGCATCGGCGGTATCGACCAGGGCATCTTCACGGAACTCCGGCCCGCGGCTGACCTGCACCTGATAGGCAGCGGCATTTTGTACGGGCAGCCAGCCCAACACCGGCGCGACCGCCACGGCTTCAAAGCCCTCTTCGGGGTGGATGGGCGTGGCCGTGGGCGCAAAGGGCAGTTGCGGCACGCGGCGGTCGATGCGCGTCTGCCAGGTGATGCTGGTCGCGCTCATGGGCACGCCGCCCTTCATGGCCTGCACACGCCAGAAATAGAACTTGCCGTCTTGCAGGTTGTTGAAGGGCTGCGCCAGGGTGGGCGCGGCGGCCAGACCCGCGGTCTCGACGGTGAAGAGCGGTGCGGCGAAGCTGGGGTCCTCGGCCACGCTCAAGACATAATAGTCGGGCATGATAAAGCTCGCCGGGCCGTTGCCGCTCAGATAGGCATGGGTCGTATCCCACACAAAGACCGGCCAGGCAATCGTGCGCTCGGTGCGGACCGGCAGGTCGGCATCGGGGGTGTAATAGGGCAGCGGGTAGACCAGGTTGGGCGGCGGCGCGGACGAAAAACGGAACATGAAAGGCACGGTCCAATCGGTGGTGTTGCCGCGGGCGTCGATGGCCTGGACGCGCCAGAATACATCCTTGTCATAGGCGAACTCGCGCCATTCGGGCTGTGTATAGGCCGTGGCGTTATAGACTTTCTCATCCGCCAGCGGGCGTCCAAAGGCGATGTCGTCGTCGATCTGAATGCGATAGCGCTCGGCGCCGGGGACGGGCGTCCAGCTAAAGTAGGGATAGGTGACTCTGATGGTATTGTTCGCCGGCGTCAGGAGCTGCGGCGGCTGGTTCCAGGCCGTGACAAAGCGCCGCACCGCGCTGGGCGGGCTGGCGGTGAGCTGCCGCCCGCTGCCGATCACCGCTTTGACACGCCAGTAATAGTCCTTGTTGTTGGCGAGCGCGTCGCTGGGGGTGAAGTCGGTGTTGCTGGTGGTATAGGCTGTGGGTGAGGAGAAGTCGTTCTGGGTGCTGATCTCCAGAATATAGCCCTGCGCGCCCTCGACCGCGGTCCACGAAAAGCGCGGCAGAAAGCGCAGCGCCACATCGGGTTCAGGGGCAAGCGGCTGTGGCGCAGCACTCCAGTCAATGCGAAAACTCCAGATGTCGCCGGCTGCGCCGGGGTTGTCTTCTTCGTCCAGCGGGGTGACGCGCCAGAAATAGGGGCTGTTCTCCAGCCGTTTGGTGGGCATGTGCTGTGGGGCCAGCGTGTAGGCAGTGTATTCGACGATGCTAAACGACGACGACCGGCTGATCTCAAAGCGGTAGCGCGCCGCGCCCGGCACCGGCTCCCAGCGGAAGTGGTCGGGCGCAAAACCCAGCAAGGGCGTGACGCCGTCGGGGTCATTGGCGGGGGCGAGCAGGACGGGCTTGAGCGTGCCGCCTGCGCCCCAATCTTTGCTGAACGACCAGACTTCGGAGAACTCTTGCCAGGCGCGGTCGATCTCGGCGCGCACATGCCAATAGTAGACGCCGTCGACCATGGCAAGGGTCGGCGTCAGCGAGGTGGCGTAGGTCGTGTATTCGAGCGGGTTGGCAAAGCCTTGCGACTGGCTGATCTGGACGTGATAGCGGGTCGCGCCGGGCACGGCGCCCCAGACCAGCGTGGGGACGCCCAGCGGCGGCGCGTTGAGGCCGGTGAGCACGGCATCGCGGCCCGGCTGCTGCAGCGTGGGGGTCAGCGGGTTGGCGTGGGCGGGGCCGGGCCGCAGCAGGCCGGCCAGCGCCAGCGCCGCCAGCAGGGCGAGGATGCGGATCAGCGGCCAGGGCAGCGATCTGCCCACGGCGCGGCTGTGCATGTGAAGAATTCCTATCATGTCGACTCTCCAGCAGCGGATTTGGAAAACGGGATATAAACCGCAAAGGGCGCAAAGGTTAGAAAAGAGATCGGCAAAGAAAATCGTTGACTCTACGTCGAGTCTAGCGCGCGCGCCCGCGTTGCGTCACGGCAAAAAGCCGTAGCGATCTCGGCAAAAAGTCCTGTGTTGAGGATTTTTCACCGCAAAGGTCGCAAAGAACGCAAAGCCCAGAGGAGGGAAGAATACAGGGGCCCCACTACCCCCTATTCCCTAGCTGCCATAGATGGGCTGCGTCATTTGTGGTAGAGGCAGCCGCGGCGGACTGTCCGAAAGATGCAATTGCAGATCAGCGTTTGCCGCATGTGCAACCCGGCGCGGCGTGCGATACTCATACCAAGCCGACGACGAAGCGACATTGTAGCCCCCCCGCACAAACCACGCAGCGCCGCCGGCCCCGCCCCGAAAAATCTGAGGTCTGTTCGACAGCCGGTTGAGGTTGAGGTGAGGAGGAACGATGAAGCAAGACACGCCTCTCCACCCCTGGACGCAAGAAGGAGGCCAGACACTCGTCGAATTTGCGCTGACGCTGATGGTGATGTTGGTGCTGGTCTTTGGGCTGATCGAGTTCAGCCGGGCGATCTACGCCGCCAGCGTCGTGCAGTGGGCCGCCCAACAGGGGGCGCGCGTGGGGGTGGCGGAACATGCCACGACACCG
>JADLFO010000339.1 GCA_020845455.1 Caldilineaceae bacterium
GGCTCGGCGCGGGTCTGATTGCCCTGCTCTGGCCGGCAGTCGCCTGGTGGCTGTGGGCGCTGCTTGCAGCCTGGTGGCGCTAACCGGCTGCGCTAATCGGATGGGTTCAGCCGCGCCAACAGTTCGGCGTTGGTAGGAACCTGCTCCAGCAGCTTGATCAGCCCATTGAGCGCGGCCTTGGGTGTCCCCTTGCCCAACCAGCGGCGCAGCGTGGCGAGGCGCGCCAACTCCTCTGGGCTGTAGAGCAGGTCGTCGCGGCGTGTACCGCTGGCGAGCAGGTCAATTGCCGGAAAGACGCGTGCCTCGGCCAGTTCGCGCTCCAGCACGATCTCGCTGTTGCCTGTGCTTTTGAACTCCTCATAGATCAGGTCGTCCATCGCCGAGCCGGTGCCGATCAACGCCGTGGCGATCACCGTCACCGAACCGCCGTGCTCGATCTTGCGCGCCAGCCCAAAGAAACGGCGCGGCATCTCCAGCGCGCCCGCATCCACACCGCCGCTGAGCGTGCGCCGCGTCCCGCTGCCTTCCAGGTTAAAGGCGCGCGCCATGCGCGTCAGGCTGTCGACCAAGACCACCACATCATGGCCCATCTCCAGTTCCACACGGACATGCGCCAGCGTCAATTCCGCCAGCGCCACATGCTCGCGTGTGCTCTGGTCATTCGAACTCGCCAGCACCTCGCCGGGCACGGTGCGCCGGAAGTGGGTCACCTCTTCCGGACGCTCGTCCACCAACAGCAAAATGATGCGGATATCCGGGTCATTGGCATGGATCGCGTCCGCGACCTGCTGGAGCAGGATCGTCTTGCCCGCCTTGGGCGGGGCGACCAGCAGCCCGCGCGTTCCCTTGCCGATGGGCGCGACCAGGTCCACGATGCGCATGCTCAGTTCGCCGGTGATTCCCAGATCGAAACGTTCATAAGGGGTCACCGCCACTAAGCGCGCAAAGGGCGTGCGCCGGCGAAACGCCTCCGGCGCGCCCCCCGCAATCATATGGATCTCCGCCAGGGTTAGCCCCTGCTTGCCGGGCCGCGCCGCCCCCTCCAGGCGCGCCCCATCCACCAGGCCGAACTGCTTGACCAACGCCGGTGGCACGCTCACATCGTCGGGGCCGGGCTGGAAGGAGAACTCCGGGTCCAGCAACACGCCCGCGCCGCGTTGGGCCGCCTTGAAGACGCCGCTGACTGTTTTCATCGAACGGCTTTCATTTCGCTAAGCAGGCTGGACAAGTTCGTGCAGCAGCAGACAGTAGGCCTGCTGCGCCCGGTCAAAGCTGCTCAACCGCCAAAACTCATTGGGCGAGTGGATATTCTCGTCGGGCAGGCCAAAGCCAAAGTTGACTGTATACGCGCCCAAGCTGGTTAAGAACATGTTAAGGACAGGGATGCTCCCTCCGCTGCGTACATAGAACGGTTCCTTGCCGTAGAGCCGCAGATGCACGCGCCGCGCCGCCGCGTTGCCGGGGTGGTCGGCAGGCATCAAATAGGGGACAGCGGAATTTTCAAAGCGACGTATATTCACCTTCACACCAGGCGGTGTTGCTTTTTGCACATGGGCCGCCACCCGATCCGCCACCTGCGTTGGGTCCTGATCCGGCGCCAAACGGCAGGTGATCTTGGCGTGGGCCTCGCTGGGCAGCACAGTCTTGATGCCTTCCGCCTGGAAACCGCCCCAAATGCCGTTGATCTCTAGCGTGGGCCGCACCCAGCGCTGCTCCAATGGGCTGTAGCCCGGCTCGCCATAGAGGGTATCGATGCCGAGGCGCGCCATCTCCTGCACCGCATCAAAAGGTACCGCCGCGATCTTGGCCTTCTCGTCGGGCGTCAGCACATGCACATCATCATAAAAGCCTTCGACCAAAATCTTGCCTTCCGGGCTGCGCATCGAGGCCAAGATCGCGACCAGCGCATGGATCGGGTTGGCGACCGTGCCGCCAAACATCCCTGAATGGAGGTCCATCTGCGGCCCCACCACGTCGATCTGCAGCGCGCACAGCCCGCGCGCGCCCAATGCTAGTTCCGGCTGCTCCTCGGACCACTGCCCACCGTCCGAACTCACCACCACGTCACAGGCCAGCAGGTCTTTATAGCGCTCCACAAAGCCCGGAAGCTGCGGGCTGCCGATCTCTTCCTGCCCCTCAAAGAAATACTTCACATTGAGCGGCAGCTTGCCCTCGCTCTGCAGCAAGGCTTCCGTCGCCAGGATCGGGACCAGCATATTGCCCTTGTCGTCAGTGGCGCCGCGCGCATAGATGCGGTCGCCGTCGATCACCGGCATAAAGGGCGGGTTGGTCCACAGCGCCTCCGGATCCACCGGCTGCGTGTCAAAGTGGCCGTAGATTAACACCGTAGGCGCGCCCGGCGTGTGCAGCAGGTCGCCGTAAACCACGGGATGGCCGCCGGTCTCCAAGATTTGCACATGCTCGATGCCCGCCTGCCGCATGCGGTTGGCGACCCATTCGCCGGCGCGGCGCACATCGCCCGCATGTTCCGGCAGGCTGGAGACGCTGGGGATGCGGAAGAACTCCAGCATCTCGTCGATAAAGCGCGGCCGGTTGACGGCCAGATATTCCTGCCAACTGCTCATGGCGTAGACTCCTGTCAAGAAAAGATGAAACCCGTGAACGGGTCCTATGTGGACAATTTAGCTCGTAGGTGCGGTTTTCATGCACGTTCAGAAAATCGTGATGATTGCCACGTTTTACCAATTCGGTTTGACAGCACGCGTGGCGATGAAGATCGGCATGTATTTCGCCAGTTCCACGCCCGTCCAACCGTCCTCATAGAAACCGGCCAGCACAAACCCCGCGTCCAACTGCCCGCCGATCTGATCCTCCAGCGTATGGCTAAACTCGATTGGCTGCAGATCGTCGATATAGCGCTGCCGTTCCGCCGGTGTCAGGCTGGTCAGGTCGGAATACGGCAGCGTATGGCGCACTTGTAGTACTCCTTCGTCCGCCAATTGCATATCGAAGATATACAGGGCAGGGTTGTTAAACCCGGCCAGCAGCGCGCCGCCGGGACGCAGCACGCGGTAGGCCTCACGCCACACGGGCCGCACCGCCGGCACGAATACATTTGAAACCGGATGCACAATCAGGTCGAACGAGCCATCGGCCAAGGCGCTCAGGTCGGCCATGTCGCCCTGCACCGTCGTCAGCGCCAACCCCTCGCGCTCGGCCACCATCTGATCGCGTGCCAACTGGCGCGGCGAGTTGTCAAAGACCGTCACCGTCGCCCCGGCTGCCGCCAGCACCGGCCCCTGCTGCCCACCCCCCGACGCCAGACACAGCACGTCGACGCCGTGTAGGTCGGGGGGAAACCACCCGCGCGGGATCGGTTTTTCGGGCGTCAGAATGATCTGCCACACGCCGGCGCGCGCCGCCGCGATCACCTCCGGCCCCACCGGGATGGTCCACTCGCTGCCCCGCTCCACCGCCCTGTCCCATGCCCGGCGGTTATAGCTCAATAGATCCATTATAGCCTTCTGTCGTAGCTTTGTATCGCGGCCTTCTGCCGTCTCGAATTTTGCCGGATCGCCCACTATACGCCAAAATCTCACAGGCTGCCATGCTGGAGCCGCTGCGCCATGGAGAGACCGTTATGGACGAAATGCCGATTGCCGACATCCTCAACACCCTGGAGACGCAGACCGGGGTCGTCATATCTGTCTACCTTCCACCCCATGCCGACCCGGCGCTGGGGTTTGCGCTGCTGCGCGATACGGTACATCTCTTTGCGCGCGAACTGCGATCCGCCCGCGCCATCTGTCTCAGCGTGGACGGAGACGGGCCAGGGGTCGCCGCGGCCCGCCAGATAGCCAATGTCTACGGCGTGCGCGTGGTGGTCGCGCCGCAGAACCGAGGCAAGCTGGCCGCCGTCGCCGGCGGCATGGCCGCGCTGCTCGACAACCCCGGCCTGCGCTACTTCGCCGCCGTCGACCAGGACGGCGACCACTTCGCCAATGAACTGCTTAACTTTGTGCGCTGCGCCGAGCATGTGACCCATCAGACCCATAACGCCTGCGGCATGGTGCTGGGCAACCGCCTCTCGCGCCACCGGCCCTTGGGCTTTTTGCGCGCCGAGCAGGAAGAGCTTGCCAACCGCATCCTGCTCGACGCGCTGACCTATGACGCCGCCCGCTGCGGTGCGCCACTGGCGCTCCAATACCTCACCACGCTCGACCCGCTGCCCGACTTCCACTCCGGCTACAAACTGTTCAGCCGCAGCGCCGCCGAGGCGGTCTTCGCGACCCCGCCGCAGTTGGCGGGCTGTGACGAAGCCGCCTACTACCGCCACGCGGTGGAAGCCGTCGCCACCGTCGAGGCGCACAAGGCGGGCGCATGGCTGGCCGCGGTCAACCGCCGCACCTACGACGAGCAGCCCGTCTCGGTCTTTGCCTCCATGAACCGAGCGCAGTTGGCCGCCGATATGATCCTCTGGCCGTGTAAACGGCTCGGCGTACCGGCCCATTTTGTCGACCAGTGGCTCACCAACCATCTGCCCACGCTGCTCCTGGGCACGCTTGCGCCCCAGGGCCGTGATGAACTGCTGGCGATCCGTGACGCAGTCCGCCGCGGCTATGGGCTGCCCGCCGGCGACGCGCCGTCTGAGATCATGCGCCCGCGCTTCGCCTAAGCTGCGCTCCTGTGCCGGCCCTGAATCTGCTTACTTGACCTTGCCGCGCCCCCACACCGGCCAGACAACCTCCACCTGCTCGCCGCGATAGCCGACCAGTTCATCATGCAGGTTAAGCGCCATCTCCTGGTGCAGTGGGACCCAAGAGAGCCGTTCCCCCACCTTAAAGGTGTGCGACGACCGGCTCACGTCCACATGCCCATGCTCCACCGACATTCCATAGATAAAGATCTCCGGATGCTCGACACAAAAGCCATAGGGCGTGGGCGGATAGCTGCAGAAGGTCTTCATGCCGCCGTCGACGATGATGCGGCCCGGCGCGGGCGTGCTGACCACGGTCGTAATGATGCGCAGCGGGCAGCGTTCATCGCTCAGGTCGTCGCGGCTCTCGATGCGCGTCAACCCTTCCCATACATAGGAGCCGGCGCGCGTTTCGGTGCAGCCCAGCTCTTTGGAAAGCTGCTCCGCGCCCGTGCCGCCCGCGCTGACCACGTTCACCGCAATACCGTCCGCCTCGATCAAGGCGCGGGTCTCGTCCAGAAAAGGCTTGATGCCGGGCCGGCTGGGATAGGTCATCACCCCCTGAAAATCGATCCCCGGCAGCTCGACGATCTGGCGCGCCAGTTGCTGCGCCGCCTGGGGTGACTGCACGCCGCAGCGCTTGCCGCCCGTGTCTAGCTCGATCAGCGTGCGCACCGTGCCGCCGTGGCGCTTAGCCCCTTCGGCGATGCCCTGCGCCGTGTCCACGGAGTCCACCGCCACCGAAATGGTGGCGCGGCGCGCCAGCCGCAACAGCCGGTCGACCTTGGTCGCGCCCACCACGTTATAGGGGATCAAGATGTCCTCGATCCCGCCTGCCACCATCATCTCCGCCTCACCCACCTTTTGACAGCAGATGCCCACCGCGCCGCTTTCAATCTGCATATGCGCGATCTCAGGCAGCTTGTGAGATTTGGTGTGGCTGCGCAGGGGAATCCCGATCTCTCGGCAGTGCGCCGCCATCTCACGAATGTTGCGCTCTACCTTGTCCAGGTCGCAGACGACCGCCGGTGTATCTAGATCGTGAATCAGCATGGCTCGCTCCTGAGTGTATTGCGGGGATAGAGAGGGTGAATTGCAGCAAGAAGGAAAGCGGCAATCAGCAAAGATGTACCACAAAGCCCAGCTTTTGGCGAACTGCGGCGCGGCCAGAGGCGGCGGGCGATATCCGGCGCGGCGAACTAGCCCCAAGACTAGGTGAACGACTCTCCTGCGGATGGGTTGACAGGCCCCCCCGACCCATCTAGAATCGGAAGGGACAACCTTGGCCGGATCTGGCGTCGTAGCGGTTTGTGATCTGGTTTTGATGAAACCAAGCTCGAGTAGACCAATTTCGACTAGACCAAGGAGAAACCACATGTCCCAAGTCGACCTGACCCACGTCGGCCTGACCCAAGAGGAAGTGGAGGTCTTGGTGCAGGTTCTGCAGGACTTCCGCTCCGAGTTGCGCATGGAGATCGCCGGAACCGACAGCGGCTATTACCGCCAGGGGCTGAAGCACGAGCGCGAAGTCCTCGACCATATTCTCGAAAAGCTCCAGGCCGGGCTAGCATAGCCTGGGTTTATCTGTGGGTGGGCCGCGGAGACCACCTCCCTCCGCGGCCCGCGCATCATAAACACCGACAAAAACACCGACAAACCCTCGCTGTTGGCCGCGCCTGCGCTCGCGTGTTTTCCAACCGCACACGCAAAGCTGTCTATCCGCAAGCCCCAGCCCCATTTCATGGGGCGTCGTTTTTGAGCGCCGGAGGCTTTAGCTCCGGGCGGCGGGGCACACGCACCCCGCGCGCCGCCGTTGACAGCGTTTCCCAACCCGCGTATAATCCTCCCCGCGTCCAGTCGACGCGACCCACCAACTCCCTGATCGACACACGACGTATCCCCGCCTCGCAAGAACCCAAGGAGGAAACTTTCGATGTCCTACCAACTGACGCGCCGCCGTTTTCTACATGCCGCAGGAGCGGGCCTCAGCCTGCCCTTTCTGGCCCAACTGATGAGCGCCTGCCAAGCCATCTCCCCCGGCAGCAGCCAACCGCTCAGCGAGATCACCTGGTCGCGCGGCGATGACCTGCGCACCCAAGACCCGCAGTTGATCGCAGGGCGCATGGAAGGCGAGATCAACCGCTGCATCTACGACCAGCTTTTCGACACCGCCCCGGACGGTTCGCAGATCAACTGGCTGGCGACCGAGTTCAGCAGCAACCCCGAAGGCACGGTCTGGACGGTCAAGATGCAGGAGGGGACCAAGTTCCACGACGGTTCGCCCGTCACCTCCGAAGATGTCAAGTTCACCTTCGAGCGGCTGCTCGCCAACCCGGAGTTCCAGCACTCCACCGCCTTCAAAGACCTGCTCGCCTCGGTCGATGCGCCCGACGCCGCCACGGTCGTCTTCACCTGCTCCAAACCGGCCCCGCTCTTTAACCTGATCTTGGGCGAGCATATCCTCTCCAAAAAGTCCGCCGACGAAAACGGCGAAAACTTCTGGGAAAAGGCGATTGGCAGCGGCCCCTTCCGCCATCTCGAATATGTCAAGGGCGAATACTGGCTGGGCGAAGTCAACTCCGACTATTGGAAGCCCGACCTGGTCAAGGTCAACCGGCTGCGCTACCGCCCCATCAGCGAGGAAGCCACGCGTGTGGCCGCGCTGCGCTCCGGCGAAGTGGATATCATCGCCAACGTCAGCGGCGAACTGGCCGAAGAACTGGGCCAAGACGCCAACATTGTCATCTACCGCCGCCCCTCGCTCGACCATCTCTATCTGCTGACCCAGAACAACCGCCCGCCCTTCGATAATCCTGACGCACGCTGGGCCGTCAACTATGCCATCGACCGCGAGTCGCTGGTCAAGAACATCGTCAAGGCGGGGCAGTTAGTCGGCGGGCATATTCCGGAAGGCACCGTCGGCTATGATGCCTCGCTGCCCCCCGTGCCCTATGACCCGGATGAGGCGCGGCGGCTGCTCGACAAGGCCGGCGTGGCCCCCGGCGCCAAGATCGAGATCAAAGCGCACCCGTTCTGGTTTGCCAAGGGCAAAGAGGTCATGGAATATGTCGCCGGGGCCATGCAGGATATCGGCTTCGAGGTCGACCTACAGTTCCTGGAACCAGGCGCATACACCGAAGCGCGCAAATCCGGCAGCTATAACCTGGCGCTGCAGCAGGGCGGCAAGGCCAACAACCCCTGTAATCAGTACAAGACCTTCTACATCACCGATACCTATGGCTCCGGCTATGGGCCGCAACACCCGGACTTCCAACAGGCCATCGATCAGGCGTGTATCACCGTGGACACCGCCCAGGCCGACGAACTCTACAAGCAGATCCAAAAGCGCGTCTATGACGAGGCGGTCGAAATCCAGCTCTATCGTCAGGAAAATATCTGGGCAGTACGCAAGCGCGTCAGCGGCTTCGAGCCGTATTCGCCCGACACTACGCGCCCCTGGAACGGCATGAGCGTGAGCGCCTAACACTCACTGTGGCCCGAACAGGGGAGCGGCGCGCCGTTCCCCTGTTCGCCCAACCATGACTCAAGGCCCGTTCACGACTCGCCGGTAAGGTTATGTGCTGCGGGCACGCTCACAACAGGTACGCTCATTATGGGTGCATATATCCGCCGCCGTCTGGTTCAATCGGTGATCGTGGTCTGGGGCGTCTCTGTGTTGGTCTTTTTCCTCCTGCGGCTGGCCCCCGGCGACCCGGCGACGCTGCTGCTGGCCGAAAGCGCCTCGCCCGAACAGATCGAAGAGGTGCGCGAAAAATGGGGCCTCAATGACCCCATCCCGGTGCAATATATGGTCTTCCTCGGTCGCGCCCTGCGCGGCGACCTGGGCGATTCGCTCTTCTTCCAACAGCCCGCGCTCGAGGTGCTGCTCGAACGGATGCCCGCCACGCTCCAGCTTTCGGCGGCGGCGCTGCTCTTTTCGCTCTCGGTTGCCATCCCGGTCGGGCTGCTCTCGGCGCTGCGCCGCGATACCGTTTGGGACTATCTCGGCACCGGGCTGGCAATGCTCGGCCAGGCCATCCCGCCCTACTGGCTGGGGATCATGCTCATTTTGGTCTTCTCGGTCGGGCTGGGCTGGTTCCCCACCTCCGGCCGCGGCACGCCGATGCATCTGGTGCTGCCCGCTATCACGCTTGGCTCGGTCTTGATGGCGCTGGTCACGCGCCTCGTCCGCTCCGGCATGCTCGACGTGCTGGGCGAAGATTATATCCGCACGGCGCGTGCCAAGGGGCTGCCCGAACGCGGCGTGATCACGCGCCACGCCCTGCGCAATATCCTGATCCCGCTGGTCACAGTGGTGGGGCTGCAGCTTGGCGCGCTCTTTGGCGGCGCGGTCATCACCGAAAGCATCTTCGCCTGGCCGGGCGTGGGGCGGCTGGCGCTGCAGGCGATCAACGCCCGCGACTATCCGCTGGTGCAAGCGTCGGTGCTCTTTATCTCGGTCGTCTACGTCTTTCTCAATCTGGCCGTCGATATCCTCTATGTCTACCTAGACCCGCGCATCCGCTATGATTAATTCGACCCCGGCGGCGCGCCCTGCGGGCGCAGCGCCCGCCGTCAAGCCCCTCGACACCCGCAAGCCCAGCGCCACCCTGCGCCGCCGTTTCTGGCGCAGCCGTCGCGCCGTCTTTGGCCTCAGCTTTCTGATCCTGGTCAGCGCCATTGCCCTGCTGGCCCCGCTGATCGCGCCCTATGGCGCAGGCGACCAAGACCCCAGCCGCGTCCAACTCCCGCCCCTCTCTACCTCTGAATCCGGCACCTATCACCTCTTGGGCACCGACGCCCTGGGCCGCGACCTGCTCTCGCGCATGATGTACGGCGGGCGCGTCTCGCTGCTGGTGGGCATCACCGTCGTCACCGTGGCCGGGCTGATCGGCGTGCCGCTCGGCCTGATCAGCGGCTTCTTCGGCAAACACTTCGACGTGCTGATCATGCGGCTGGCGGACATCCAACTGGCCGTACCTTTTATCCTGCTCGCCATTGCGATCATGGCCATCCTCGGAACGGGCCTGGTCAACGTGATCTTTGTGCTGGGCTTCAGCAGTTGGGTTGGCTATGCGCGCATTGTGCGCGGCACCGTCTTGAGCCTGCGCGCCCAGCCTTTTATTGAAGCGGCGCGCTGCATCGGCATGCGCGACCGGCGGCTGGTCGTCAGCCATCTGCTGCCCAACGTCTGGACGCCCGTCCTGGTGCTTGCCACCCAAGGCGTGGGCGGCGCGATCCTGGCCGAGTCGTCGCTCACTTTCCTGGGGCTGGGCATCTCGCCGCTGATCCCGACCTGGGGCGCGATGATCGCCGATGGGCGCAACTACCTCACCACCGCCTGGTGGATCTCCACCCTGCCGGGGCTGCTGCTCACCAGCACCGTGCTTGCCATCTATTTCTTGGGCGACGGGCTGCGCGATGTGCTCGACCCCCGCCTGCGCATGTAGAGA
>JADLFO010000340.1 GCA_020845455.1 Caldilineaceae bacterium
GCGCGGCGATGCGTGCCGGGCCGACCCCCGGCACGTCGATCAACGCCTGGGCGTCGCTCTGCGCCAGCTTCAACACCCCTTCGGCCAACGCCGCGCCCGCAGCCTCACGCTGTTTGACGGCGGCGCTCCCCAACAGATTCTTGGTCTGCGCGATGATGCCGATCAGGTCATGCGTCGGCTTGGTGAGCGCGCCGATAATAAAGCCGGTGAGCAGCACATCCCAGACCGGCGGCACAGCTTCCAGAAAACGCGGGGCCAGCGGGCGTAGATAGTCAAAGAGGCGCATCCCCGTATAGTTCGAGATCAGGATGCCCAATACCACGCCCAACACCAGGCTGGTGCCGCTCTTGAACTGGACATAGGCGCTCGACTTCAAATCCGACGGCTTCCAGCCGCGCCCGTTGAGCAGCAGCCAGTCGCCGTAGTTCCAGATCACCTCGATCATACGCTCGACGGCGATGGCGGCGGCGATGAGCGGAAGCAGGACAGGCCACAGCGCGCCGCCCGCAGCCGCCTCTTGCGCGATAGTCTCCTGCGCGGCAGCCGCTTCGGCGCCCGACTCTTGGGCCGCCGGAGCCGCTAGGACGACCGGCGCCGCCCAGAAGAGCGCGGCTGCCGCCACGCCGAGGCGCAGCAGCGACCTGCGGCACAGGGCCAACGGCGCGGCAGCAATTCGGATACGTTGCATAGGGTTCGGGTTCCTTCTGGCTGGATGGCTCAATAGCTCTTGGCAAGCTCGACCAGCAGGCGCACGCCATAGCCGGTCGCGCCTTTGGGCACAAGCGGGTTCTTGTCGCCGTTGGCCCAGACCATGGCGGCGATGTCGAGATGCGCCCAGGGATAGCCCTCGGTAAAATGTTCGATAAACTTGGCGCTGGCCGCCACGCCTGCAGAGCGCCCTGCGCTGTTCTTGACTTCGGCCATATCGCTCTTGATCTCGTCGTTATACTCATCGTACATGGGCATAGGCCAGAGCCGTTCTTGGCTGCGTTCGGCGGCGGCCAACAGCGTCTCTTGCAGTGTGGCGTTGTTGGCAAACAGCCCCGCGGCCTGGCTGCCCAGCGCCACGCCAATCGCCCCGGTCAGCGTCGCCAGGTCCACTACCGCCGCCGGTTGAAAACGCGCCACATAGCCCAAGGCATCGGCCAGCACCAAACGCCCCTCGGCGTCGGTGCTGATGATCTCGGCGCTCTTGCCCGTGATGCCGGTCCAAATATCGCCGGGGCGGAAGGCGTTGCCGTCGGGCATATTTTCCACACAGACCGCCACGCCGATCACCCGTCGCGGCAGGCGCAGCCGGGCGATAGCTTCCATCGCGCCCACCACGGCCCCCGCTCCGGCCATGTCGTTCTTCATGGCCCCCATGTTTTCGCTGGGCTTGAGGCTGATGCCACCGGTATCGAAGGTGATGCCTTTGCCCACCAACACCAGCGGCTGCTCTTGCTCCAAGCCCTGCGGGGCATGTTCCAAGAGGATCAGCTTGGCCTTGCGCTTGCTGCCCCGGCTGACGGCCAGCAGGATATTCATCCCCAGCTCGCGCATCGCCTTCTCGCCCAGGATGCTACAGGCCAGCCCGGTGCGCTCGGCCATGGCCTGGGCGCGCCGCGCAAATTCGGCGGGGTAGAGGATGTTGGGCGGCTCGCTCACCAGGTCACGCGCGCCATAGACGCCCTGGGCAACCGCCTGCCCGGCCTGCACCCCGGCCTGTATCTGCGCCAGCCGCTGCTCGTCGAACTCGACCACCGTACACGCTTCCGGCCCGTTGCGCTTTGGCTCGCGGCGATACTGCGGCGAACGATAGGCGGCGAGGAGCGTGCCTTCTGCCAGTGCTTGGGCCGCGGGCTGCGCGTCCAGCCCGCCGATGCCGCTGCCGTGAACAATCGTCGCAAACCGGCTGACGCCCTTGAGCTTGGCGACGGCGTGCAGGGCGGTCGCCGCAGCCTTACGCGCGGCATGCAGATCAAACCGATCGCTTTTGCCCAGCCCCACCACCAGCACGCGCGCGGCAGCCAGGCGGCCATTGGTATAGAGCAGCGCCGTCGAACCGGCTTCGCCCGTGAAATCCCCGCTGCTCACCAGCCCGCGGATCGCCCCATCCAAGGCGCGGTCGACCGCACCCGTGGCCCCGTCCGGTTCGGTCACCCCTTCAAAGAGATTGACCACAATGCAGTCGGTCTGCTGTTGGGCAATATCGCCCTGTACAACGGTAAGCTCCATGAACGCCGTCCCTTCGGAGATGGGCAGAGAATAAACGGAGAAGCCGGCTTAACCGAGCTTGGCCCGCAAGCGCCGCGCCGCCTCGTCCAGCAGGTCGTCTGTCTTGCAGAAGCAGAAGCGCGCCAAGTTGTCGGTGAGAACTTGATGCTCCGGGCTGTAGAAGGGGCTGGGCGGAATCGCCGCGACCCCCACATGGCTGGCGAACCAGCGCGCCACGGCGACATCACGGCGCACGCCCGGCGGCACGGGCACGTCGAGGTGGGCGGTGTCCACCAGGATAAAATACGAACCGTCGGGCCGCACTGGGGTCAACCCGACCTCGGCCAGCACGTCAAAGAGCTTGTCGCGCTTGGCCCGGTACATGGCGCTCAACCAATTGAAATAATCGCGCGGCGCGGCCTGTTCCAGCGCCGCACCCACCGCTTCCTGCAGCGGCGTGGCCACGGCGAAAGGGATCCATTGATGGGCCATAAAGACGGCGCGCGCCAGTTCCGCCGAAGCGATGGCCCAGCCGATCTTCCAGCCGGTGACCGAAAAGGTCTTGCCAGCGCTGCCCAAGGTAATCGTGCGCTCCCACATGCCGGGCAGGGTGGCGATGCGGATATGCTCGATCGCGGGCTGTGCGGCAGGGTCCGGGTAGACCATCCACTCATAGACCTCATCGCTCAAGACATAGACGTCGTGCGCCTGCACCAGCGCCGCGATCCGCTCCAGTTCACGCCGGCTAAAGACCTTGCCCAGCGGGTTCTGCGGCGTGTTCAGGATCAACAGGCGTGTGCGCGGGCTGAAGGCCGCCGCCAGTTCGTCCATGTCCAATATCCAGTTCGCCGCGGTTCCGGGCGCGGCCCGCAGCGGCACATAGACCGGCGTGCCGCCCGCCATGATCACCGACGCCGGATAGCTGTCGTAGAACGGCTCGATCAGGATGACTTCATCGCCCGGCTCAACCAACGCTTGAATGGTGGCAAAGATGCCTTCGGTCGCGCCCACCGAGACCACGATCTCTTGCGTCGGGTCCAGGTCGCGTCCAAAGAGCGGGGCATAGACCTGCGCCAGGGCGTTGACCAGCCGCAGGTGGCCCATGCTGCGCGCATACTGGTTGAGGTCGCCACGGATCGCCTGCTGCGCCGCCTCTTTGATAAAGTCGGGCGCGGCAAAGTTGGGGAACCCTTGCCCCAAGTTGACGGCGTTGTGCTGGATCGCCAGAGCCGTAAACTCGGCAAAGACCGTGGTGCCAAACCCACGCACGCGCGTGGCCGGCATAAACAGGCGGGTGGCATGGGCCGATGTTGGGTCAGTAGGCATAAGCTCGGGTCTCGATTTGGGCGCGCATGGTGCAGGTCAGGCAGATCGACACCGGGCCGATCAATGCCGGTCAATCAATGCCGGTCAATCAATACGGTGCAGATAGACGGCCGACTGCCGGCCCATTATAGCCGAATTGGATGGCACGGGCTAGGAATCGGGCAGCGCGCAGCGCAATATGATGTACATGATCGACCGTACCATTGAGCGCAAAAACCGTCGCGCCCAAGCCGATCGCTTTCGCGCGCAGCAGGTCATGGATCACCGGCTCGACCTCCGGCGTCAACCACGGCTCGCGCTGCTTGGTCGTCCACACCAGATGATAGAAAAGCCGCCAAAAAGGCACTGCGCCCTCCCAGCCCGGTGACCGGGCGTCGTTGTTTAGCCAGGTCCTTTAGGGCCTGGCGGCCTGGCGCAGACTGCTGGCAATCTCCACCAGCGCCTGTTCTCCGCCCACATTGCCGGGAAAGACGATATAGGGCAGCCCAGGATAGCGGCTCTCGGCCCCCGTTTGCCAGACGGGAACGCCCGGCAAAATCTGGCCCAAGACCAGGGCGCGGCGGATGCCCAACGCCTTGGTCGCAATGTCGCTGGAGGTGATCCCCCCTTTGGCGACCAGATAGCGCGGCGGCGTGTGCAGGCCGGCCACGATCGCGACCAGCGCCGCCGACACCTGGCCGCCGATGGCGAGGCTCGCCGCAGCGTCACTACCGGTCACCAGTCCGCGGCTGGTGTAGAGCAGCGCATCTTGGCCCGCGGCTAACGCCGCGTCGAGCGCATCGGCCGCGCGGGCGATCTCCGCGGCGCGGCGGCTCGGCTCCAACAGCGCAGGCACCGCCACCTCGACGCGCGCCAGGTCCGGCACAGCCAAGAGCGCGTTGACCTGCCCCGTCGTCCTGGGCACATAGGAGCCGGCTACAAACAGCCCGCCGCCCTGCGCCGGCAGCGACAAATCCGCCGCGGTCAACAGCGGGCGCGTCGCCAGCCCGGCGCGAATCTGCACAAACGAAGCCGCCGTACGATAGAGAAAGCGCTTCCCCTGCGCCTCGGCCTGGAGCAGCGCGCTCACCAACACCTCCAGATCGCGCAGCGCCGCTGCATTGACAACGCAGACGCGCCCTGCACGCAAATCCAGCAGCTTCACAGCCACCGCGCCCGGCCCCCCTTGACGCAGATCGGCCAGCGTGATCGACGCCACCGCTGCTGCCGGCACGCGGCCTTGCGTCTTTTCCTCTACCCAAGCGGGCAGCGCCGAATGGCGATAGCCAAAGGCCGCATCTTGGGCAAAGGGCGTCTGCGCCGCCGGAACCAGCCGCGGCCCCTCGGCCACATAATGCACGTCGTGCAGCGTATACCGCCCCCCCTCCAAAAAGAAGGGGATGATCAGCGTGGCGTCGACCCGATGGCCGAGCGCGGCGGCCAGCGCATCCACCTCCCCCGGATAGTGGCCGCGCAGCGTGGAATCGCTGCGGCTTACCACTTCAAAATCGCGGCCCGCGGCCGCGGCGGCGTCGACCAGGGCGCGGCCAAC
>JADLFO010000341.1 GCA_020845455.1 Caldilineaceae bacterium
AAACCGGCTGCGGTCGCGCCCCACCGAGGGATCGGGCGTGGCAAAGACATGGGTCCAATAGTGGTGATAGTCGTCGCGCGCGCTATAGGCATAGCCTGCGCCGATGGCGCGCAAGTCGGGGTGCAGGCTATTGGCGCGATGGCCGGGACTGGCCATCCATCCTGCGACGACCTCCACCGGCGTTTTTTGGCCGCGCGCAATGTTTTCCGCGGTCATGGTCGCCAGATAGCCCCGCGCGGCTACCCGCCCCGCCACGTCAATGCCTTGGGGGCTGATATGGTCATAGTAGCCGCGGTTCACCATGTCCAGACAATGACCGACGGCGACCTGATTGAGCGTACGGTCCTCGGCCAGCCGGGGCAGCCCGCGCCGCGCGCGTTCACGGTTCACCAGTTCAATCGTCTGGCGGGCATACCACGCGCCGATCCCCTCTGCCATAGGCCCTCTTTCAAGAGATTACCTCTCCTCCCACAGACAGAGCCGCTCCACATAGGCGGCGGAGCCGTCACGCAGCCAGCCGTCTAACTGCGCCACCTCTTTGAGCTGCTGGCCGCGCGGCCTTGGCACGACCACAAAATGGCTTGCCATCTCCGGCAGCGCGGTCATATCGCCCCACAGCTTCTCAAACTGGGCCACGGGGTAGATATCCTCCTGCCCCTTGCCCCAGCGCTTCTTCACATCCTTGAGGGTGATGTAGGTGGGCATACGCGCGGCCAAGCTCCGCACCGCTTGCGCCACCTTCTCGGCGTTGTGTAGGCCGGCCCGCGTCAGGCCGAAGATCGCCAACAACCGGTCAATCTCGACCCAACTGGTGCCGGTATTGTAATAGGAAAGACGGAACTCTACTTCCTCGCGCGGCAGGGCCAACCCTTCTACTAGGCGCACATGACCATCCACGCGAGCCAGCCCACCGCCGCGGTCGTCAATGCGCCGCGCAATGACCTCGCTCGTCCAGGCGGCATTGCTCTGAATATGCCGGCCCAGCACCACCGGGTCCACGTCTGCGCCCAGGGTATCCACGTTATGCACCATGAGATAGCGCAGCTGGGGCTGCTCCGCCAGCAGGCGCGCCAGCAGCCCATTCCGCAGCATGTTGGGGATTTCGTACCAATGGCCCACCGGATGCAGACACTGTAGCGGCACGTTATCGGTATAGTCGCTGCCCTCGCCTGCCTGCTGCGCCCAGCCGATCAGCGCGGCATGCAGCGAATCCTGCACCTTTTGCGCCTGCTCGTCCAGCAGTTGCTGCGGCATCTCCTCCCAGGCAAAACGCAGGTCGCGCGCCATGGGCGCCATACGCAGACCAATCGTGCGCCCCGGCGACAGATAGAGCGGCCCGCGATAGCCATAGTTGTCCGTATCGGCTAGGGTCTGGGCAATGGCGTCATGGGTCACATAACTGGTAGTGAGGATATGGGGCAGCAGCGCGCCTGACCGGACACTAGCGCGCCGCGACTTGGCCAGATGCACTTCAATAAACGAGCGGTGCGCTCCGCCCAAGCGGGCGAAAGGATTCAGCGCCTTGACCACGCCTGCGCCCTGGGTCCAACGGCTGCCTGCGCCGCCCGCCAGGGTCACCACCGCGACCTGGCCCGCGGCCAGCGCGCCGGCCCCCAAGCGGCGCAGCGCGGCATAACGCCGGCCTTCGACCCCTTGGCTCAGGTCGGCCACCGCATCCGGCCCGACATCCTCGATCTGGCTGGAGACCGGCAGCCGGTTTTGGGCCAACCCGATCCGCCCACTACGCATGTCGGCGCGGATCTGTTCATGCTGCACCCGGTCAAAGCCATAGCGATCCAGCAGCGCGCTCAGGCTCTCGGCCTCGGTCAGATGGCTGTCGCCGCTGGGCAGCAGCCGGTCAAACAATGCCTCGACCATGCCCGACAAGCGCACATCGCTGCGGCTGGCCGCGCCAAAGCGGTCTAGTTCGGCGCGGCGGAACGGGGTCAACCGGCGCTGTTCATAGCGCAGCAGGGCCGGAACCGTCAGGGTGTAATAGCCTGCGGGCATGAGGGCATCTGCGCCTGTGTGCAGCGCGGCCCAGGTCCCCCGCTCGTTGATGGCAAAGTCATAGGCCACCGGCTCCATAGCAAAGGGGACAGCATGTTCCAATCGGCGCTTGGCCGCGGCCATGATCTGCACCATGCGTTCTTGCGCCTGGGTCTTGACCGTGGGGTCAAAGATAAAGCCCATGCCGCCGCCGGACATCCCGCCCATCATCCAAAAGCCCCAGAAACGGTCGCCAAACTCAGCCTGCGCCTGGCGGATCAACGTCTCGGTATAGAGATTACCCGCCCAAGGAATAATCGTCTGGATAGGTCCATGGAAATTGCGATGGGTGGCCGCGCCCACGGCGCGGAGGTCGCCTGCTTCCAACTGCGCCAGAATCGTATCAAAAAGGCACATGGCTTCCTGACGCCCCTGCCATTCCGCCTCGGCGCGCAGCAGGTACTTCTCGGTCACCATCTCCAAAATCGGCCCTACATCTTGGGCCATACCGCCATGCACCATCACCAGGCTGTCCTGAAGCTTCTCTCGGGTGGCAGGCGTCACCTCGTCGGGCGTCAAGATGCGATGATTGGGCAGCAAGCGGCCGCGGCTGATCCCATATTCCGGGTCGCCTTCGCCTGCCTCTACCCCCTGGATCACCTTGATGCCGGGCCAGACGCCGCCCGAATCCTGCCAGCCGCCGCCGGAGCCGCCCAGCCATTCGCCCAGAATGGCCCGCGCGGCCACAATACGCCGTTCGTCTTCGGCCAGCGCGCCGGTGAGGCTGCGTGTCTGCCCTGTGGCGCGCATACAGACCGCGATCAGCGAGGCCAGTAGATTGGT
>JADLFO010000342.1 GCA_020845455.1 Caldilineaceae bacterium
CACGATTGACACCGAACATGCGTTCTGTTAGAATGGCAGAATCCATGAGTTTTGCCCCTGTGCTGCCGTGTGTCTCTGCCCAAGACCAGCATCGGCGAGAACGGCTTCATCGCCTATCTGCTGGATACAGAAGGCAACCGCATTGGGCTGCATTCGAGCCATTAGCCATTGAGGTCTGGCGCGGGCGAGAACAGCCTGTTAACGTCTCCGCAACCGCGGCAGTGTTGGATCAAGGATGGCTCACGGTTATGGCTATCGGCCATTGTTCCTATCCCTAAAGGGGGGTCTATGCCGGTTTCACTCGATTATTATGCCCTGCCAGGGCCGATCACGGCGCCCGGCGCCCGCGCGGCCTATTTCGACGGTCTGCCCGGCGACCTGCCTGCGCTCTGCCGAGTGGTGCAGGGGGTGCTGATCCATGTTTTCTGGGCCGAACAGTACGGCGTCCGGCTTACGGCGGAGCAGCGCGAGGAAGTGCAGTTGCGTCTGGTCGCGCGCCAGCTTGGCCGCGTTCTGGAGATCGACCCGCGGCCCTTGACCCAGGCGCGCCCGCCGCAAAAGCGCCTGGTCGGCAACTGCCGCGACTTCTCGGTGCTGCTCACCGCCATGCTGCGCCGGCAGGGCGTGCCTGCGCGGGCGCGCTGCGGGTTTGGCCGCTATTTTATCCCCAACCACTATGTGGACCATTGGGTCTGTGAGTATTGGAATGCGGCGCAGCAGCGCTGGGTGCTGGTCGACGCCCAGCTTGACCAACTCCAGCGTGAAAAGCTGGGTATCCAGTTTGACCCGCTGGACGTGCCGCGTGACCAGTTTATCGTCGGCGGGAAGGCCTGGCAGCTTTGTCGCAGCGGCGCAGCCGACCCCGACGACTTTGGCATCATGGACATGCATGGGCTGTGGTTTGTGCGCGGCGACTTTGTGCGTGATGTGGCGGCGCTCAATAAGGTCGAACTGCTGCCGTGGGACAGTTGGGGGCTGGCCGAAGGCGGCGACGAGGGGCTGACCGCAGACGACTATGCTTTGCTTGACCACCTGGCGGAGTTGACCAGCGGCGACGTGCCCGAGGATGTGCGGGTGCGCAGGCTGTATGAGGAGGACGCACGGCTGCGTGTGCCCGCCACGATCTCCAGCTATACCGAAGCGGGAAAGCAGACGGTCGCCTTGACGCTTGCTTAACGCCGTTCAACGCCAGGCCCCACACAGAGACGGCGTGCGCAGCCGCTTGGTGATCTGACGGGTGTCCCATTGACCTTGCGGGGCGGTTCTCGTGCTGGTGTAACCGGGTAAAATCCCCGCGTTACAGCCATCCTCCCACGACAAGGGGGGAACATGGCGCGGTCATACTGGAACCAGTATGACTGAGATCGATCTACGCCATCTGATCGCGCACATGGCGAACTGGGGGTTTGACCTGCTTGACCCGCCGCATGCCAACAGCCCAGGCGGGCGTCTGCTGTTGGTCGCCATGCGCCGCCGCCCCACCGCGGCCCACTATGACCCGGAAAGCCTGACGCTGCCGCTGGCCGACGAGCGCGGCGCGTTTGGACCTGCAACCCTGCGCCGCGAGACGCGGGTAACGCGGCCCGCCAGAGTTTGCCCCGGCCACATCCTCGTCAACGACCGGTTTCGCAAGCGGCTGGATTTCTATAGCTTTGGCGGCACGCTTACGGTCCTGTCTGTGCCCGAATCGCCGCCCTTTACGCTCTTTATGGTGCAGTCGCCTGCGCCCGTGCTGGCGCTCAACAGTCTGCTCAATCACCGGCTAGAAGACCAACTGGTCCACAGCACCGAGGCGCTGTATGCGCGTCTGCGCGCCCGCCACGCCGCCAAGCGGCTGGACATGCCGTCGCTGCTCGCCCAAATCGCGCCGCTCACGCTCTATGCGGCGTGCATCGAATCGATGTGGCGCATGTATCACCGCTCGCCCACGCTGCCGACGGTTTTTGGCGATTTTTATCGGCTCTTGGGCAGCGAGCGCCAGTGGCTGACCAACATGGACGGCGCGGCCCCGCCGCGGGCCACGCTGGAAACCCTGGTCGACGAGCAAGCCGCCAAGTCCGCGTGGGTTTGACAGCGGGCGGCGGCTCTCCTATACTGGCAGGCGGAGAATCGAGCTACCGGACTTTGACTGGCGCCTGCTCAAGGCAGGGACGTGGAAGCAACCACGGGGAAGAAGGACCGGTCGAGATGCTATCAGCCGCACGCCTGGGCTGGGCAGCCGCATCCCCTGGGGGACGGCTGCCTTTTTGTTTGGCTGTTCCATTGAACATCTCAGGCGGAGCCGCTTCGTTTGAGTCTATGCGTCAACACCATGAAAGGATCGAGCCATGCCCCACCTGCGCGCCCTGCTCTCTGTCTCCGACAAGAGTGGGCTGGTTGACTTTGCGCGCCAACTGTACGCCGCCGGCGTTGAACTGGTCGCCAGCGGCGGGACTGCACGCAGCTTGGCCGAGGCCGGGCTGCCCGCCGCCGCCGTGGAGGATGTGACCGGTTTCCCCGAAATTCTGGGGGGGCGTGTCAAAACGCTTCACCCGGCTATTCACGGCGGCATTTTGGCGCGCCGCACCGAGCAACACCTCGACGAACTGCGCCGCCATGACATCGCGCCCATCGACCTGGTGGTGGTCAACCTCTACCCATTTCAGGCGACCGTCGCCCAGCCCAACGTGACGCTGCCCACCGCCGTCGAAGAGATCGACATCGGCGGGGTGGCCCTGCTGCGCGCCGCGGCCAAAAACCATGAGTCGGTGACGGTAGTCTGCGACCCTGGCGACTATGGCTGGGTGGCGGAAGCGATAGCGGGAGGTGGCGTGACGGCGACCCAGCGCAAACAACTGGCGTTGAAGGCGTTTCGCCACACGGCGGAATATGACACGGCCATCGCCGCCTATCTCACCGGCGAGATCGAGACTGAACAGGGCGCGCTGCCCCCGCGGCTGCAACTCGACCTGCAGCTGGCCCAGGTCAACCGCTATGGCGAAAACCCCCATCAACAGGGCGGACTCTATG
>JADLFO010000343.1 GCA_020845455.1 Caldilineaceae bacterium
AGAGCGTGGAAACAGGCTCCCCGCACACAAAATCGAGGCTTGACAACAGGGTGTCCACTGGTAGAGTAAAGATATCTACTGCGGTGGATACTGCGATTGATCTCCAAACTCTGCCCTGATCGATCACACTCCATAGGGGGATGACGATGAGCGTACCCATGCAAGGATGGACGCGCAGGCATTTCCTGCGCTTGACGGGCGGCGCGGCCGGTGTTGGTCTATTAGCCGCATGCAGACGACCCGGCAAACCGGCGCCGGGTTCCGATGACACCGCCGCCACACCGGACGCGACCGAACCCGCGCCGGGTGCGGCTGCGCCGCCAGAAGAAGGGCGCGCCGCACCCGACCGGGCGACGATCCTGGAAATGTATTCGAACTGGGGCGGGTCGCTGATCCCCGCCTGGGGAAGCCTGGCCGAAATCTATGAACAGTCGCACGGCAAGATAGGGATCGAGGTGACATTCACCCCCGGACACGAGGATAATCCGGTGCTGATGGCCGCGGTCGCCGCGGGCACGCCGCCCGACATCGCCATGATCGCGGACTTTGCCACGCCGCAGTGGGCAGAGATGGGCGTGATGACCGATCTGACACCCTACTTTGAAAACGCCGGTTTGGGCAAAGACGATTTCTGGCCCGCTGCCTGGCAGTTGATGAACTATCAGGGCAAGGTATGGCAAATGCCCTTCCAAGTGGACCCCAACTTCCCCTTTTTCTGGAACAAGACGCTTTTTGAGGAAGCCGGCCTCGACCCCGGCCAGGCGCCGAGCACCATCGACGAAGTGACCGCTTACTCACAGCAGATCAACCGCATCGAAAACGACGCTGTGACGCGCATCGGCATCATCCCCTGGCAAGCCTATGGCTTTGGCAACTCTATCTATACCTGGGGCTGGGCATTCGGCGGCTCGTTTTTTGACGAGGGCAAGCAGGAAGTCACGCCGGAGGATGAACGCATTGTCGCCGCGCTGCGCTGGATGGCCGATTTTGCCCAGAAACTCGGCGGCCCCGACCGCGTGGCCGTGTCGCCTGCGGATCTGCCGGTGCATCCATTTGGTGCGGGCGCGATCGGCATGGCGCCCCTCGTCTCCGCCAACCTGCGCGAGATCCAGCGCTATGACCCGGATCTGCAGATCGGGGCCGGGCTGCTGCCTTCGCAGCCTCCAGGCGAACGCGATCTGGGCGCCGGCGCATGGATCGCGGGATGGCGCTTGTTTATCCCGCAAGGGGCCAAGGATCTTGAAGACGCTTGGGAATTTATCCGCTGGATCACGGTCACGCCGGAAGGCGCTGAGGCCGAATGGAACGCCCTCGGCTTTCTGCCCGGCTGGAAGCACGCCCCTATTTTGGAGCAGATCAAGTCCGACCCGGTGATGGGGGTCTATGCCAACGTGCTGGAGAACGCCAAGCACGCCAAAGACCCGATCCCTGTGGGCGGTTTCTTTCAACAACAGTTGGAGGGGATGGCAGGCGAGGCCGTCTATGGGCGCATCGACCCGCTGGAGGCCATGCTGGAGGTCAAGAAACGCACCATGGACGAATGGCGGCGCTTCCTGGAGCAGCCAGGATAAACGCCCAGCAGCCTGGCGTCCTCTGAGGGATCGCGCGCAAACAAGACAGACCTCGCCGCGCGCGATCCCCAGAGAACGGATGTGACGAGCACCTCTCGCAAAACCTCCGGCGGTCTACGCGCCGGTCCTCGGCGGCAGAACCGATGGGTTTTGTAAGATGCGTTTAGCCCAGGAACATCGGCGTCATGTGCAGCTCGTCGACGACGGCTTTGATCTCCGCCTCGCTGGGGCGGCGCTCATAGCGGCCGGCCGCATCCAGCACCTTGGGCAGCAGATGGATGTCGCCCACGGTGTTGAGGAAAAGGCCCTCACGGCCCACCACCCACTGCACCGCCACGTCGATATCCCTCTGATCCTCCAGCGGCTGATACCAGACCGAGCGCGTGCGTTCAGTGGTGGCCCACGGCCCGCGCGTGATCGACTTGATCGTCTGCACCGCCACATCACGTTCCTCGCACAGCGCGATCAGCCGCTCGAAATCGTCGGCATAGCGCCCGTTCTGCATCAAGGGATAGTTATAGGGCAGCAGCACCGAGTCAAAATCGAACTTCTGCAGGCTGCGGTAGTGCATGGCCGCGATGTGCAGCCCATGGCCCGTCACGCCGATAAAGCGTACCAAGCCCTGCTCCTTGGCCTCCACCGCCGCCGCCAGCGCGCCGCCCTGGCCCATGGCAACATCCCAGTCGTCAGGGTGGCCCAGATTGTGAAGCTGGATCAAGTCTACCTGGTCGACGCGCATCCGCTCCAGCGAGCGGTGGATTTCTTCCCTGGCCTTCTCATAGGTGCGTTCGCCCGTCTTGGTCGCCAGGAAGAAGTCCTTGCGGTGCTTGTCCATCCACGGCCCGATACGCAGTTCCGCATCGCCATAGCTGGCTGCGGTGTCAATATGGTTGACGCCATACTCCAGCAGCACGTCCAACGTCCGGTCGGCCTCCGCTTGGGTGACGCGGCCCAGCGCCGCGGCCCCAAACAAAGTCACTGTGCTCTCATGACCCGTGCGGCCAAATCGTTGTTTGCGGATCATCTCGAACCCTCCATTCTGAAATGGCCCCCACCGGCCCCCGCTGGGTGATGGGGTCGCCATTGACTGCTAATGACTGCTAACTCGGAAGCTGCTCGGCCAGAAACTCGGCATAGGCTGCGGCCAGCGCCGCCTCATAGACCGCGCGCACCGGCACGCCCTGTGCGGCGGCCAGCCGGGCGCAGTCGTCCTGCTCGGGTTTGACGCCCACCACCGCGCCCGCCACCAACTTGAGCTTGACCGCAAGCGGGCCATAGCGCGTCGCCACCGTGCGCAGCGCGCGGGCGGCGGCATAGCGCCCCACCGGCTGCACGCGCACGCCCAGCGTCGTCGTTTCCCGGAGCAAGATCATCGCCAGACGGCCCTCCTGCTCCGGCGGGGCGAGCACACTCAACAGCACGGCGGGCCGTCCCTTCTTCATCTGGATCGGCGTCAGCCAGACATCGACCGCACCCCCGGCAAAGAGCGCCGCGCCCGCCGCGGCGTAGAGTTCCGGGTTCATATCGTCGATGTTGGTCTCCAGCACCACCATCGATGCATACTCAAGCGATGCATACTCAAGTGATGTGTCAGAAGCCGCCGGCATCCTATCTGCCGGCGCGCCTGTGCCCGCATCCTCTTCCCCAAACCAGAGCCGCGCCACGTTGGGCCAGCCAAACTCCTTGCGCCCTGCGCCCTGCCCCACGCGCTGCAAGCGTATCGGCGGCCTGCGAAAGATCGCCAGTTCGGCCAGCAGCGCCGCGCCCGTGGGCGTCACCAGTTCACCCGGCCCCGGCGCGGGCCGCGTGGGCGCGTGGACTGCGCTGAGCAGCGCCAGCGTCGCCGGCGCCGGCAGGGGGATGTGGCCATGCGCCGTGTTGGCCCAGCCTTCGCCCAGCGGCACAGACCCTGCATAGAGCTGCGTCACGCCCAGCGCATCCAGCCCGGCGCAGACGCCGACGATATCGATGATCGCATCCAGCGCGCCCACTTCGTGAAAGTGGATCGCCTCTACGCTTGTGCCATGCACTGCGGCTTCGGCCTCGGCCAGACGCCGAAAAACCGCGCTCGCCCGCGCTTGGACTTGCGCCGGCAGATCGGATTGGGCGATGATCGCCAGGATATCGCTCAGATGGCGGTGATGGTCGCCCTCGGCGGCGTCCACCTCCAGCAGTGTGGCGGCCAGCGGGCCGCGCATCACCGGCGTCTGCGCCACGCGCCAACTGCCTGCGGGCAGCTTCAGCCGCCGGATCGTCTCCTCCAGCGCGGCCAAGGGCCAGCCGCCATCCACCAAGCAGCCCAGAAACATATCCCCCGAAATGCCGGAGGGCATGTCCAGAAAGGCGATCATGTGCGGCTGAGTTCGTTGAGTGAAATGACCGCCGCCGGCGCAGCGCCGTTGAGCGACCCGCTGCGGAATCCGGCCAAGTCCAACGTCACAAACCGATAGCCCGCGGCGCGCACCCCCTCGACAATCGTCTGGTGATGCGCGATGGCGCGCGCAAAATCCTCGGCGGGCAGTTCAATACGTGCGATCTCGTTGTGATGGCGCACGCGGAACTGCATAAAGCCCAGCGCCACCAGCACATCCTCCGCCGCTTCGATCTGGCGCAGCAGTTCGGGCGTGATCGCCGTGCCGTGCGGCACGCGCGATGACAGACAGGCCATCGCCGGCTTGTCCCACACAGGCAGCCCCAAATAGTGGGCGATCTGGCGCACCTCCGGCTTGGTGATGCCCGCCTCCACCAGCGGCGAACGCACGGCGCGCTCGCGCGCCGCGTCCATGCCGGGACGGAAGTCGCCCAGGTCGCTGGCGTTGTTGCCATCCATCACCATCTGCCAGCCTTCCGCCGCGGCAATCGCCTTGAGCCGGTCGTGCAGTTCCGACTTGCAGAAATAGCAGCGGTTGATCGGGTTGGCAGCATAGTTGGGGTCTAGATACTCTTCAGTATCGACCAGGCGGTAAGGCACACCCGCATCCTCCGCCACCTGGATGGCGCTGCGCATCTCACGCGTGGGATAGCTGGGGGAGACGCCGATACAGGCCAGGGCGCGCTCGCCCAACTGCTCATGCGCCACAGCCATCACCAAGGCGCTGTCTACCCCGCCCGAATAGGCGACCAACACCGATTCACAGCCGCGCAGAATATCTCGCAGCGTCTCCAACTTGGCGGCCACCTCCGGGAATAGCTCGGTGGGGGCCGATTGTTCCTGTGCTTGGTTCCTCTCGCTCATCTCGACTTCCTACTCTAACCTTTGCGCCTGCCCTCGTAAGGGTTATTTGCGACCTTTGCAGTGAATCTCTACTCTCCGCCGCGCTGCGCCATGATGCGCTGGTTGATCAGCGCCGCCATATGGCCCGCGCCATAGCCGTTGTCGATATTGACCACCGAGACGCCCGACGCACAGCTGTTGAGCATCGCCAGCAGCGCGGCCAGCCCGCCAAAGCTCGCGCCATAGCCGACCGAAGTCGGCACTGCGACCACCGGCGCGTCGGTCAACCCGCCGACCACACTCGCCAGCGCGCCCTCCATCCCTGCCACGACAACCACGACATTCGCCGTCTGCAACGCGGCGACATGGGGCAGCAGCCGATGCAGCCCGGCTACCCCGACATCCAGGATACGCTGCGCGCAGTGCCCCATCAAGTCCAGCGTCAGCGCTGCCTCTTCCACGACCGGCAGGTCGCTCGTCCCCGCGGCTACGACCACGACCCCGGCATGGCGCGCGCGCTCCGGTTCGCGGTCCAGCCAGAGACAGCGCGCCGGCGTATGATATTGCAGATCGGGAACCAGCGTCCGTGCCGCGGCATACTGCTCCGGCGTGGCGCGCGTGCCCAAGAGGCGCGGGCCGCGCTCGGCCAGCCGCGCCGCGATCCCGGTCACCTGCTCCGGCGTCTTGCCGGAACAGAAGATCACCTCCGGAAAGCCCCAGCGCAGGGCACGGTGGTGATCCAGCGTAGCAAAACCCAGGTCTTCATAAGGCAGGGTGCGCAGCGCATTGAGGGCCGCGTCGACCCCCTGCTGCCCGTTCGCCACCTGCTCCAGCAAGATGCGCAGACCGCGTTGGTCCATGGGTGTCCTACCAGCGGAACCGATGCGGGCCAAAATCGGCCTCATAGAAGGGTGACACCATGCGGCCCGGCGGGACCAGGGCATCCACGGCGGCGCGGTCGTCGTCGCCGATGGTCACGTCGAACGCGCCCAGGTTGTCCTCCAACTGATCCATCGTGCGCGGGCCGATGATCGGGCTGGTGACGCCCGGCTGCTGCATGACCCAGGCCAAGGCGAACTGCGCCATGGTCACGCCCTTGGCTGCGGCCAGCGGCTGCAAGCCCTCCACCACATCATAAATCTCGCCGGTCTTACGCTTGGCCCAGATGGGATTTGTGCTCACATCGCCATAGCGCGCGCCTTCGGGCGAGGGGTTTTCACGCGTATATTTGCCGGTCAACAGGCCGCCCGCCAGTGGACTCCACGGGATGATGCCAAAGCCATAGGTCTGGGCCATTGGGATCAGTTCGCGCTCGATGCGCCGGTCCAGGATGTGATAGGGCGGCTGCTCGCAGACAAAGCGGTTTAGCCCATACTCCTTCGAGACCCACAGCGATTCCACCAGTTGCCAGGCGGCAAAGGTGCTGGCGCCGAGATAGCGCACCTTGCCGGCGCGCACCAGGTCATCCAGGGCGCGCAGCGTCTCGTCGATCGGCGTGTCGGAACGGGGCCGATGAATCTGGTAGAGGTCGATATAGTCAGTCTGTAAGCGGCGCAGGCTGGCCTCGCACTGTTCGATGATGTGACGGCGGCTGCTGCCCGCGGCGTTGGGATCGTCGTCCATGCGCCCATGCACCTTGGTCGCCAGCACCACCTGGTGGCGTTTGCCGTTGCGCTTGAGCGCCTCGCCGGTCACCTCCTCGCTGCGCCCGCGCGAGTAGACATTGGCTGTATCCAGAAAGTTGATCCCGGCATCCAGGGCGCGGTCGATGATCGCATACGAATCGTCGGGGCCGGTCTTGCCGCCGAACATCATACAGCCGAGGCAGAGAGGACTGACCTTAGTGGCTGTACGTCCCAATGAACGATACTCCATCAGAGGAAACTCCTTGTTCTAGACGCAAACGGCCACGGTCCGGCTGCGACCGCCTGCGCTGGAGGAATGCGTTTGGTTTGGGCGGGCCGCCCTAGCAGCCCAGCCTAGAGCATAGCATCGTTCAGTATATCACACTGTAAACAGCCCGACTCTTTTCCTAGCCGGGTAATATGAAATTCATAGCGCGAGCCGTTGGCGGCTGGGTATCTCTGGCGGCGCGGCAACACAACCAGAACGTGCGTTCTACTCGCCTGGCGTATCCTAGAGAGGCACACGCACCTGCGTGTAGAAGCGGCCCAATCAGCCCCAATCAGGAGAGTGACAAATGGAAGCTCAGATTGTGCAGCGCCCCGCTTTTTGCGTGGCCGGTATGCTGTATCATGGCCGGAACCAACACAACGAGATCCCCCAACTTTGGGAGCAGTTTTGGCCTCGCCATGCCGAGTTGCAGGGCGTGATCGAGCCGGAAGTCTGTTATGGCGCATGTGACCATATGGACGAGCGCACCGGCGAATTTGACTACATAGCCTGTATGCAGGTGGCGCAGGACGCGCCGGCCCCAACCGGCATGGTGAAGTGGGAGGTCCCGAGCCTTACCTATGCCGTCTTCCCTTCCACGCTGCCGACGATTGGCCCCATCTTCGACGCTATCTATCGAGAGTGGATGCCACGCTCCGGCTATCACCGGACTGGCGGCCCCGACCTCGAACTCTACCCTGCTGATTTTGACCCTACCGCGCCGGATTCGACTCTCTACCTCTACATCCCGGTCGAGAAAGACTAACACGCAGCGTATGCCCGCCGGCCCCTTTCTGCAAGTTGGGAAGCTTCCAGGCAGGGGATAGCCTCACGATCTGCCCTGCCGCACCGGTCGCGATTTGCGACCGGTGCGGCATTTTTACCCGGCACGGCTCCCCGGTTGAGCGATCCTTTACGGCTGTGCTATCATGCCGGGGTTGCCGCAGCGATATGCACCGGCAACAGATCAATCCACCTCTCCCCAAATCCCACCCCTGCGCGGAAAGGAGTCTCCCGTGAGCACGATTAAGATCGTGGTCTGGGACAAAGTCGGCAATGTGATGTGGGGCGTGCGCCCCTGGGACGAATGGTCGCTGCGCAGCCAGGCCGATATGCTGCGCGAAAACCCGGCAGGCCGCCCGCTGGCGCC
>JADLFO010000344.1 GCA_020845455.1 Caldilineaceae bacterium
CCAGTTGGCGGTAGTCAAAGACAAAGTGGTTTGTCTCCAGCCGGCGCACCTCGCCCCACAGCGCGGCGCTGGGCGGGGTGCGTCTCCAGCCGTCACCGGTCTGGCGGTAGACGCGCGTCTGGCGCAGGCCGGGCAGCCCGGCGGATGCGGGCAGCGCCACCTCGACCACGGCGACACCGCCTTCTAGGTTCACAAGCTGCACGCCGGCGGTCGCTTGGCGTTCGGCCCAGAGATCGGCGTTTGCCGCTGCGTCGACCTCGGTCTCGATGGTCGCCAGCCCCGCCTGCGCCGTCTGCCACAGCCAGACTCCTGTGCCACTCAGCAGCACAAGCAGGGCCAACAGCCCTGCCCACACGATGCGCCGCGGCAAAGAATGGCGGGTCACTGAGGTAGGCAGCCCGGTGAGGCGCTCCCACTCGTCGGGGTCTTCGGCAAAGCGCCACTCCAGCGCCGTTCGTTTTCGCATCGACCTGCCCTCCAGCCTGAATCATCACAACCCAGCGACGCCGCCGGGGCTGAGGGCAGTATAGTGGCCGGGGGGCGGCGGCGCATCGGTAAGTGCTACCTATTCCGATACCTATTCTTGTGAGTCTACTGACACCTATGCGCGCCGAGTGCGGTGCAGCGAGAAAACCGCACCGGCGCGCACGCGCAGTTCGAGGGGTGTGGCTCAACTTCAATTGGCTTGTTTGGGAGACAGAGAGTTACACGAGGCGATGATCGACGGCAAAACATGTCGCCGCCTCACGCCCGGTCACCCCCAGCTTGCTGTAGATGGAGGTGAGATGGGCATTGACCGTGCGCCGGCTGATGACAAGCGTTTCGGCGATCTGGGCATAGGTCAGCCGTTGGGCCAGCAGCCGCAGCACCTCGACCTCGCGGCCCGTCAGCCCGGCGGGATAAAGTGGGAAGAGTGGCGCGTGAGGAGCCGGCGCGCCGGCCGCAGGCAATGACTCGATTGCCGTCAATGTCGTGACGGCAGCCTGGAGCGCTTGATCAAGGGTCAGCGCCAGCCCTTGCTCCCACGCGGCTGCTATCGACGGATCCTTGCGCCGATTGCCAATCGACGCAAGGGCGTTCGCGTAATCGGCCTCTTGCGGTGGTACGAAAGGCTGATCTAGCTTGGCACATAGGGCTTCGACCGCGCCGCATAACCTGGCCGCCCGTTCCCATTCTCCTTGCTGGACAGCGACTAGGGCGCATCCGATCAAGGAAACAAAATTCTGTGTCTTGCCCAACGTCCAAGAAAGCTCCATACCTGCCCGCAGATGCGCTATTGCCTGCGCTGCGTCCCCCTGGCGCTGGGCAATGAGGCCAAGCTCTTGGCGAGCCAGAGCGGCAAACCACTGGTTTCCGGCGCTGCGCGCCATCTCCAGGCATTGCGTAAAAAGTCTTGCCGCCTCTGGATCATCCCCCTGCCGGCGGGCGATCGTTCCAAGCGTGTGCAACGCAGCTGTGCGAAAGAATTTATCATCCACAAGGGGGTATGCAGCTAGCAGGGCCAGATTTTCTTCGATCCGGGCCTGCGCCGCCTGATAATTGCCCTGGTGATAATCGATACCTCCCAACTCGCCGAGCGCATCGACAACCCCATAAGTATCCTGCAAGCTGCGAAAGAGTACGATACATTCCTCGAGCGCGGAACGAGCGAGAGTATAGTCACCTAGTTTGCTTGCTATGGCGCCGAGCGTCTCGAGCGCAAAGGCGATCCCCCAGGCGTCCCCAATTTCGCGAAAGAGCGTCACGCTTGCTTCGGCCAGTGGGCGCGCCATCGCGGGATCGCCGGGCACAGTCTCGACCCAAGCTAACCAGCCCAGGGTAAATGCAATGCCCCAGCGATTCTCCAGTTCTCGCCAAAGGGCAAGGCTTTGCTCAAATCGAATCCGCGCGTAGGAGAAGTCGCCCTGCATCTGGGCAGCGAGGCCCGCCGCCTGGAGCGCTCGCGCCTGCACAGCGACCTGGCCAGCGGTATCGCCCAGCGCTAACGCCCGGTCACTCCAATTTCGGGCTTCATCGAAGCGCGTGCGTAGATGCCAGAACCAAGACAACGCGCCGGCCAGCCGCATCCCCCACTCCCGGTCAAGTGGGTCCGCCTCGTCCTCGCGCAGTAGCCACGCCAGCGCCGCACGCAGATTCGGGGTATCTGCTTCCAAGCGCTGGAGCCAGGTCGCCGGTTCGGGTCCCCGCAATCTGGGGTCGGCTTCCTCGGCGAGGGCGAGGAAGAAGGCGGCATGGCGGCGACCTATCGCTTCCTTCTCGCCACTAGCGATTAGCTGCTCCAGCGCATACTCGCGGATCGTCTCCAGCATGGTGAAGCGCGCTTCGCCGTCCGGTCCCTCCACCTGGCGCACGAGGTTCTGGTCCAAGAGGGTTGTTACCCCCGCCAACACATCGAACCCGGCATCGTCCCCCACCGCGCAGACTGTGTGGGCAGCCGGCAGCGTAAAGCCCCCGGAAAAGACCGCTAAGCGTCGAAACAACGCCTGCTCGTCCGGGGCCAGCAGTTCATAGCTCCAGGCGATCTCGTCGCGCAAGCTGCGCTGGCGCGCCGGGGCATCGTGCGGCCCACCGGTCAGCAGCCCAAGCCGCTGCGTCAGCCGCGCCAACAGCGCAGCAGGGCCAAAGAGCTTGAGTTTGGCCGCGGCCAGTTCAAGCGCCAGCGGCAGCCCGTCCAGCCGCAGACAGATCTCGCCCACCGCAGCCGCATTGCCCGCGCTCAACGCAAAGCCCGGCTGCACCGCCTGCGCCCGCTGCGCAAACAGCGCTACCGCAGCGACCTGCGCCAACTCTGCCAGAGAGTCATCGTCCGCCCTCAGCCGCTTCACGTCGGGCAGCGCGAGGGGCGGCACGGGGTATTCGTGTTCGCCGTACAGATGCAGCGCGGCGCGGCTGGTCGCCAACACCTTGAGCCGCGAGCATTCCGCCAACAGCGCCCCCACCCCTGGCGCAGCGGCTAATACCTGTTCGAAGTTGTCCAGCACGAGCAACAGTTGCCGGTCGCGTAGAGAGTCTTGCAGACTCTCCTGTAAGGACCGTCCGCCCGCCTCGCGCACCCCCAGAGTCTGGGCAATTTCTGGGATGACGAGCGCGGGGTCGCGGATCGACGCCAGCGAGACGACATAGACGCCGTCGAGAAAATGGTCGAGCAAGCCGGCAGCGACCTGCAGGGCAAGCCGCGTTTTGCCCACCCCGCCCGGCCCGCTCAAGGTCAGCAGCCCCACCTCGTCGCGCAGCAACAGCGCTTGCACCGCCGCCACGTCGTGTTCGCGCCCGATCAGCCCATCCCGCGGCAAGCGCAGGTTGGTCGAAGCCGGCTGCTGAGCGCGGCCCGATTCGCCGGCGGCGCGGGGAGCGCCTTCGACCGTGTCAGGCCGGCGGTTCTCCTGCGCGCGGGCTGTGCTCGAGGTAGGGCGTCCAGGACCACGGTTGGATTGGGTCATGCGTCACCTGAAAAGCGCCTAAAGAGCTACATCCAGACAACAAACGCTTATGGAAGAGAACGCAAGGGTGGGAGAACGCTGTCGACCGGGGCAGGTTGGGTCTATCGCGATTGGTCGACGCGCAGATTATAGCACAATCCGGATCGGATGGAGCAGAGATCAAGCGATACATCCGGCCAGGTCCGGCGCGTAGCGTGCGATCTGCTCGCGCAGACGCAGCACGGCCAGTTCCTTGGCCTTGGCCTCCAGCATGATGTCAAAGGGGCGCAGCCCGGCGGCGCGTGCGCCGCGTAGGAATTCCACAAACTCAAAGGGGTGGATAAAGTCGCTGTGCTGGTTGGGCAGCGGCAGCAGCAGATGGCGCCGTCCCTGCCGTATGATGGCGCGCAGTTCGGTGCGCGGGCTGCTGAAATGAATCTTGGGCTGCTCCTGCGGGGGCCAGGTCGCCAGACAGGAAGCCAGCGCGTCGAGCAGCGGCTCCCCGGCGTTATGACAGCGCTGGTGCAGCACGTCCAACACCAGCCGGATGCCGCTGCGCCGGTGAATCCACAGCAGGTCGGCCACGCCGTAGACACGGTCGTCATTTTCCAGCGCCAGCCGGGAGCGCACCGCCGCAGGCAGCGTATCGAGCGCACGCACAAAACGGCTGCGTCCGCTCGCCGGGTCGCCATACGCGCCGCCCACATGCACCACGATCACCGCCTCCGGCCCCAGCCCCATGGCGTCGAGCAGCCGCGCAGCCAGCGCCAGTTCCGTCTGGGCGCGCAGCACTTGGACAGGATGTGGGCTGCTCAGTTGCACATAGTGCGCCGGATGCAGCGAGAGACGGGTCTGAAACTGGCGCGCCAAGTCGCCCAGTGCGGCCAGTTCGGTGCTGCACTCCTCGGCTTGGCGATGGAACTGGGGCAGGTCGGGGTGGGTGGCATAGGGGGCGAGTTGGCCCGCCAGCCGGTAGAAGCGGATATCGTGATGGTTCAAATAGTGCAGCAGGTCGCGCACATAGGCCAGGCTCACGCTGAGGTGGGGCTGGTTCTGCCAGCGGCGGCTGTCATGCGAACGCAGCGCCGCGGCCATTACCTTGACCGGAACGCCCAAGCGGTAGCAGACCATGCGCGACGCCTTGCAGCCCTAGCGGTAAGGATCGACGGGTTGGAGATACCAGTTCACCACATCCAGCCGCCGCGCAAAGTGGAGCAGCGGCGCGACGGCGGGCAGGTCAATGCCCGCGGCGGCAGCCATGGTGTTGGTCTCGATCACGGCGCAAGCAGGCTGCAGCGGCCAGCGCACATGCTGGATCTCGGCTCGATAGGCGCGCCGCTGCGCATCGACGGTATAGAGGCAGTAACGCTCGGTGAGCCAGGCTTCCAACGAACCATCGCGGCTGTGATAGACGCCGCCGGTCGGGCCATAGCGGGCGACAAACTGGGCAGGCGGCGCGCCGGCATGGGTGCGCGTGCTGGTGTAGTAGATCGTGCCGTTTGTCTCTTGAAGGTGCATGGCGGCGCGGTAATAGGGCAGGCGAAAACCCGCCCGCGCTGCGGCTACCGCCGGCAGGTTGGCCGCATCTAGGCTGAAGAAATAGACGCCCGGTTTGGGGTCGTCGGGGTTGGGGCCGCGCACATAGGTGCGGACGTTTAGCTCCGGGAAGGCGGAGAGCCAGGGCAGCGCAGGCACATAGCGCGGGCGCACATGGCTCATACGAAAGGGGACAACCCCCACCCAGCCCACCCCGTCAAAGGTGTCGATCTCCAGCGGCAGCGGCGCCCAGGCGCGCAGCGTCTCTATGGGAATGGGCCAGTGAGCAAAGAGCAGGTCATGCCAGGTCTGGCGCATGACCCAGGGCCGGCCGGGCAGCGGCCAAGGCCGGTGCGCCGTCGCCGTCAGGATCGACTTCAAGATCATGTCGCTCATGCGAATACGGCTCCAATGTGCAGCAGCCCCAACAGCGCAAACCCGGCCAGAATCCACCAGTCGCCGGCGCGGCGGCCCAGGTAAAGTTGACTAGCGGCGCGGATAAACCAGAATCCGGCGATCCAGAGCGCCAGCGGCAGCGCATAGGGCTGCCCCAGCCAGCGCGGGGCGAACAGATCGACCAGGCCGATCCCAGTCAGCGTATAGCTGGCGGCGTGATTCATCACCCAGGTGATGCCATAGACATCGCTGCGCCGGGTAGCATAGCGCAGCGGCCCCAGCCGCATCGGGCGCAGCGCCGCGCCCTGGCGCGGGATCGCGC
>JADLFO010000345.1 GCA_020845455.1 Caldilineaceae bacterium
CCTCAAGGAGTTAGCTACCTTGGCCGAACGCTTCGAGCACCACCTGACCGCCACCTCCTTTCCCACTTCATTCTTGGATGCCTATGGCTTCAACCCCATTTGTCCATTGTTCAGTTGATTCCTCCATAAGCAGAAATCAGGGTACTTGCTGACCGAATTGGGGATACGCTTTCTGCATACCCGGTCACTCGGCCAGCGCACAAGAATGTTGATAGATCAATTGTTAATGAAGCCAACATACCGCGCTGCTGTCAGACTTCTACAAGAACGCAACTTCAATTTGGATAAAGTAACAAGGAGCGAAATCACAGCACTTATTCAGAAACATACAACGCTGGATGGTTCTACACCTTCTCGGCGTGCATTGACAGTCCGGAGTTGGCTGCGGTGGCTAGTGAACAATGGTCATCTTCTCCCGTAATCCTTGCTCCTTGCTTCACCATTCACCGCGTCTGGGCCAACCGCATGATCAACGCGCAGGCCGACAGGCGCGGGAAAATCTTCGAACTCCTGATCACCAATTACTAGAGCGCATCTCATAAGGGCAGTTGGCTTGGCTAGAACCGCCTTTGTTTGATCTGCGACGGGCCCGCCGCAGATCGAGGATCTGCCTGATCTTTGCTCCTCACATCCGAATATTCGCTCCCGTTTTCGATATAAGTCGATTACGGCCCCGCCTTTCCTCTGCTATACTAGCGGCAGAGCGCGCCGCAAGCCGCGCGGCGCACACCGCCTAGCCAGAGAGGAGCAACCGTATGCAAGGCAACCCTGCACTGCTGGAGGTGTTGAACCAACGCCTGACCGACGAACTGACGGCCATCAACCAATACATGGTGCATGCCGAGATGTGCGAAAACTGGGGCTATCCCCAACTGCACAAGGCGATCGAGCATCAAGCCCGCGACGAGATGCACCACGCCAAGTGGCTGATCCAACGCATCATCTTCTTGGACGGTGCGCCGCAGGTCTCCACGCTCAACGCCATCCGCATCGGCAACAGCGTGCCGGAGATCATCGGCAACGACCAGGCAGACGAGCTGGAGGCCGTGCGCACCTACAACGACGCCATTCGTCTGGCGCATGAGGTGGGGGACCAAGCCACGGTCGACCTGCTGACAACCATCCTCAAAATGGAAGAGGGGCACGTCGACTGGGCCGAGCAGCAGCGCAGCCGGATCGAGCAGATGGGGCTGGAGAACTATCTGGCGACCCAGAGTCAGGCGCTGGAGGGGTAGTCAGTAGGCAGCCGTCAGTTTCAGAAACAGGGAGCGCCTACGCTTTTCTGCCCCGACTCGTCTCTGCTCACCTTGAGCGGGCTGCTCTCGCCCCGCACGGGCGGCTGTTCACGCAGCGGGCGCACAGCGTGGGGCCTGGGGCGCAAGGGCGCACCCCAGGCCGTATCCATAGATGCCGGCGACGGCGGCTGGGTCGTCTCGCCGTCGCCGGCCCCAACTCACGGAGAATTGAGCAGGCGGCTACAAGATAAAGACTAACGTCCCCGCCAGGATCAGCAGCGTGCCCAGCACCCCTTGCCAAGTGAGCGGCTCATGCAGAAAGAGCACTGCCAGCACCAGCACCATCGCCACGCTGGTTTTGTCGACGGGCGCGACGTAGGAGGCGCGGCCCACCTGCAACCCCTTGAAGTAAAATAGCCACGACAGGCCGGTCGCCAGCGCCGAGAGGACAAGAAAAACCCAGACGTTGCGCGGCACGCTGCGCAGCCCGCCGACCTCCCCGGTGACGAACACAATGCCCCAGACCATGACGACCACAACCGCGGTGCGGATCGCCGTCGCCAGGTTGGAACTGATCTGGTCGACGCCGATCTTGGCGAAGATGGTGGTGAGGGCGGCAAAGAAGGCCGAGAGCAGGGCATAGCCCCACCAGGGGAAATTCAGGCTCATGGGTGCGCTTCCTGTAGAAGTCTGTGAGTTGATCATCTGCGTCTGCGTCCGGCGCAGCTAAAGGCGTATGCCTCCTCCAGCCAGACACGCAGTTCCTCATCCAACTCCGCCTCATCCTGATGGCGCCTATAGGTTGCAGGCGACGCCCAACCCGGCGGCAGCGCGGCGCAGGTCGGCCAGGGTGACGGCGTTGAGGGGGATGCCTTGCGCCGTATACTCGGCGGCGCGGGCAGCCTCCAGTTCACCGGGCGCGTAGACCCGATCAAACCCCGGCGCGGTGCGGCAGGCGTGGATCTGGCGGATGGCTGCATCTACACGCGCCTTGAAACGCGCCACATCTTCAAAGGCGGCAATCTGGATCGCGGCCGCAAAATGGCCGTCCAGCCCCGGCTGCGGCCCGTCCACCATATTGCCCAATTCGGCGCCATAGGCCGCGCCGGAGAGCATCGACGAAAGCACCCCCATGATCAGCGCCAGCCCTGTGCCCTTGAAGCCGCCGATCGGCATCAACAGCCCGTCGAGCGCCGCGATCGGGTCCGTGGTGGGTCGGCCCGCTCGGTCCATGGCCCAGCCTTCCGGCAACGGCAAGCCCTTCTGCTGGTAGATGCGAATCTTACCATGTGAGGAACCACTGAAGGCGGCGTCATAGACGATGGGCTGTTCGGCGCCCGCCGGGATCGCCACGCCCAGCGGGTTGATCCCCATGATCTTGTCGACGCCACCCCACGGAGCCATGGTGGGCAGGGCGTTGGTGGTGGCGATGCCGATCATGTCGTGCGGCAGCGCCTGGACGGCAAAGTAGGCCATCGCGCCACAGTGGTTGCTGCCGCGGATGGCCGCGGCCCCGATGCCGTGGACTTGAGCGCGGGCAATCGCTTCCTGCATGGCGAAGTGCGCGCCAATCTGCCCCATGCTGTTGCCGCCGTCCACCACCAGACAACCGCCGGTTTGGCGCACAATCTGCGGCACGCCGCGCGGGTTGACGCCGCCGCGGGTGAGTTTTACGACATATTCCGGCACGCGCAGCACCCCGTGGGAATGGATGCCGCGCAGATCGGCGAAGACCAGAGAATCGGCCAGCAAATAGGCCCGGGCTGCGGGCATGGCGCAGGCGGCGAAGATCGCTTGTACAGTGGCTTGCAGGGCGCGGGCATCCACCCGCACATCGTTGCTTGTCATGAGGACCGACCTTCTCGCCCGCGCTCGCCTCGCAGGTAGGCGACCCAGTACACACCGGCGACCAGGAGTGTTCCGCCGACGATGTTGCCCGCGCTCACCGCGACGAGGTTCCAGGCGACTCCCGCGATCGACAGCGTGCCTTGCCTATCCAGCACCAAGCCCAAAGGCAAGAAGAACCAGTTGGCGATCGAGTGCTCGGATCCGATAGCGACGAAGGCAGTGATGGGGAAGAGGACGGCCAGAATCTTGTCAGTCACGCTGCGCCCGCCCATCGCGAGCCAAACGGCTAGACACACAAGGGCGTTGCACAGCACGCCGCGCGCGAATGCCTCGCCAAGCGAGAGACCCACCTTTCCACGCGCGATCTCGATCGCCGTTTCACCCACAGCGCCACCGCCGAGACTGGCGATGCCGGCCCATGCGACCAAAAAAACGGTCCCCAGACAACCGATCACATTGCCAAAGTAGGCGAGGACCCAGCTCCGTATCACCTCTTGGGTGCGAATCAGGCGGCTGGCCCAAGCCATCGCCAGAAGATTGTTTCCCGTGAAAAGCTCGGCGCCGGCTACAACGACGAGAATCAGCCCGAGACAGAAAGCCAAACCGCCGAGCAAGCGCGTAACGCCAAAGCCAAGACCGGACTCAGTAACCACTACTGTGAAAAAGAGCGCGCCGAGCGAAATAAACGCGCCGGCGAGCACCGCCAGCACGACAAACGTGACGGCATCGGTCTGCGCCTTCGCAACCCCGAGATGCTCGACCCTGCGGGCGATCTCGCGCGGCGGATGAGCGTCGGCCATGGTCGACTCCCTGTTCATCGATACGCATATGGAACTTCACAGGACGAAGCCTATTATAACGGATCACCTCTAGCGGCTAGATCTCGCCGCGCAGATAGGCCTGGCGGCGCGCTTCGGGAAACTTTTCGATCGCATAGCGCAGCATCGTGCGCGGCATGTGGCGGTAGTGCTGTTGGAGAAAGGCCTCTTCGGCGGCGCGGTCGCGGTTGCCCACCTCACGCAGCATCCACCCTACCGCTTTGTGGATCAGGTCGTGGGGGTCGTCGCGCAGCCGCGCAGCCAAGGCCAGGGTCGCGTCAAACCGGCCCTGTTGAATCGCATAGAAGGTCGCCATGATGGCGATGCGCCGCTCCCAGAGCCGTTCTGATGCGGCCAAGGACTCCAGCACGGGCAGCAGGTCCGGATAGAGATGCGCGCCCACGATGTGCCCGGCGGAACTGTCGACCAGGTCCCAGTTGTTGATATAGGCCGTATGGCCCAGATAGAGCCGGTAGATGGCGGCGCGTTGAACCGCGTCGCCGCGACGATACTGATCGACCAGGATCAACAACGCCAGCAGCCGGTCTTCATGATAGGCAGATGTTAGAAGCTGCGTCACGTCGGGCAAGGCCAGCGTGCGCGCCTGCTTGGCCAGACGGCGCAGGGCAGGCACGCGGATGCCGCGGAAGCGGTCGCCCTCGGCATAGCCGCCGGGGCCGGTCTGAAAAAAGCGCGCCAAGTTGGCAGCGTCGGCAGGGTCGGCCAGCGCGGCGAGCGTATGTTCAAGGTCGACAAGGGTCATCGGACGGCCGGCTCCCTCCGCATCGACCATCTGCGTGATGGATCGTCTGCGTGATAGATCGTCTGCGTGACAGACCATCTGCGCGCCCCAACGCCGCTCTACGGCGTGTGGGACTCGTTCATATCGGGCGTGGCCTGGTCGAGCGCGGCGGCCACAAAACGGCTAAAGGTCAGTGACGGGTCGGCGCGGCGCGCCAGGGCAAAGCCCCGATGCACCCGGTTATAGGTCGCCATGGGCAGTTGCAGCCCATGGGGAAAGAGCGGCACCGGCCGCGTGTAGTCGATCTGGGCCTCGACCCAACCCGGGATCGTCACGGGATGGCGCGGCGGCGGCGCGTCAAACAAGGCGCGGGCCGCGTTCATACCCAGATAAGCGGCGCGCTGCTCATCGTCCATTTCGGGGAGCAGCGCCGCCAGCCAGTCGCGACAGCCGGTGGGCGTCTCATCGCGCCAGAAAAGCACCGGGTATTCGCTGCCCCAGAGAACGCGCTCCCAGCCCACCCGCTCGATCACCTGTTCGACCCAGGGGCGCAGGTCTACATGCGGATAGGGCTGTGCGCTGTCCAGCCCGCCCTGGCGCGAGAAGATGGGGTAGAAGCGGGGATGGGCCAACAGCGAACGCAGCGCGTCGTCGACAGGGCCGCCGGGGAAGAGCGGGCGCGTGCTGAGAAAATGGGGCGCGGCCACCCTGGCGTCGGGGTAGCGATCCAGCCAGTCGAGTAAGGCGCGCAGCGGCGCGGCGTTGGCGGCGATATTGATCGCATAGATCCAGCGGCCCTCACGGCCCAGCCGGTCGAGCAGCGGGGCATGGGTGAGCAGTTCCGGCTCCTGGATACGCAGCCCCATGACGCCGCCTGCGATCTGGAGGTCGACGCTCTCCATGATCTGGTCGAGCGTGGCGCCAAAGGGGATGCCGACACCGCGCACCCGGTGCGGATAGTCGCGCAGCGCGGCAAACAAGACGGCATAGTCGGGAACGGCGGGGCCGAGCACAAAGACAGCGCGCCGCACCTGGCTCTGCGCCAAAATGTGCAGCGCATCCTCTGCCGTGCCAAAGCGCGGCAGACCCACATGGCAGTAAGCATCGATGATTGGCGTGGTCATAGGCGTAGCCAGCCTGAACATGAAGGGTGGACGACAAACATGACGTTACACACAGCTACACGGCGCTACACATACTTGGCATGGAGCGCATCCAGGTCCACACGCGCCGCCCGGTCGCAGGCGGCGGCGACGTTCTGCTCGACCATCTCAGGGGTGCGCATGCCGACCAGGGCAACGTCGACCAGCGGGTTGGCAAGCACAAACTGCAACAGCGCGGCGTTGTAGTCAAAGGTGTTGGCCGGGTTCACCCACTGCACCCACTTTTGAAAGAGTCCCGACGTCAAGGTACGCATGGTGCAGATGCCCATCCCCTGCGCTTCGGCGGCGAGCAGGCTGCCAAAGGGCCGGGTCGGCTCATAGGGATGTTGAAAGAGCAGGTTGTAGGCGATCTGCATCACGTCGAAGCGGTCGGTGGCGATAAAGCGGTAGACGGCGGGGTTATTGTCCTCGCTGGTGAAGCCGATAAAGCGGATCAACCCTTCGCTCTGCAACTGGCCCAGTTGGTCCAGCAGCCCACCGCGCGCCAGGATACGGTCGGCGAGTTCGGGCGGGTAAGTCGAGCCGTGCAACTGCACCAGGTCCAGACGGTCACGGCGCAGACGGCGCAGGCTCTCTTCCACGCTGGGCCGCGCCGTTGCGAGTGTGGGGGAGAGCTTGGTTGCCAAGAAGATTTGAGCCAATCGATGAGCCGGCGCGCTCGCCAGCGCCTCGCCAAAGATCGCTTCCCCTGCCCCCCCTCCATAGCCTGGGGCCGTGTCGAAATAGGCGATCCCTAACTCCAGGGCACGGTGAAGCGCCGCGATGACGGCATCGCGCTGGGCCGCATCGGCGGGCGAATAGGCGGCCAGATAGTTGGTCAGGCCGGCGGGCGCGCCGCCAAAGCCCAACCGGCTGACGACTACCCCCGTGCGCCCCAAGGTGGTTGTTTCGAGCGCCGGATCGATTGCTGTCTCGCTCATACTGTTATTATAGACCTGAAGAAAATTGCATGCCACCTCACATTATCTCTCTCCCGCACGCGCAGACCGGGCAATAGCCAATCGCCCTTGAATCCGGTATGCTGTGCATCGGCCGGTCTTCGCCGGGCGATGCGTTGGAAGAGGGGCGTATGTGGAGCCTTGTCCTGACCCTGTTCTTTTTTGTCTATCTGAGTCTGGCTGCCTTTTTTATCATCCTCGAGAACCGGCGTCCCCAGTCGACCTATGGCTGGCTGCTGGCCTTTACCTTTGTGCCGGTGCTCAGTGTGCTGCTCTATTTCGCCACGGGCCGCGGCTGGAAGGCGTTCAGCCAGGAGCGTAAGCTGGTGCAGGCCGCGCTGGGCCAAGATTTTATCCGGCGCATAAGCCGCCAGCTCGAACCGCCAGAGGAGGTCGAAGCGCGGCTGGCGGCGCAGCAGCCCAGGGCCTATCACCCTGGGCTGCTGCGGCTGGTGCGGCGCAACTCGGCGTCGGCGGTGAGCGGCTATAATCAGGTAGAGATCCTGCAAGACACCGCCGAGTTCTACCCGCGGCTGCTCGCCGACCTGCGCCGGGCGCAGCATCACCTGCATCTGCAATATTACATCTGGACCGACGACGAGTTCACGCGCCAGATACAGGCCATCCTGATCGAGCGCGCCCGGGCCGGGGTGAAGGTGCGCATCCTCTACGACGCGGGCACGCGCCGCGCCATGGGCGAGGGATATATCGCCGCCTTGCGCGACGCCGGGGTCGAGGCGCTGCCCTATCTGGCCTATAACAGCCTGCGCACGCTGCATCTCGCCAACTACCGCTGCCACCGCAAGATCACGGTGATCGACGGCAGGGTTGGCTATCTGGGCGGGATGAATCTGGATCAGGAGCAGATGCCGGGCAGGCTTTGGCCCGCCTGGCGCGACACGCAGGTGCGGATCATGGGCGATGCGGTCTACGCGCTGCAAACGGCCTTTCTGACCGCCTGGTATAACACCACCCAGGAACGCATTGCCCAGATGCCCGGCTATTTCCCGGCGCGCGCTGCGGCGCCGCTGCTGCCGTTCTTGCCGGTGCAGGTCATCATGTCCGGACCGGACTCGCAATGGGCGGCGATTCGCCAGCTCTATTTCTATCTGATCGTCTCGGCGCGCCAACACGTCTATATCCAATCCCCCTTCTTTGTGCCCGACGAGACGATCGCCGAGGCGCTCAAGGCCGCGGCGCTTTCGGGGGTGGATGTACGGGTCATCTGCACCCCGCGCGGGGCGAAGTATCAGGTCCCCTATCGCGCGGCCAACACCTATTTTCAAGAGATGGCGGAGGCGGGGGTGCGCATCTATTTGTATCGCGGCGGCTATTACCACGCCAAGGCGATCAGCATCGACGGCGCAATCTGCACCATTGGCTCGTGCAACATGGATGTACGCAGCTACAGCGTCAACTATGAACTAAACGCCGTGATCTACGATGCAGGCAAAGCACAAGAATTGGAGGCCGATTTCCGCCGCGATCTGGCAAACTGCAGCGAGTTTGACCTGGCGGAATATCGCGGGCGCAGTGTCTGGTCGCGCTTCTATGATTCAGCCTGCCGGTTGACTTCACCGCTCCTGTAACCCCTTCTGATCGACGGCAGGCGTTCAACCTAAAATCTCCCCCCCAAAAACCACGCGGTCTCCCACCCTGCTCTGGCGGGGCGCACCCAGCCAAGCGCTTTTTGGCCCGCTCAATCGGAAACTGCAAATTGGATAAAATCCCACTTGCCAATCTACTATTGTCCGTTTATATTAGTAGCTATACAAGCAACTACCAATGTGGAGAGCTACGATGGCCGATGCGCTTGAACAGTTACAGGAACTAGGCTTTACCGAATACGAGGCGCGTGCCTACCATGCGCTGCTCCAGTACAACCCTGTCAGCGGCTATGAGCTGGCCAAGGTCTCCGGCATCCCACGGGCGAACATCTATGTCGTGCTGCAGAAGCTGGAGGAGCGGGGCGCGGTCATACGCGCCGAAGATGGCGACAGCACCCACTACCTGCCCGTTGCGCCGGATGAACTGCTGGACGCCATGGCGCATCGCTTCGAGCATACGCTCGACACAGCCAAGCAGAGCCTGCGTGCTGTCAGCCGCCCGGATGCCGCCGGCTATGTTTGGCATATCCAAGGGTATGAACACCTGCTCGCCCACGCCCGCGCCGTGCTCAAAGACGCCAAGCGCGACCTGCTGGTCGCCATCTGGCCGGATGAGGCACGCGCCCTGGCCGGTGATTTTGCCGACGCCGAAGCGCGCGCCGTCGACATCACCACCTTGTGTCTGGCGGCGTGCCCGGCGGAATGCGGCGGCTGCCGCGGCCGCATCTTTCGCAACAAGGTGGTCGACACGCAGGATTCGCGCTGGCTGATGTTGGTTCCCGACGAAGAGACCGTGCTGGTGGGGGAGGTCACGGCGCGCGGCGAGGTCTCGACGGTGCGTTCGCGCCAGCGGCTGCTGGTCAACATGACGGCCTGGTTTATCCGGCACAGCATTGCGCTCGCCGTGATGCTGCAGGAGATCGGCGCGCAGCTCGACGCCCATTTGACGCCCCAGACGCGCGCGGCCCTGGCCGCGGTCGGGCCAAAAAGCGCACGCAGTTGGTTGGCCTATATGCGCGACTTGCTCTCGAGCGGAAGCGCTTCAGCCGAACTCCCGTCCGGCGGTAAATCGTAAGACGCCAGGCGGACCCCGAAGCGCTCACGAGAGATCGTTTTTTCTGTCTAGGTGGTTCAACGTCGACAACGTTCAACTCAGTTCAACTTCAGTTCAACTTCGATTCAGAAAGGAAGACCCAAGGAAATGGCTACTACAACTATCGGACAAAGTGTACATGAGCAGCAGGATAAGGCGGTGCAGCAGGCCTACACGTTGTTACACCTGGCTTTCTTCGTTGCGCCCATCATCGCCGGAGTCGACAAGTTCACCAACCTGCTGGTGGACTGGAGCAGCTACATCGCCCCCTCGGTGCTGAATCTCCTCCCCTTCAGCGGCGATGTCTTTATGTACATCGTCGGCGTGGTCGAGATCGTGGCAGGCATCGTCGTCTTGCTGCGGCCTCGCTTTGGCGGCTATCTCGTCGCCGTCTGGCTCTGGGGGATCATCCTCAACCTGCTGTTGGTCCCCGGCTTCTTCGACGTGGCGCTGCGTGATTTTGGCCTGTCGTTGGGCGCGCTGGCCCTGGCGCGTCTGAGCGAAGGGTTGGGCAAACCCTGATCGTGCCTCCCTCGGGCAGCGGATACCATCCAGATGTTGTCTAGATGCCTTTTAGACGAAAGGAACCAAGATGGACACTCTGAAGCGGCTCAGGCCTCGCATGTGGCTCTTGTTCCTGCCCGTTCTCTTGATCGGCGCGGTGGCGACTGTCGCCAAAACCGGTTTTGACAAGAGCACGGAACATAACGCGCGCGTGCTGTTTGACCAAGGACGTTCGATCTTTCGCTATGACACATTTGGCGATGAGGCCTATTGGGGGGATACGCTGCGCCTGCATGAGGCCATCAAGGGCGCGGACTTGGGCGGCGTGGGGCCTGGTGTCAGCCCCCGAACGGCTTTGGGCGTGGGGCTGAAAGTGGACGTGGAGGCGCTGCCCGAAGACGTATTGGCTGCGCTCAAGGGCGGTGAGGTCAATCTGGACGACCCGGCGACGACGGTGGCGCTCCTCAGCCTCAACGCGGTGGTCGGCGTGCAGGGCTTATTCGACCAGGCGGGCGACCTGGAATCGGTGGGGATTACTTGCGCCTTGTGCCATTCCCAGGTAGACAATTCGTTTATGCCTGGCATCGGCAAACGGCTCGACGGGTGGGCCAACCGCGATCTCAACGTGGGGGCCATCGTGGCGCTCGCACCCAATCTACAGCCGGTGGCCGACCGCTTGGGCACGGATGTGGAGACGGTGCGCATGGTGCTCAACAGTTGGGGGCCGGGCAAGTATGACGCCCAACTCAACCAGGACGGCAAGGCCTTTCGCCCCGACGGCAAACCGGCGGCGACCCTGATTCCTCCGGCGTTGGGGCTGGCGGGCGTCAACTTGCACACCTGGAATGGCTGGGGATCGGTGCCCTACTGGAACGCCTATGTTGCTGTCACCCAGATGCGCGGGCGCGGCGCCTTCTTTGACCCACGGCTCAACGACCCGGAGAAGTACCCGTTGGCGGTGGCGACCGGCGACTGGAACATCCACAACTCCCCCGATTTGGTCACGCCCAAGCTGCCGGCGCTGCACTACTATCAACTCTCGCTGCCTGCACCCAAACCGCCCAAAGGCAGCTTTGACCAGGCGGCGGCCAAGCGCGGCGAGAAACTGTTCAACGGCGCGGCGGCATGTTCCGGCTGTCATACGCCGCCGATCTACACAGAGCCCGGATTCAGCATGCATTCGGCAGAGGAAATGGGTATCGACGATTTCCAGGCCAAACGCTCCCCCGACGAACTCTACCGCACGCCGCCGCTCAAGGGTCTGTGGGCGCACACAAAGGGCGGCTTTTACCACGATGGCCGCTTTGCCACCTTGGAAGAAGTCGTCCAGCACTACAACACGCTCTTCAAGCTGGAACTAGATGAGCAGGAGGTTGACGATCTCATTCAGTTCCTGCTTTCACTCTAGCCGCATCGCAGTGTAGATGTAGGTCGATGCAGCCCTCTAGGGCTATGCGCGGCGGCTGTCCCTGTCGTCCGGACGACAGGGACAGC
>JADLFO010000346.1 GCA_020845455.1 Caldilineaceae bacterium
ACTGTGCAACGCAATCAGGCGGGCGTCCGCATTCAGTGGACCTTCACCACCCAGGATGCCCGTCACACATTGCGCCGTCATTATCAAACCCTGTGTTCTAATAACTAACCGGTTAATGTACTAGGCTATAACGCAAATGATCGGAAGTGTCATCGGATGTAAACGCTCCCTGACAATTGTCGCAGCCAGGGCACGACATCTTGCGTTTGGCGCTTGCCCTCTGAGCGCGTACAATACCGGTATCTGATTTTGGCTGCGTCCCGCCGCCTGCAACCATACCCCCTGTCCTGCGCCGCTTGGCTTGACTGGGGCCGGATGTGGGCGCGACCGCCAACCGGACAGTGCCCCCAGCGTAGCGTACGCATTGGGTGGCTTTTAGTGGGTATAGGTGAAAGCGCGATGTTTGACCTGCTCGCCCTGCCGGCCCGTCCCGACCTGCTGACGATCGTCGGCCTGGCCACATTGGGATGCGCCGTCTTTGTGTTCGTGGCGACCTTCCGGCGCGGGCAGCCGTCTCGCCCGTCTGACGCGCCCGTACCGCATTCGCCGGAAGCGCCCAGGCGTGCCGCCGTCACCTATACAGCCCTGACCGGCAAACAGCGTAAGGCCATCCGCCGGCAAGCGCAGCTTGACTATGAGCGGGCGCGGGGCAGCGCGCATCGTAAGCTGTTGGAAGAGACCCGGCGACAATTGGAGCAGAAGCAGGCGCAGATCGACGCCGAGATGCAGCGCATCCGCCAACAGCTACAGGCATTGGAGGCGCAGTACCAAGCAGATCTGCGCACTGCCCTCGAACTCCATTTCGTGCGTGACCGCTTCGACCAGGTGCCGGGCATCGGCAGCGCACTCAAAGCGCGCATCCTCTCCGCAACCAATGCGCGCCGCTTGGCCGATCTCGCCGCTGCCGACACGGTTGTCGGCGTCGGCGAGAGTCGCATGGCGGCCATTACGGCCTGGATCGCAGACGCACGCCGCCAGATGCCCACCCTGCTGGCGCAGCCCTTTCCTGGCCGGGGTCCCATTGACCAACGCTTTCATGAGCAAAAAAGCAGCCTGCAACATGCCTTGGCCCAGTGCCAGACCCGCAGCGCATCCCTCCACCGGCGCATGGCTGCCCTGGACCAGCATCTCAACGCGCTCAAAACAGTGACGCCCCAAACCTTTGTGGAGGCGGCGAGCGGCAGCCAGACAGCGCAACAGGCAGCGCTCCACTATACTGCCGGCCTCTTTGCCGAATGGGAACCGGTGCCGGGCTGGTTTCGCGAGATCGTAGAAGGGAGGGCCGCCTGATGGGCTTTTTAGCCAAAGTGGGCAGTTGGCTGCGTCCGGTCAAGGTGGTTCCGCTTGAATTGTCGTATCGCCTGGACCTCGATGCGCAGGGTCGCCATCTGGTGCGCTTTGCGCGCCGGGTCAACGGCCACGAAGAGCCGGTGAGCGACGCCGAGGCGTTGTTGCGCTATGACTACCGCGAGCTCTCCGCCGACGGCCGGACGGTCTATGTCATCGGTGCAGAGGATCGTACTATCTTGCTGGCCATGGGCAGTCTCAACCCGCAGCGCGTCGACCATCAGACATTGGCCTTTGAGGTGACGCCGCCCATCTTGACCTATCTACGGCGCAAACCCGCTGTGCAGGAAACGCCAGACGCCCAGGAGATGACCATCGCCACCCAACCGGTGAAGCCGGTCGCCAAGGTCGACTTCGATCCGAAGGATGGTCTGAGCATACAGGCCGGCTACCCAGCGGAGAATGGGACTGACCTTGTGCCGCCGTCGGCGCTGCAGCGCGTGGGCGGCGGCAGCTTTGTGCGCATCGGCAAAACGCTTGCGCCCCTGGCCCAAGTTGCCGGCGCTGCAGCCCAAGAGCTGTTGCAGAAGGGCCAGGTACATATCTCGCTCGAGCAGATCCCCGAATACTTCACGCGCGATCTGGTACTGCTCAAGCAAGAGTTTTCCGCCGTGCTGACCGACCGGGCGCAGCAGATCCTAGTGGTGGATACAGCCGCCCAACCGGTTGTGCAGGTGCGCAAAACCTCCCCCGGCTGGCTCGATTTCCAGGTCGAATACCAGATCGGCGACCGCACCTGGGCGCACGAGCAACTGATGCATTCGGGTGCAGGCCGCTATCAGCGTCTGGACGCCACGACCTGGGCGCACACCAATGCCAAACAGCTCGCCGAGGTTCAAAAACAGTTGAACGAATTGGGAGCGCAGCCATTGGCAGGCGGGTATCGGCTGCCGGTGGCGCGTTTTGCCTCTCTGGAGGAGTTCATTGATGCCATCGGTGGGCAGCGCGCCCTCAGCGAAGCCTACCAAGCCTTCCTGGCCCAGTTGACCGATTTCCAGGCGGATGCGGCCTTTGTGCTGCCGCAGCCGGTCGAACAGGCCCTGGCCGGCCACCACATCCAGCTGCGCCCCTATCAGCGCGAGGGCATCCACTGGCTGAGTTGGCTCTCCCAGAACCGGCTGCACGGGCTGTTGGCCGACGACATGGGTTTAGGCAAGACGCTCCAGGCCATCTGCGCCATGGCCCATGCCTATCATGCGGGCGCTGTGCAGGAACACAGCCTGGTCATCGCACCCAAGTCGGTGCTGATCCACTGGCAGCGCGAGATCCGGCGTTGTCTGCCCCAAACGCAGGTGCGCATCTACCATGGACCATACCGGGCGGCGCTGCGCCGCCTGTTTGCCTATCGCCAACCGATCATCTTTATCAGCACCTACGCTACGGTCGCCAACGATGTCGAGCACCTGGTCCAGGTGCCGTTCTTTTATGTGATCTTGGATGAGGCGACGCAGATCAAAAACCCCAATGCCCAGCGCACCCGGGGCATCAAGGCGCTGAACGCCGCCCACCGCGTCGCTTTAAGCGGCACGCCGATTGAGAACCGACCGGCCGAGCTATGGTCGCTCTTTGACTTCCTCATGCGTGACCATCTGGGGCGCTACGGCACCTTTCAGAGCCGCTTCGAGACGCCGATCCTGAATGGCGACCAGCAGGCGACGGAGAAGTTGGGGCGGCGCATCCGGCCCTTTATGCTGCGCCGGCGCAAGGAGGAAGTGGCGCGCGATCTGCCCGACAAGATCCCGATCGTCGCCTGGTGCGACCTGACCGAAGAACAGCGGTCGCTGTACGGTTCGCTGCAGGGCGTCGCCCAGGAGATCCGTGAGGCGCTGCGCCGCGGCGAGCAAGTCAGCTATACGGGCACGATCCTGCCCGTGCTGACCAAGCTCAAACAGATCTGTGACCATCCGGCCCTTGTGACTGAGCCGAAGCAGCCTGTGAGGGAACGCTCGGAGAAGTTCGACTTGGTCGTCGAGAAGATCCAGGAGATCCTGGGGCAGGGCGAACAGGTGGTGGTCTTCTCCCACTTCTTGGGGATGCTCGATCTGCTACAACACGAACTGATGCGGCTGGCCGTCCCCTGGATCCGCATTGACGGCAGCACCGAACAGCGCCAGACGTTGGTGGACCGTTTCAACCGTCGCGAGGCCAAGGTGGCGCTGTGCAGCCTGATGGCCGCCGGCCACGGCATCACGCTGACGTCGGCCAACCATGTGATCCACGCCGACCGCTGGTGGAACCCGGCCGTCGAGGACCAGGCCACCGACCGTGTCCATCGCATCGGCCAGGACAAGACGGTCTATGTCTACCACTTCTTGACTGAAGGCACGCTCGAAGAGACGATTGACGACCTGCTTGAGCGCAAGCGCGACCTGGCCGGCCAGGTGATGGGGGCGGCAGACCAACGGCGCTTGCACTGGACACGCGACGATCTGATCGAGATCCTCAAGCCGCTGCGCTAGCCGGCTGCGATCTGCGCCGGCGGCGCTGACACGCGGCCAGGTTGGGATTCCCGGCCGTGACTAGATGTACAGTCGCGCCGCGGGGAGATGCCGGGCGAAGTCGTACCTGACCGATCGCGATATGAGACCTCTTGTCGACCCTCGTTATCCACCCTCATTATCGAGCCTAGCGCTCACCCCACCCGGTGACGCTACGCTGTAGGGCGGCCGATAGCCTGCGCACCCTCACGCCCAGTTCCATCGGCCCCAGAACAGACACCCCTTCACTACCATCTCCAGTGCCGTCAGGTCACGGAATACGCCTGCCTTTTTGGCATGGTCTGCCCTGGCGCAGGCAATCCGCTTCATGCCGATTCGACATTCTGGCATAGAAACGTATCTCTACATAGGATTTGACAGCAAAAGGAGGTAACCCATGAGCAGACGCCGGTCGAGCAGCGAGGCTGGTCAAGAGCTGCCGCTGGTGATGACGGTGGACAAGGTGGCGAGCTTCTTGCAGGTCTCGCGGCGCACGATCTATGCCATGGCGCTAGCCGGAACACTGCCTGCAGCACAGGTCGGTCACCAATGGCGGTTTTACCGGCCCGAGATCGAGCGCTGGATGACGAAGCTCTCGCGCGCCAACATCGGCGACCCTACGCCCGTCGAGCCTGCATCGCCCTCCCCCACCGTCAAGCTCTGACGGCCGGGCGACGTCATCCGCTCCATCTCATCCATCCCCCCAGTTATCCAGTCTGCGCCAGGAGGCAGCATGATATGTACACCCACCCCCGACCCCGCCAGCCATCCTTCCACTCCTCTTGCTACCCACATCAGCGTGATCCTCGACCGTTCGGGTTCGATGGAGACGATTCGCGACGACGTGATCGGCGGCTTCAACGCCTTTCTCGCCCGCCAGCAGCACGAGCCGAGCCAGGCCACGCTCTCGCTTGTGCAGTTCGACAGCCAAGACCCGTACGAAGTCCTGCTCCACTTCGTCCCTCTTTCCGACATGCCCCCGCTCAGCTCCAAGCGCTATGTGCCGCGTGCCTCGCCGCCACGCTGGCTGCCATGCCTGTCTCGCAGCGGCCTGAGCAGGTGGTGGTCGTGGTCGTGACAGACGGGCTGGAGAACGCCAGATGCAGCTTCACGCGCTGGCAGGTCGAGCACTACATTGAGCCGTACCACGACGTGCAGTTCGTGCTCGATGACCGAGACATGTTTCTGATATAGGACTTACGCAGATGCTACAGAATAGGTCAGAGAATAGAGTGGCTGGGCTAGATAAGCAGCGACAGCACGCCGAATAATCGCGGTCTTGGCCTCATACCAGGGGTAGCACAACAGAATAGGGTGGTCATGAAAGCATACAGGGACAGACAAATTTGGGCGGACGCCCACGTCGCTTGATAGGCTGGAAAGACGTGGGAATCTTGAAGGATAAGAGTTCGCGAACAGAC
>JADLFO010000347.1 GCA_020845455.1 Caldilineaceae bacterium
ACGCCCCTGCAACAACAACTCACCAAGCTGGAGCAGGCCTTGGACACCTGGCTGGGGCAGGCGCTCGCCCCCGCCTGAAACTTGACTCAGATCGCACACCTTTGGAGCCTTAAGCCCACTAGTCCGCAAAGGTAGCCGGGGGCGGCCGACGACGGCGAAAGCGGACCGACGTTAGCGGTCGAGACGGCCAAAACGGGCCGGCCGGGATCAAGAACGCGTGATGTCCATGGGCAGCGAGAGCCAGGGGCATGGGCCCCAGCCGGGTGAGCGGGTATCACCAGGCGCGGTTGATTGAGGCGGCGATTGGGAGCAGATGCGGAGGAGTCTGGCGGGGAGAGGCCGGGCTCAGCGGCCCAAGCGCAGCAAGGAAGCCCGGGCCGCCGCGCGGGTATCGGCTTTCTCGCCCGGGTCGGCCGCGATCGCCTCCAGCGCGCGGCGCGCGCGGGGATCGCCCAGGCGGCCCAGCGCGTTGACCATATATTGGCGCACCTGCGGGCGCTGTTCGGTTGCCAGCGCCGCAAGCAGCGGCGGAACGGCGGTCAGGTCGCCCAGCTTTCCCAGGGTCGAGGCCGCCAGGCGGCGCACGTTTCCATCCAGATCAGACAGCGCCTGCGCCAGCTCAGGCACGGCCGCGGGGTCGCCGGCCTGCCCCAGCGCATGCATGCGCGCCACGCGAGCGCTGGCGGCGGGCGGGATAGCGTCCAGAGCCGGCGCTGGGGTAGGCAAAGCCAGCGCCGAGGCGGCATCCAGCTGCGGCGGGGTGCGCCCGGCCCCCTGGCGCGCAGCGCCGTCCGCTGCTTGTCCGGCGCCTGGCTGGCAGCGCAGCGCCTCCACGACACAGCGGATCACGGCGTAGCCCAGGTCGGCCGGCAGCCTGGCCTTGAGCGGCGCCAGGCGGTCGAACGAACCCTCTTGCTCGACCGCCGTCCGCACCTGGGCCTGGATGCCCGCCGGCACGACCGCATTCACATCCACCCGGCCAGTAGCGATCAGGTGTGCCAGGTGCGAATAGATCGTTGCGGCGGCCAGCCCCCGCTCCGCCGCGATTTGCTCGGGCGCCAGACCTTGCTCAAGTAACTGTTGAGTGAGAAGCACAGTCGTGCCTCGCGCCGCTCGCGATGCCGCCCGGGATGCGGCCAAGCCGGTCTGACCAGCCGGGGCGGAGGCGAGAGCGGCGGCAACCGGCAGCGCCAGACGCTCGGCCAGCGCGCGTTCGCCGGTGGACGTTAACGCGAGCAACGGCAGGCGGCCGACGGTTGTCTTGATATAGCGCGCGACCAGCATTTCGGCGATCAAGTTCTCAATGGCCGACTGCGGCAGCGGCGCCAGCTTGCCAAAGTTGCGGACATGGGCATAGTCGGCCGCGGCCAAGCGAGCGTGGCCCTTAAGCACTTGCGCCAGCCGGCGCTTGCCGATGGGCCAGGGCAGGTGGCGGATGGTGTCGAGCACAATTAGCGCGGCCCGCTCGGCGCGGGTCTCAGCCTGCCGCCCATCGGCCGGCAGCAGGATCTCGGGCGAGGCGCGGCGGGCGCAATTGTCGCAGCAGTCATCATCGGCGGCCGTGGCCGGGCTGCCGTCACCGAAGTGCCGCAGCAGGATCTGGCGCCGGCAGCCTTCCGTGCCCGCGTAGGCCGCCATCAGATCGAGCTGGCGCCGTTTGTGCTGGCGTCGCGCCGCGACCAAGCGCGCCAGCGCGGCCAGGGCAGGCTCGGATAAAGACCCGGTCTCGACGCGCAACAGATCAATGCCGTCGTCGGGCAGCCGCCGCAGAGCGCCAGCCGCCTCCAACTGCTCCAGCGCCACGCGCAGCTTGACGGGCGTCAGGCTCGCCGCCCGCGCCAGGGCCTCGCGGGTCACCCCATTGAACGCGTCCGCCCGGCAGAGGAAAGCGTGAACCGCGCGGAGTTCGTGGGCAGCCGGTGAATCATCGTCGATGAAGTGTTGATGAACCACCCTGTCGCGGGGCGCATACAGCAGAATGGCTCGGGCCGGCAAGCCATCACGGCCGGCGCGGCCAGCCTCCTGGTAGTAGGCCTCCAGCGAGCCCGGCATGGCGTAGTGGACGACGAAGCGCACGTCTGGCCGGTCGATTCCCAGCCCAAAGGCGTTGGTCGCTACCACAACCGGCAGGTCGCCAGCCAGAAACGCCTCGTGCACTTCCGCGCGAACCGGCGCGGCGAGCTGGCCGTGATAGAAGCGAGCGGGGACAGCCAAGCGGCCGCTCACATAGCTGGCGACCGTTTCCGCCTCGCGGCGGGTGCCGGTGTAGATGATGACCCCGGTCCCGGGCTCAACCGCGCGCAGCCAGTCCGCCAGAAGCCGCTGTTTGGTGCTCGTGTCCGGCGCCGGCCAGACCTCGAAGCTCAAGTTGGGCCGGTTGAAACTGCTCACCAACTGCACGGCGCTCGGAAGATCCAGGCGCCGGACAATGTCGTTCTGCACGCGCGGGGTGGCGGTGGCCGTCAGGGCCAAGGTCACCGGAACCTGCAAGGCCCGCCGGGCCTCGGCGATATGCAAGTAGTCGGGCCGAAAATCGTGGCCCCATTGCGACACACAGTGGGCCTCGTCGACCACCAACAGGCTGAGCGGCAGGCGACTCACGGCCAGCCGAAAGGCGCGGCTGCCCAGACGCTCCGGCGCGACCAGCACCATCTTGAACTCACCAGCCGCCACGCCCCGCAGTCGGCGCGCCTGCTCGGCGCCATCCAGGCTCGAGTTGATAAACGTCGCCGGCAGCCCGCGCCTGACCAGCCTATCGACCTGGTCTTTCATCAGCGCGACCAGGGGCGAAATCACGAGGGTAGTGCTCGGCAGCCGCAGCGCCGCAAGTTGATAGATCAAGGATTTTCCAGACCCGGTCGGCATCACGACCAAGGTGTCCCGGCCAGCCAATACGTGCTCCAAAGCCGTGGCCTGGCCTGGGCGAAACTCGCTAAAGCCGAAGTGCTGGCGAAGAGCGGCGTGTAGATCGCTCATGAACGAAGGCGGCCCGCGCGGCGGCGGACGCAGACAGTGTACGAGATTCGGAGGCGTCCGCCAAGCGCGGGCGGGTGCGGGCTGGAGCGTCCAGCTGCCCCACGGCCGGCGTCCCGTCTGACAGGAGAAGCGTCCAAGAGCTGCCGTCCGCCATTCGCGCCCAGATTTGCCCTTAGATATAATGGGGGCTGGACCGCGATGACGGGCCGAGCCGGCGTTGGATAGGAGACACGCTATGCGAATGGTTGTGGGCCTGTTTGGGGATTATGCTCAGGCGCTGCGGGCCATCGAAGCACTTCAGGCAGAGGATTATGACACGGACAGCATCTACGTCCTGGTTCGGACGACAGGGGCCGGCCAGGCCGGCTCCCCGGGCCTATCCCGAACCGGCAAGACCGCGCGCGCCCTGCGGCAACTGCTCGGCCGTAGTCATACACGCCACCTACCCGAAATTGGCCCGGTTCTGGCGTTCAACGACCTGGCGGTCCAACTGGCCGAGACCGCCCCAGCCGAGGTCGCCAGCGGCGGGCTGCGCGTGGCGCTGCAGGCCCAGGGGCTAGAGGCGCATGCGGCCGAGGCATACTTCCAGGGCGTGGAGAACGGCATGCTTCTCCTGTTCTTGCGGACTGAGGATCAGGACGCGCTCGCGGCCACCAATGTGCTGGAAGCGCACGGGGGTCGCAGCGTCTTCCTGTTCAGCCCGGTGATGGGCTGATTGACCTCGTCAGGGGAGGAACACAAAGGCGTACAGGGCATAGGCCAACGCCCAGGTTTGGTCGTCGGCCAGGATCGGTCCCCAGGCGGGCATGCCGGTGCCCATGCCACCCCGAATGATCTTCCCCTGCAACAAGGCCGGGCTGGCGCCCAAGAGCAAGGCCGGGCCCGTGAAGTCTGTTGGCGCCAAGGCATGGGCCCCAGAGCGCAGCGCGTCGGCCTAACAGCCCGAGGCAAGCGCTGCCCCCATGTCGCCCCGGCCGTCGCCGCCCTCGCCGTGACAGGCTGCGCAGTTGGCGGCACACAGAGCCTGCCCAACGGCAGAGCGTCTGGCGTGGCCGAACGCTGCCAGACGTAAGCCGCTAAATCACAAGCTTGCTCGTCGCCCAGGCTGGCGCTGCCAGGTTCTGCGCGCAACGCCTGCCAGTTCTCCACCGCCCCCGGGGCTCGCAACGTTGCCACATTCAGGTAGCCGCCGGGCACAGCCATCGCCAGCGCCGCTCCGCGCGCGGCCGAGGGGCGCTGGTCAGGCGCGTTCCCCACGGCATGCTGCGCATCCAGATCCAACCCGAGACGAACGTAGAGCGGGGGTCCGCTCTGTGTAGCAGTGAGCTGCCCCTCGGCGGCCAGCCCAATTGCGCCGATCACGCCGCGCATACGCCAGCGGCCGGGGCCGCACCAGCGCGTAAAGTAGTACGTGTAACGGCCAGGCCGATCAAGAACGAGCGTGGTCTCGATCGTCCCCCCGGGCGGCACGTCGGTGGGCCCAACCGCAAAGCCGTGCCTGATATCGTCGAAAGTCAGCCGCAGGCGCAAGGGCGCGCCGACTCTGGCTGTCAGGTCGCGGGGCACCCAACCGCCGGCCTCGGCCAGGCGGGCACGCAGCGCAATAGCTTGGCGGCCTGGCACCAGGGCAGCGAGCAGCGCTGCCAAGGTCAGCGCCGCCCAACGCCAGCGGGCTGGCCGGCGGCGCATGGGTTTCAGGGCATGTTCGATGGACCGTATTGAGCATAAGCGGTGTCAACGTAGTCCTTGATTTGCGCCGCGCTCCGGCCCTGGCGCAGCAGGCGCATGGTGTCCTGCGTGATGTCGACGCAGGTCAAGCAGCCGAGGGCATGCTGGTCAAAAGTCACTGAGCCATCTTCAGCCATGCCGGCCACGTAGCAGTCCAGGTTGGACGCGTGCCCCAGCGGGCCACAGCCGCAGTAGCACGGGATCTGGCTGAGCGTCTCTGGGTTGGCCACGGCAAATTGATAAGCCTGCTGGACGCGCTCTGGCGCCGACTGCACCTCCATGGGCATGGCATGCAGTGGAGCCATGGCAATCTCGTGCGTCTGGGGGTCGGCGGCGCCGCAGCCGCTGACCAGGCTGGCCAACAAGGACAGCGGGACGAACCAATATCGAAATGGCAGGTGTCTGGCAGACATCGGGGGGCCTCCGCACATGGGCCCAGTCTAGCGACACCTGTCATGGGGTGGGAGTGACAAAGATCACCGATTTGAGCAGAATCCGGTCAAACCTCGCCAGATATGACATCCGTCATAGTTTTCACAAACGCGGGAGGCGACAATTCCGCTAAGCCTGGCTGCACTCGGCCAGCGCCAAATCAGATCTCACTTGAGCCAATTCCCCACCAGGAGATGCTTATGTACCAACGAACGCTGTCCATGCTGCTATTGTTTGGGGTCCTGGCGGCCGGGTGTCGCGCCAGGGGACCGGCGACCGCCACGCCCAGCGCCGGCCTGCCGGAAGACGCCGCGGCGGTGGCCGCCCAGCGCGGGCTGACACCCGAGAACATCTACGCCGCGCTCAAGACCTACACCCCCTCGGGCCAATATGACCCGTACCTGATGATCGCCTCCGGCGGCCAGAGCGGGCAGATGCTGGTGATCGGCGTGCCCTCGATGCGCATCCTGAAGGTCATCGGGGTCTTTACGCCCGAGCCATGGCAAGGCTACGGGTTCGGCGGCAGCGGCGACGAGATCCTGGCGCAGGGCGATTTGCCTGACCAGGAGATCCGCTGGGGCGACACGCACCACCCGGGCCTGTCGGAGACGAACGGCGAATACGACGGGCAGTTTGTCTTCATCAACGACAAGGCCAACGCGCGCCTGGCGGTGGTTGACCTGCGCGACTTCGAAACCAAGCAGATCGTCAAGAACCCCAATTCGATGATCGATCACGGCGGCACGTTCGTGACACCCAACACCGACTACGTGGTGGAGGGTCCGCAGTACGCCGCCCCCATTGGCTGGGAGTATGCGCCGCAGGAAAGCTACGCGGACGTGTATCGCGGGCTGATCACCTTTTGGAAGTTCGACCGGGTGGCCGGGCGTGTCGACCCCGCGCAATCGTTCCAGATCGAGCTGCCGCCCTACTGGCAGGACCTGTGCGACGCGGGCAAGGGCGTCAGCGACGGCTGGATCTTCTGCAACTCCTTCAACACCGAGCTGGCCACGGGCGGGCCGGAGGACGGCAATCCACCCTTCGAAGCCGGCACGGCCAAGAACGACACCGACTACCTGCACATCTTCGATTGGAAGAAGGCCGAAGCTGTGTTCCAGGCCGGGAACTATGACACCATCAACGGCATGGCCGTCATCCGGCTGGAAACCGCGATCGAAGAAGGGCTGCTGTACTTCACCCCGGAGCCCAAGAGCCCGCACGGCTCGGACGTGACGCCCGGCGGCGAGTATATCGTGGTGGGCGGCAAGCTCGACCCGCACGTGACGATCTACTCTTTCGAGAAGATCCAGGCGGCCATCGCCGCCGGCGGGCTCTCGGCCGACCAGTATGGCGTGCCAGTGATCCCGCTCGACCAGAGCATGGAAGCGCAGGTAGAACTCGGCCTGGGCCCGCTGCACACGGTCTATGACGACAAGGGCTACGCCTACACCTCGCTCTTCCTTGACTCGGCCGTGGCGCGCTGGACCCTGGGCGGCGCGTACGCCGACAAACATCCCGAGGAGCCGTGGACGCTAGTGCAAAAGCTCCCGGTGCAGTACAACATCGGACACATCGCCGCGGCCGAGGGCGACACGGCCTCCCCAGACGGCAACTACGTGGTGGCCCTCAACAAGTGGAGCATCGACCGCTTCAACAACGTCGGCCCGCTGCTGCCGCAGAACTTCCAACTGATCGACACCTCGCAGACCGGCGACCAGATGAAGCTGCTCTACGATCTGCCGATCGGCATGGCCGAGCCGCACTACGCGCAGATCATCAGCGCCGACAAGGTCAAGGCCTTCGAGGTCTACCCCGAGGTCGGTTGGAACCCGGAGACGATGGCCGTTGACGCCAACGCCGTGACCTCGCCCGAACAGTCGCGCGTGGAACGAGATGGCAACCAGGTGGAAATCTGGATGACGGTGGTGCGCTCGCACTACACCCCCGAGTGGGTCGAGATCAAGCAGGGTGACCACGTCGTCTGGCACCTGACCAACATCGAGCGCACGCGCGACGCCACGCACGGTTTTGCGCTCTCGGGCTACAACATCAACCTCAGCCTGGAGCCAGGCGAGACGCAGACCATTGAGTTCGACGCGAACATGCCCGGCACCTACAACTTCTTCTGCACCGAGTTTTGCTCGGCGCTGCACCTGGAGATGACGGGTTATCTGTTAGTCGAACCGGCTGATTAGGCTGCGGTCGG
>JADLFO010000348.1 GCA_020845455.1 Caldilineaceae bacterium
CCCCGCGCCGACGCGTGCGCCGGTCGATATCTCGAAGCTGGTCTATACGAGCCTGCCGCCGGTCTTTGTGGGCGCGGGCGTGCTGCTCTTTTTTGTGATCGTGGCGGCGGGGCTGTCGGTGATCCGCGGCCCGCGCGATATCTAACGGGAAAACGCTTGCGCTTGGCGCTGCCGGGGCCATCGGTACGAACCATCGTCTTCACGGGCCATCGTGTGTGCCATCAGCCATCATGTGTGCTTATTGCGTGTGCTATGTCCAACTTGCGTGAACTCATCCACCACATTTCAGGTGTGCAGGACATCTGGGCGGAGCCGGCGGGCGCGGTCGCCGTGACCCAGGTCACCGCCGACAGCCGCGCGGTCACGCCGGGGAGCCTGTTTGTGGCGGTCAAAGGCGGCACGACAGATGGGCATCGCTATTTGGCCGATGCGGCGCGGCGCGGCGCGGTGGCCGCGCTGGGCACAGCCTCGCCGGATGAATTGGCCGCCCAAGAGTTCGACCTGCCCGGCGGTTTGGCCTATGTCCAGGTGGAAAACAGCCGGGTGGCGCTGGCCGAAGCCGCCGCCGCGCTGCATGGTTTCCCCAGCCGCGACCTGACCGTGATCGGCGTGACCGGCACCGACGGCAAGACAACCACCAGCACGCTGATCGAGTCGATCCTCAACGTGGCCACGCGCCCCGCACCGGGAGAGATCGGGGCCGTGGGCGTTATCACCACGGTGGCGGCGCGCATCCGCGGCCAGGAGATCGACACCGGCTTGCATGTAACTACCCCCGATGCGCCGGAGGTGCAGCATTTTCTGGCGCAGATGCGCGACGCCGGCTGTCGCTATGCGGTGGTGGAAAGCACCAGCCACGGGCTGGACCAGGGCCGGGTCGCCGCCGTGGATTTCGACATTGCCGCCGTCACCAACATCACACATGAGCATCTAGACTATCATGGCACGCGCCAGGCGTATGTGCAGGCCAAGGCGCTGCTCTTCCGCAGCCTCTATGCGTCGCCGGGCAAGCCGGGCGTGGCGCGCTGTGCCGTGCTCAACGCCGACGACGCGGGCAGCTATGGCGCGCTGTCGGAGGCCCTGGCCGACGAGGCCCACCACACCGGCACGACGCTGCCGGTGCGTGCCTATGGGCTGCGCATGAACCCCCGCGCCGCCCAAGAGTCGCTCGCCGCGGGCGACCTAGATGTGGTCGCCACCGATGTGCGCTATGCGCCTCAGCAGACGCACTTTATGCTGTTGTGCCGCGAGGGGGAATTTGCCATCGCCACGCCGCTGATCGGCGAGTTCAACGTCTACAACATCCTCTGTGCCGCCGCGGTGGCGCTGGCGTTGGGCCTGACGCCGGAGCAGATTCAGCAGGGGGTGGCAGAGATGCAGGGGGTCTCTGGGCGCATGGAGCGCATCGACGCCGGGCAAGAGTTTCTTGTCGTGGTCGATTTTGCCCACTCGCCCGCCAGCCTGGAGCGCGCCCTGCACACGCTGCGTCCCTTGGTCGGGCGCGGCCCCGGCGGCGAGCCGGGCCGGCTGATCGCGGTCTTTGGCTGCGCCGGGCTGCGCGACCGCGAGAAGCGCGGGCGCATGGGCGAGATCGGCGGGCGGCTGGCCGATGTCACGGTCATCACCGCCGAAGACCCGCGCACCGAAGACCTGGATGCCATCAACACCGCGATCGCGGCGGGCGTGCAGCGCGCCTCCCCCGATGCTCCATTTCATATCATCCCCGATCGGGGTGCGGCGATCCAGGCTGCCGTCAACATGGCGCGGGTGGGCGACGTCGTGGCGGCCTTTGGCAAGGGGCATGAGCGCAGCATGTGCTTTGGCACGGTGGAGACGCCGTGGAGCGACCAAGACGCCATGCGCGGCGCGCTGCACGATCGGCAGGCCGGGCGCGGCGCTGCCGGAGATAACTAGGTCAAACAGCGCTTGTGCGTTCCCTCTGTTTGATGTATGATTCACCACAATTGGTCTGGAATTGGTCTGGAAACCCGCCGGTGCATGGTCCTTGGGATGCATGTTCTCCTTCTGCGTAATTCCAGCAATCCATAAAATCTCACGAACGCCTTAAAGGAGCCTGGGCATGCAGGCGAGAGCAAAGATTGCGATAACCTTGGTTGTCGCTCTCATCGCGATAGTGGTATTGGTGATCGTCGGTTGGGGGACAACCGGTAGAACGTGGTTCAACCTGCCTTCGGTCAACGTCGATCTCCAAGCCGATGGCTCGGCGCGCGTCTTTGGCTTCAACTTGGGGCCAGTGCTGCCTGCAAGCCAGGTGCAACAGTGGCAGGCTGCCAATCTCCAGAAGCTAGAGGTTCGCATCGGCCATAACGGGCTGCATGTGGTTACCAACGGGGGAGAACTGCCCTATCTCAAGTGGGACGATGCCTCCTTCGAACAGTTGCGCCAGATCCTGCCCCAACTGCCCCAAGTGCCCAATGGGCAGTTGATCGCGCGCTGGCTGCCTTGGCTGCGTACGATTGGCCTGGGCGTGGCGTTGAACGTGCCCCCGGCAAGCGGGGCGGCCAAGCTGGACATCCCGAAGTGGCGCGGCGAAAGCGAAGTCACCGCCGAGACGCCCGAACAACTGGCGATCGGCCCGCTTACGATCGGCAGCTTGACCTTTGACCCCGAAGGCAATATGTTGATCGAGGGCGTCCCTGCCGCCAACCTGGAGCCGCTGTTGGGGATGACCTTGCCCAAGCTGGACGCCAATACCCTGGCGCTGCTCAACTCGATCGGCGTGCAAAATGCCCAGGTCACTGTTCAACCCAACGGCATTGACATTGCGCTTAACGGCCAGCCGCTGCCCAGCATCGCCTATGATAAGGCCCGCTTGGATCAACTGGCCCAGGCGCTGCCCGCCTTTGTGTCAGACCCCGGCCTGGTGGATACGCTCAACCAAGTCATCCCGCTGCTGCCCGCGACCCAGGCCACCGTCGCCGTCTCCTTTACAGGGGAGCAGGCGGTTGCAACCGAGCTTTCGGCGGTGACGATCGACATCGAGCCGGATGGCAGCGTGCGTACCTTGGGCTTCCCGGTCGGCGGCGCAGGCACAGTCCCCGCCGAAACGGTGCAGCAGCTTCAGACTGCCGGTGTACAGCGTCTCGACGTCAGCTTGCAGGAGCAAGGGCTTTTCCTGGCGGCCAACGGCCAGCCGCTGCCTAACATTACCTGGACGGGCGATTCGCTGGCGACTGTGGCCGGGATCGCCGGGCCAATGGTGGGGACCGACGCCGAAGGGATCATGTCCTTGGTCAATGTCGCTACCAACGTGGGGCCGAATGTGACGCTGACCGTGCCGCCCGCCGAAGGCGCAGAGGCGCTTGACATCCCGGCGGAACCGAACTATGCCGTCCAACCAGTAGAGGCCAGCCCGACGGCGGCCACGCTTAGGGTCAATGCCGGGGTCGATGCTGCCGGCAACCTGACCATGCTGGGCGGTTTGTCGGCGGACGAGATCGGTCAGTTGGGCATAAGCCTGCCCGCGCTGCCCGCCAACCTGGTCGCAACGCTGCATACCACGGGCGCTAAGGAAATCCAGATCAACACCGACCCCGGCGTGCTTACGCTGCGGCTGGACGGTGTCGATGCCCTGATGGTGAACTATGACGAGGCGTCGCTTTTGGCGGCGCTGGCCCTGGCAACTTCGCTCGCCGGTGATTCGCCGCTGGGCGACCCCGCGGTAAACCAGCTTGTGCGCGAACAGATCATCCCGCAGGTACCGCCCGCCGATGTCAATGTAGTGCTGGCGCTGCAGTAGCGCCGGCAAAGTTGCAGGACACTGTACGCCGCCGCTCCCAAGAGCAGCGGCGTATTATTTTGGGAGGATTTCCTCCCGCCCTGGCCTTTGCGTTCTTTGCGGTTGATTCTCTGCCGGTGCGAGGAGCAGGGCCAGCGCCGCCCAGTTCCACGCCGCCAGGTCGGGCAGGGCTTGGAAGGCGTCTACCTGACCGTGCGCCAGCCCGGCGACCAGCCCCGCGGCCAGCCCCACCTGCAGCCAGGTCAACTGTGTGCGGTGGGCAAGCAGCCGGCGTGCGCCGAGGAACAGCGCCACGACCAGCCAAACCAGCGCCAGCACGCCGCCCTGCGCCGCCATCTCCAGCCAGACCATATGCGGGTGGCGTAAGTTGGGGTCCAGCGGGCTGTTCAGGGACAGATAGGCCGGCCAGCGCCAGTAGAAGCCGCCGGGGCCGACTCCAGTCAGCCAGTGGTCTCGCCAGAGCGTCAGGGTCAACACCCAGACATCCCACCGTTCACTCACGCTGGCACGGTTCAAGAGCCGTGGGGCCAGCATCCACCCCAACACAGCTATGACCGCGATCGAGGCCAGCAACCCGCCTACTCGCCAGGCGCGTGATGTGCGCTGCAGACTGTGGAGCTGCGCGGGGCGCAGCGCAGCCAGGGTGATCAGCCCCGCGGGCAGCCCCAGCAGCAGCGCACCGCGGCTGCCGGTGAGCAGCAAGGCCAGCGCCAGGATCGCCGTGGCGGCCAGCCAGGCGCGCCGAACGTGACCCTGGGCCGCCAGCGCCAGCCCCCCGCCCAAGAACAGGCTGCGTACCAGATAGAGCGCGGTATGGTTGGGCGAGAAGGTGGGGCCGACCAGACGAAGCAGCCCATCCGCCGGGGTGCCGCTGCCGCGCAGCCAGCTCGCCAAGCCGAGCAGGGCCGCGGCGAGCGCGCCCGCCGTCAGCGCCCCGGCGAGGAAATGCCGTCGACCGCGGCCCAAGGGCCAGGCGCGCAGCAGGGCAAAGAGCAGCAGCGGCACAAGCGCCAGCTCCCAAACGCCGTTTGTATAGGCGGGCCAATGCCAGACATTCGCCATACTGAGCAGGGCGATAGCGCCCCAGCTAAGGACGATGAACCGCAAAGGCCGCAAAGCACGCAAAGGCCAGAAGGGAGAATAGCTCCATGATCGGAACGGCGGTAGGCTGGCCCAGAGCGCGGGCAGACTGCACAGCAGCGCGGCATAGGCCGGCGGCACAGCCCAGACGGCACCGACCCAGTGGAACTCTTTGTGTTGGGCGTGAAAGGGGAGCAGCGCCAGGGTCAGCCCCAGCCCGACCAGCGGCTGCGCCGCGATCAGCAGGCCGGCGGCGACCCAGCAGAGCGCGATCAGCGGCGGCCAGGTCGTCCACCAGTAGACGGCCAGCAGCGCCGCCCAGATCGTCGCGCGGGCAGGCGACGGCAGGGCGAGATAGCGGCAGCGCAGCCTGCGCCACGGCAGCAGGCGCGCGGCGGCTACGCCGCGCCAGGCCGTCAATGCGGCCATTGCGGACAGCGCGACCCAAGACGCTGTGAGCGGTGCGATTGGCTCCCTGGCAGGCGCGGGCCGAGCATCCTGTGCCGTGCTCTGTGACCACTGCGTAAACGCGGCGGCTAAGTCCGGCGTCAAGCTGAAGCCGTCCAGGGGGTCGCCGGGCGCAGCCCCAGGCGCATGGGCGGCCCAGCCCTGCGCGGTTACCCACGACCATTGGCGGTAGGCAAACTCTAAGGCGTCGAGCGCATATTGGGTCTGATGCTGGGGCGAGACGGTTCTCCACGGCGAGTAGTAGGCGCGGTTCCAGCCCGTACGCACCAGCCAGATCGGGGTGACGCCGTCGCCTGCCGCCACCATGGCGCGGCGTACCAGCACCGCACGCCGGAAGTTGAGCACGTCTAGCTGCTGGCGCGGGTCTTGGGGCGGATTGCCAAAGCCAAAGGGCTGGAGCGCGAGCGCATCGAAGAAGGGCGCTGCGCCTGCGGCATAGAGCCGCTGCACGAAATAGACTTCATCCTGCGCCGTGTGGCCGCGGTCGGCGGTAGGGGCCAGCGCCGCCGCCAGGATCAGCGCATCGCGGTCGGCCCCGCGGATGGCGACGGACGCGGCGCGCAGCAGCCGCGCATAGTCCGCCGCTTCGATATGGCGCGCGCCCCAATGCGGGCTGATGTTGGGTTCGTCCCAGATTTGGTAGACACGGGCTTGCGGCGCGTAGCGCTCCGCGGCCGCGGCGGCGAAGCGGGCGAAGGTCGTAACGTCGGCGGGCGGGGCAAGCGCGGCCTGCACGCCTGTCTGGTCTTGCGCTGCACGCGCCCAGGCGGGGCTGCCGTCCAGCACCAGCACCGGCTCCAGCCCTGCGCCGCGGATCGCCGCCACCAGCGCGTCGCCCATGGACCACTGCCATTGACCGGGGGCCGGCTCGACGGCATCCCACGCCAGCCGCACGCGCACCCAGCCAAACCCGGCGTCGGCCAGACGCTCCATCTCCCCGGCGAACTGCTGGGGCGCAAGGTCGCCGGGGACAAAGGTGACGCCCAGAAACGGGAGGTTCGGCGCAGCCGGCTGCGGGCCGGCTGGTCCTTGGTCGTGCTCGCGCATGGCGCGCGCCAGCATCCCCGCGTGCAGCGCCAGACCGCAGCCCAGCGCCCACAGCAGGATGAGGCGCAGCCAGGCCAGGCGAAGACGCAGCGGTGAAGGCATGGGTGTGGACGGGTGAAATCAGCGGCGACCGGTCGCTTCGTCGAAGATACGCTGCAGACGCAGCAGTGACGCTTTGTAGCGTTTGTATTCGGCCAGCTTGGCGGCATAGGCCGCGGCGACGGGCCGGCCGGCCAAAGCGCGCACTTGATACAGCAGGTAGCGCAGTTCGTCAAGCAGATGCTGCCATTTGCTGCGGATCACGCCATATTCGACCGGCAGGCTGCGCAGGTCGATGGCCTCCATTTCGTCGAGCCAGCGGCTTTCCGCGTCGATATCGAGGGCCGCATAGGCGGGCGGCGCTTCATGGAGTTCGGACGCCGGGCCGCCGTTGGGGACAAAGACGCAGCCATCCTCGGCGTTGAGCCACAGCATGGGGGTCCCATAGCTGAAGTCGCCGGGGTTGAGCGCATAGAGGCTGCTGCGCGCGGCGTCGACGGCCAGATCCATGGCGCCGGGGCAGGCCCCGCGCAGCAGTTCTTCATAAAAGAAATGGGCGAAGTCGATGGCGGCGTCATCGCGGATCGGATACTGCATGGCGACCACCGCAGGCAGCCCGGCCTGGAGCAGTTGCGCGCCTACGCTGCTAAAGGGCGTCAACCCCACGCTGCGCCCGGAGAGACAGGTATTCAACAGGGCGAATTTGACCGAGCGCACGCGCGCCACCGTGGCGCGCAGCGAGGCCGCCGGGGCCGGGGTGGGGCGGTCATTGCGCCAAAACTGTAACCCCTCCGCCGTGCCATGGCCGACAAAATGCAGCGCATCGGCGCGCAGTTCGTGTAGTTTTGCGCGCATCTGCACCACGCTGAAGCGGCCGCGCAGTTCGTACAGTTCGAGATAGTCGCCGCCGATCTCCTGCATCACTTGGCGGACGCCCGCGATCTCGCGGTCGGGGTCGATCAGATCGTCGGGGTCGTCGGGCACGGCGATCAAGACTTTGGCGGGCAACGTGACGCGCAGCCGCCGCGCCGGGCCGACATGGGCGTAGAGCGGCTCTACGCGCACCAGCGGCGTGCCTGCGCCGGCGGCAAAGGGCATGTTGCGGTCGGGGTCATAGAGGCTTTCCCAGGGCAGGGCCGCCACGGCGGGCGGGTACAGCGCCAGCCGCAGGCGCAGCCCGTCGACGCGCTCTTGCTCCAGGTCGGCGCGCGCCCGGATCCAGAGGTCGCGCACGCGGCCGCGCAGCAGCGCATGGTAGAGGCGGCTGCCCGCGGCCACAATGCCCGCGGCGTCGGGCACATAGGCCGACTGCTCGAGGCGGCGCTGGTGGCCGCGCCAAAGCTCCTGGGTGCTGTCTTCGCCAAATTCGCCCGTGGCCGTATGCCCCTGATAGGCGACATGGACAGGGTAGGGCGGCTGTTCGCCCTGAATGGTCACGTCAAAGTTGACCAAGTTGCACGCGGTCATACGCTCCTAGCATAATTGACATTGGATCCCCAGCGCCGTAGAATGGGGTTCTGTATTGCTTGACGATGTCTTTCGCCATTCGATATGGCGAAAGTGTACCCTTTGTCTGTAGTTTTTGCGAATTGGCGGCAGACAAGGATTCGACCGGGAGAGCTATGCCGACAGACCCGCGCGACGCCTATGCCGGCGACCCGGAGTTGGGCGAACCGTTTGACGACGAGCCTGAAGACGCGCCCGGCGCGCGGGTATCCGACTATCCGGCTACCGTGACCACCACAACCGCCCCGGCGTTGATACCGCCCGCGCGGCCCGGCCTGCCGCTGGCCGACTGGTGGGAAAGCCTGCGGGGGCGCTGGGGCGAGTTCGAACGGCGCCGTCCCACCTGGCGTTGGCCGCTGCGCCGTACGGCCTTTGCGCCGCGGCGTGTGGAGGTCGACTATCGCGACCGCATCAGTGTCGCCACATGGATGGTGATGCTGGGGCTGGGCGCAAGCCTGCTCTTGCGCCTGCCAGGGATCGAACTGGGCTTTTGGGCCTTGGGGTCACCGGTGAGCATCCCCTTCACCGGCACGCTGCTCTCGGCGGGCTTTTTGGCGATCATGGCAGCGGCAGGCGCGGAAAGCGTGGTGACCGTGCATCCCTGGTTTGCGGCGCGTCCGCGTGCGCGTACCCGCACCTGGTCCTTTTGGACGCTGCCCATGGCGCTGACCATCATCTCGACCGTGCTGCTGCCGCTGGCCGCCACACCGCTGATCCAGGTGTTGGCGCTGGTGCTGAGCGCGCTGCTTTTGGGGTCGGCCTATTACGGGCTGTTTGCTACGGTAGAGCGAGGCCGCCCCGGTTTCCGCCGCGCTCGCTTTTTGTTGGATGCGCTGGCCTATGGCAGCGCGCTGCTGCTCTTCCTGTTTGTCTATCAGACGCGCACGCGCAGCCTGCTGTCGGGCACGCTGGTAGCGGTGATCGCGGTGCTGCTGGCCGCCGAGATGCTACGCAGCGCCACCGACCGGTCGAGCATGGCGCTGACCTATGGCGGCATTATCGGCCTGGTCTTGGGACAGGTGACCTGGGCGCTCAACTATTGGGTGCTGCCCGGTCTGACCGGCGGGCTGCTGCTGCTGCTGATCTTCTATCTGCTGGTCGGCATCGCCCAACAGGGCTTGCAGGGCCGGTTGACGCGGCGCGTGCTGCTCGAATTTGGCGTCTTCGGCGTGGTAGCGCTGGCCTTGATCGCGGCAGTGGGGCCGGGTTTCCGGTTCGCGCCCTAGCGATTCCCTCTACATCTGGCCCACGCGACGCGCTCGCTGCGCCGCGGCCAGCAGCAGCCCCGGATTGCGCCGCCACTGCTCTTGCTGCTGGGGAGCACCCACCAGGTTGAGCAGCGTCTCGGTCAGCACCCGGTTGACCGGCGTAGACACACCCACTTCAGCCCCTCTGCGGACTACCGCACCGTTGAGCCAGCGCACTTCGCTGCGCCGTTTGCCTTGATGCAGGTCGATGTGCAGGCTGGGCAGCTTGCCCCCGCGCGCCCCGCCGATGCGGCGGCGCAAGAGGGGGCGCAGCCAAACGCGCGGCGCAAAGCGGATCAACGGCCCCAGCACGGCAAAGGGATAGCCGCCCAAGTTGACCGGCGGAATCCTGGCCGCGGCCATCACCGCCAAGGCCTCACGCCAGGCGGCAAGCTCCAGGTCGATCAATTCGTCATCGGCGAAGATCTGCTCCGGCGGCATGTCGAGGATGGCGCTGGTGGCGTTGCCCGCCATGTTCATCAGCAGCTTAGTCCACTTCATGCCCTGGGCATGGGGATAGCGCACCACAGCAAACCCCGCCTGCTGCAGCGCAGATTGCGCCGCGTTGAGCTTGTCCATAGGCAGATCGGGATGCCAGGCGCTCAGACCCAGGTCATATTTGGGCCGGTCGACGCGGATCTCGCCTGGCCCTTGGACGCTGACCGGGGTGGTGATCGTCCCGGCGATGGCTGCGGCGGGGCCAAAACAGTCGGCGATGGCTTCCTCGTTGCCGACGCCGTTTTGCAGGCTGAGGACGGCGGGCGTTGGGCTTGCGCCGATGGCGGCTTTCAATTCCTCCAGCGCGGCCGCGGTGTCATAGCTTTTGACGGTGAGGATTGCCAGGTCATAGGCCGGTTCGCCGGTCGTTGCGGACGGCACATAGGCCTCGGCCATGCTGCCCACGGCGGCGACGCTGCGGATCCGGTGCGCGCCGCGCTCGTCGACAAGCTGTAAACCTTGGCGCTGGACCGTGGCGGCGAACTGCGGTCTGCCTACCAAGGTGACGGTCCGGCCGGTCTGGGCCAGCTTGCCGCCCACCAGACAGCCGATGGCCCCTGCGCCGACGACCAGAATCTTCACAGCAGGGCGCGCCTTTCCAAGTCATAGAGGCCGTAGGCCGCGGCCAGAAACTCCACCGGGTGGCGGCTGGGGATCGACGTGCCGTGTTCCATCTGCCAGCGACAGGTCTCGGAATCGCAGGCGGTGTAGACCAGTTCATCGCCCTGGGCTTCGACAAAGTCAAATAACTCTTGGCCCACATCCATGGCGATCTGGTATTTCTCGGTCTTATAGCCATAGGTTCCGGCGATGCCACAGCAGCGGGCGTGGCTCTCGCGCACGTCCAGGCCGGGGATCAGGCGCAGCAGTTCCAGGGCCGGTTTGCCCACGCGATGGGCGCGCTGCTGGCAGGGGGCATGATAGGGCAGCACCCAGGGCATCGGCTGAAAGTCGGTGCGCAGCTCGCCCACGGCGTGCAGTTGGACCAGCCATTCGCAGATGTCCCAAGTGCCCTGTGCCAGCTGGTGTGTGGCGTCGTCGTGCATGTCCAGCAGTTCGGGCGCTTCTTCTTTGAGCGTGAGCGTGCAACTGGTGCTGGCGCCGACGATGGGGAAACCGGCGCGGGCAAAGCTGGAGAGCGTGGCGACGTTGCGCTGGTGATAGCCCGCTGCGGCCTCAAATTCGCCGTTGCTCAACAACGGCAGCCCGCAGCAGCCCTGCGGCGGCACGATCACCTCATAGCCGTTGTGTTCGAGCACGGACACCGTGGCCTGGCCCACAAACGGCTCATAGTGCAGGGTCGAACAGGCGTGGAAATAGACGACTTTCTTGGGGCCGCGCAGCCGGCGGCGTGTGCTGCGGCGCAGCCAATCGCGGAAGGTGCCGTTCTCGCTCCAGCGCGGCAGCGGCGCATGGCGGGCGATGCCCATTAGCTTTTCGGCCAGCAGCCGGCTCAGGGGGTTGTGCATCGCCAGGTTGGCGAACACGGGCGCGATGCTGCCCAGCGCGGCCAGCTTGTCATTGCGTCCCAGCAGCCGGTTACGCAGCGGCAGCCCGCGGTCGGCTACGATCTGGGCGCGAGCGCGGGCGTTCATCTCGGCGATCTTGACACCGGCGGGGCAGACGTCATTGCAGACGCGGCAGCCGGAGCAGTAGTCGACCGAGTCGTCGGGCGTCTGGGGCTGGCCCGGTTCGCGAAAACGCTGCGCCTGGGGGCCGCAATATTTGGGGCCGGGAAAAAGGTCGGTGACCGCCGAGACGGGACAGTAGCTGGTGCAGATGTTGCATTTGATGCACTCGTCCAGCGAGTGATCGACGGACTGCCAAGAGATCGGGTGCATGGCGTCTATCCTGCCGGTTGGCCCGCTGATCGGGAAGCTGGTATCGCAGCGGGGTGACCGAGATGGGCGAGGATGGCCTGAACTGCGCCGGCGGCGCAGGCGACGGCCAGCCCTTCGCGGCTGCGCTCATGGATGGGGTCGGCGTGGGCCAGGACGCTGCCCGCGGCCCACAGGTTGGCATAGCGCGGCGCGCCGTCCGCAGCGGGCCGGAAGTCCACGCCGGTCTGTACGCCGCCCTGATAGACCGGGTGGCCCTGCGGGTCTAAAAAGGCTGGGCGGAACCAATGCTCGCGGCCTTGGGGGACGGTCAGCGACAGGCCGAAGATCGTCTCCCAGACGCGGCCGCTGGGGTCGCTCTGAAAGCCGCCGCCCAGGATGCCGCCGGTCGCCAGCAGAAAGGCCTTGGCGTGGTGGCGCAGCGGGCGTGCGCTGGTCGCCGTCTCCACCCAGGTGATGTGGTCGCCCGCCGCCGCAAAATCGGTGACGGCCATATTGGGTTCGACGCGCCCCCCGAGCAGAGAGATCTGCTGCACCAGGACGCGGTGCAGGCGGATGCCCGGCACGCTGGGCGGCAGGGTTGGGATCTCAAAGACCGGCGCACCCACCGCGGCCTCAAGCTCACGCCACACCGCGACATGTTGGTCGATCCCCAGGATGGCGGGCAGGCCGATGCGCTCGCCGGGGGCAACCAGTCCGCGCAGGGCGTGCGCCAACGCCTGGCGGCGGGCCGGCGCTTCCAGTTCCTGGGCCAGGTGGACATTGTTGGCATCGCGGCGGTCGGTGATCAGGTCATAGGGCAGGTAGACGGCACGCGCCTGGACCCCGGCCTGGGCGAGATGGTGCGCGGCCAAGGTGGGGTAGAAGTCGCGCATCCCCTGAAAGCCCACGATCAGCAGCGGCGCGGGGTCATCCAGCCGCCCCGCCAGTTGCGCGGCAGGGGCGAGATAGACCGGCCGCGCCACACCGGCGGGCGAAGGCAGGGGGATGTTCTGGCGTCCGGCGTGCCCGGCATAGGGAAGCCCTGCTTGCGCTAGACTCTGCGCCAGGCCGTCCAGCGCGGCGGCTACGGCCTCGGCCCCCATGCGCCGGTAGGGATGCTCGGCGGGCAGGGCGTCGAAGGCGGTCAATGGCTGCGTCACGGCGTGTTCCCGTCCAGGCCGATAGCCGAGCAGGTCGAGCGTGGCGGGGATCCAATGGAGCGCGCCCAGGCCGCGGGCGACGACGCGCACGCCCAGCCCCGCCTGGGCGGCAAAGAGCGCCGCGCTCAGCCCGCTCAACCCTGCGCCGATGACAAGCAGATCCAATGCCGGTTCAGCCATGATCACTCCCCACGGTGTCAGGGCTTTCGGGGGCGTCGGAGCTTTTGGGCTGGGGCAGATCGTGGTAGAAGGCCGTCATGGGGCTGGTTTGGCCCGTTTCGGGCAGATGGTCGATATTCATAAGGCTGAGATAGATCAGCGCATCCAGCCGTTCCTGTTTCAACTGCTGGCCCCACAGGATCGGGGTCAGCCCTTTCCAGCGCTCTTGCAGAAAATCGCGCAGCAGCAGTCCCGGTTCGACCGGCGGAAGCGCCGCGACGGGTGCGGGCGCTGTCTGCTGGGCCGGGGACTGCATAGCCGCGACCTGCCAACTCTGCTGTGTCTGGGTCTCGCCCGGCGCATCGACATCTCGCGCGGCCAGTTCATACAGGATGCAGGCGGCGCGATAGGTGCAAAAACCGCCCTGGCATGGCCCCATGCCCAAACGCACGTCGCGGCGCAGGTCGTCAAGCGTCAGGGTCGGGTTGTGCAGTGCGGCCTGTTCGAGCATGGCGCGCGTCACCAGTTCGCACTCGCAGACCAGGTCGCCTTGCAGACGGTGATCCTCCACCTCGCGCAGCCGGTGGCCGAGCCAGTAATGCCCCTGGTCGACGCCGGGAACCGTGGTAGTGGCCGTGGTGCAGGGGCGGCGCGTGCCCAACTGTTCACACGCCTTGTCGAGCGCGGTCTCGGCCATCAGCCGGAAGGTGGTCCACTTGCCGCCCGTGATGGTGAGCAGCCCGGCCACGCCGTCATGGCTGCGGTGGTCGAGCAGGGTGAGGGCGCGCGTGGCGTCGCGGCTCTCCCCGGCAAAGCCCTCTTGGTAGAGGGGGCGCACCCCGGCCCAGGCACGCAGCACCCGCGCCCGGCTGATGCCCGGCACCAGCTTATCGCCTTCGGCCATCATCAACTCGACTTCCCACGGCTCGATGCGCAGCCGTTCGGGGTCGGTCACCTTTTCGTCGGTCGTGCCGATCACGGCCACGGTGTGGATGGGCACGATGATATCGCCGTCGGAGGGCATCTTGCAGCGGTTGATCACGGTGTTGACCATGCGGTGATTCATCGCCACCATCGTGCCCTTGCCGGGGATGATCTTAACCGCGATCCCGGCCATCTGTGCGATCTGCCCGGCCCATGCGCCGGAGGCGTTGATCACCATGTCGGCGCGGAGGATTAACTCTTCGCCGCTGCTCAGGTCGCGCACCTGCGCGCCGGTGACGCGGCGGTCGCCGTCGCTCCCTTCGACCAACAGCCCGGTGACCTCGTGATAGGTGAGGATGCGCGCTCCGGCCTGGGTTGCGGCTTGCGCCGTGGCGTGGGTCGCCAGAAAGCTGTCGGCGGCGGCGTCGGGCACTTCAAAGACGCGGCTGATGCGCGGGTTGAGCAGCGGCTCGCGGCGCAGCGCCGCGGCGGGCGTGATCTCCTCATAGTGCAGCCCCAGCCGGCCACACGCCGTCTTGAACTGGTCGGGGTAGTCGCCTTCATCTTCGGGGGTGACGACAAAAAAGCCGCCGGTGTCTTCGATGCAGTGGGCGTGTGTATAGCGCAGGATGTTGTTTTCGGCGATGCACTCTTCGGCGCTGCGCGGGTCTTTGACGACATAGCGCCCGCCGCTGTGTACCAGCCCGTGATAGCGCCCGGTCGTGCCGTGGGTCAGGTCGCGTTTTTCGACCAGGATCACCCGGAAGCCGCGCAGCGCGGCATCCCACGCCACGCCTGTGCCGGTGGAGCCGCCGCCGATGACCAGGATTTCAGTCTGAAGTTGCTGCATAGGCTCTATTGTACCGCCTGTGGTGGATGGGGGGCAAGCCGCGCCCGCTGACCCAGCCCTACCGCCAGCAGGATCAACAGGGCCGGCCCCGGCGGCGCGGCCAGAAAGGGCGCTGCCAGTGGATGATGCTGTACATGAATGATGAATGTCTCACAAGGGATAGAAAATAGCGGATAGAGGGCGAGAAACGAGCAGATCAGAGCGGACAGATCGCGTCACAGCAGATCATGTGGTAGGCCCAGACCGCCGGCTAGGGCGTGGTGGACTCTGTGGATTGGCCCGTGTGCAAGAGCCGGCGCACTTCGGCGGCGCCGGCGCGGGTCAAGGCGGCGGCAGCCAGGCGGCGGCAGTCGGCCAGCACACTCTGGCGCACGGTCTCTTTGACGACGGCGACCGCAGGCAGCGGCACGCTCAATTCCTGGACGCCCAGCCCCAGCAGCAAGGGCACGGCGGCGGGGTCGCCGCCGATCTCGCCGCACAGCGAGATCGGTTTGTCGTGGGCCAGGGCCGCGGCGCAGGTAATCTGGATCAACTGCAGGACCGCAGGATGGAGCGGGTCGGCCAGCATGGCGACGGCGCTGTTGGTGCGGTCGCTTGCCAGCGCATACTGTGCCAGGTCATTGGTACCGATGCTGAAAAAATCGACGTGGGGCGCCAGGCTGTGGGCGACCAGCGCTGCCGAGGGGACCTCGATCATGATACCGAACTTGACCCGCGGCTGTTCGTCCAGGAGTTCGCCGAGGATGGCGCGCGCCGCCAGCACTTCCTCGACGGTGCTGACCATGGGCAGCATAAAGCGCACGTCTAGCTCCGGCGGCCCGCGCCGCGCCGCGGCCTGGAGCGCGCGATACTGGGTGCGCAGCAGTTCCGGCTCCTCTAACAGCAGTCGCACCCCGCGCAGCCCCAGGAATGGGTTGTCCTCGCGGTGGCGGACGATAAACGGCACCGGCTTATCGCCGCCCGTATCCAGGGCACGCACGGTCAACTGCCGCTCGACTTGGCCGATGAATTCGGCGTAGGCTGCCTCTTGTTCGGCGCAGATCGGGGGCGTCATGCGCCCGCGAAAGAAATATTCGGTGCGCAGCAGCCCGATCCCGTCGGCTCCGGCGGCGCGATTTTGCGCCACCTCCTGCGGGCTGTTGGCGTTGGCATAGACCGGGATCCACACATCATCGCGCGTGCGGGCCGGGGTGTGAGCATGGGCCAGCGCGGCCGCGTCTTGATCAAGGTGGCGGCGGCGCAGGTTGGTGTAGTGGTTTAACTCGGCTTCGTCCACGTCCAGCAGCAGTTGCCCCGCATAGCCGTCCACCACAGCCGGGCGGCCGCTCGGCTGCTGCAGCAGGCCGTGTCCCAGCGTGCAGACCGAGGGGATGCCCAGGGCGCGCGCCAAAATGGCGGAATGGGCGGTGGGCGTGCTGTGCGCCAGGGCAATGCCCTCTACATGGTTTGCGGGCAGCCGGGCCAGGTCCGAGGGGGCCAGTTCTTCGGCGGCGAGGATCGTGCCGGGCGGCAGATGCGCCAGGTGGGGCCGGCTGAGTGAGATGTCGAGCTGGGCCAAGAGCCGCTGCCCCAGGTCGAGGATATCCATGGCCCGGCCTGCGAAATAGTCATCCTCGAATGAGCGAAAGAGGTCGCTGAGTTCGCCGATGACCTTGTGGGTGGCCGAGACCGCGGTGCGGCTGTGGTCGAAGATGGCGGCGCGGACCGAATCTAGCAAAGTTTGGTCGTGCAGGATCACGCGGTGCGCGGCAAAGATCTCGGCGACCAGCGTATTGGCGTGGTGGCCAAGCTGTTCGAGCTCGGTATCGACGCGCGCGTGGGCGTCGAGGAAGCGCTGCCATTCGTGGCGCGGATCGCCGGCAGCCTCAACCTGGGCCAGGTCGAGGCTGATCAGCCCCGGGCGATAGACGATCAGCGTGCCGATGCCGATGCCCGGCGCAGCCGGCAGACCGCGCAGCGTGATGGTCATGGTTTGGGTTCAGTCGTTTCGGTCGTGTCAAGCTGGGCGGTTTGATCCAAGAGACAGCGCAGCGCGGCCAACGCCTCGGGGGCGTCGGGGCCTTGGGCCGAGAGACACAGGATATGGCCCTGGCGCGCCTGGAGCTGCATCAACTGGAGGATGCTTTTGGCATCTACTGCTGGCGAAGGCCGCGACAAGTTCTGCACCGTGATGGTCGCACGGAACTGGTTGGCGATCGTGACCAGGTCTTTGCCCACGCGCAGATGCAGCCCCAGCGGGTGATTGACTGTGCAGTGGGTGGAGATGGGTTCCGTGGTCATGGTCTAACTGCGATCGTCTCCCTCCCGAGAGGCTGAGGACGGCGGCGCCGTCCACACTTTGGGGATGGCGCCGGCGGCTTCGGCGGCGCGGTTCACGTCGTCCAGGCTGCGCTGTAGCCCGGCCTCGACCGCTGCGACTACGGCCCCTTCCACCAGCGGGGCGTTGCTGATCCGGCATCGGCGGCGCTGCTCCGGCTCCAGCAGGTCGAGGGCCGTTTCGGCGCTGAGGACGGCGCTGCCCAGGTCCACCAAGATCAGCGTGCCGTCGGGCGCATCTACCCGGCGGATCGCCTCGACGATCTCCAGGGCATCCACGCCCAAGACGGGGAGGCCGCCTGCTTCGTCCAGCCCGCCGACCGGGCTGACCTGGAGCGCGGCGGGGGCCATCTGGCGGGCCAGTTCCGCCACGCCGTGCGCAAGCTTCCGGCTGTGTGAAACAATAACAAGATGGATCATAG
>JADLFO010000349.1 GCA_020845455.1 Caldilineaceae bacterium
CCAACCAGTGCAGTTGCAGATAGAGAATTTCCCCAGTCTGCGGCGCTTGGGGAGACACGTCATAGCCCGCCAAGGTGATGCCGTCACCCAGCGGCGCGTCGACGCTTATCTGCGGCGGACGCGCCGGCGTCGACGCCACAGGCCGCGTGTAGACCTGGGCATAGACCTGGCCGGTACGGTCATAGAATGTCTCGGCGATAGTCGCCTGCGGCAGCACTTCGGGCAGCAGCCGCCGCGTGCGAAAATCCTCATGTTCGATCACCGCATAGTGTTCGACGGTGGGGTTGGCGGCTGCCGTCAGCGGGAAGACCGCGCGCCCGTCGAAGCTCACCGGCGGCGTGGGTCGTGTGCGCCAGGCAAAGGCGAGTGTGGCGTGTTCGGCCCCGCGCGGGGTAATGTAGACCGGCTCGTCTTGAGGCAACGCCGCCGTCCACTGCCCCACCTTCCACAGCCCCACGTCAAAGGCGTAGAAGAGATCGGGCAGTGCGGCCCAGCGCACAAAATAATCGCGTATCGCCCCGCCCGTCCCCAGGACGATCAGCAGCACCGCCGTCAGCCGCCCAGCCCAGGCCAGGCGCGGCCGCGCCGCCGCTTGCCAGATCGCATCCAGTCCGATCCCGGCGAGCAGCGCCGCCGGAGCCGCCGCGCCCAAAACGCGGTGAAAGTGGGGCGCGTATTCGCTGGCTATGCCCGGCAGCAGCAGCCCTGCCAGCCCGATCAGCGGCAGCGCCAGGGCCGGGCGCGCCAGATGCCGTGCGGCTAGGATTATCCCCAGGTAGAAGGGGATCGCCTGCCAGACGTTGAGCGCCGGCGCGCCGGGCAGGTTGCGCCGCGGGTCCAGGTCGCCGGGATGACCAAAAGGGCCAAACATCTGAATCGTGGCCCAGAGCGCGCCGCCGAGAGTGGCATCTGCCGGGCTGCTGGTCGCGCCGACGATGGCAAGCTGCGCCGGACGCAGCAGCAGCAGATCCGGCTGCTGCGCAAAAAACCAGGCCAGCGGCGCGACGCCGAGCAGCGCCACGCCCGCCGCCAGCCCCAGCCCTGGCAGCCGCGCGCGGCCTTGGCTGCGGCCGTGCCAGAGCAGGTGCAGCGCCGACGCCGCTGTCAGAAAGGGGATCAGCCATGCGCCCTGATAGGCGTACATGCCCAGTGCCAGGACGAACCCACAGGCGGCGAAGGCGGCCCACGCGCCGGTGCGCCAGCCGCGCAGCAGCAGCTGGCTTGCCAGCGCCCACAACAGCGGCACCATCACCGGTTCGATGCCCATGCGGCTGAAGTGCAGATGCCAGCGCATCCCGGCCAGGGTCGCTGCGGCCAGCCAGGGCAGCGCCGGCGAGAGGCGCAGGGGTTCATGGCGCTGTAGTTCGCGGCCCAGCGCAAAGAGCGCGGCCACCCCCGCCACGCCCAGAACGGCCGCGGTCACACGCATGGCGGTAGGGCCGGCCTCGCCGCCCAGCCAGGGCGCGATGGCAAAGCTGAGCGCGTTGGCATAGGCGTTGAGCGGCGGCACGCCGAAGTTGCCGGTCAGGAAGAGGGGCCGGTAGCCTGGCTCGGTCAGGATGCGCCAGGCTTCCAGCCCCTCAAACGCTTCGTCAAAGTGAAAGCCGGGGGGGATCTGGCCGATGCGCCACAGCCGCAGCGCGGCCGCAGCCGCCAGCATCAAAAGCAGCCCCAGCGGGCGCAACCAATGGGACCGTGATCGAAGCAACATAGCGGGCAGTATAGCACAACGCACTCCGGTGTCGTGCTTGCGGCCCGCCGCTGAAACTATTCGACGTTGATGGCATTGGCCGCGGCTGCGTCTTGATACCAGCGCGCGCTGTCTTTGGGGATGCGCTGCTGCGTCGCGTAGTCCACCCACACCATGCCAAAGCGCTGGGTATAGCCCCGCGCCTATTCAAAATTATCGAGCAAGCTCCACTGGAAATAGCCCTGGAGCGGTACGCCGGCCTGGAGGGCGCGGTGACAGGCGGCCAGATGCGTGCGCAGATAGGCGATGCGCCGCGCGTCCTGCACACGGCCGCCGGCGTCGGGCGCGTCACTGTAGCTGGCCCCGTTCTCAGTCACATACAGCTTGGGGATGGCATAGTCAAAGTATAGCCGCGCCAGCAGCTTGTACAGCCCTTCGGGATACAGCTCCCAGCCCATCTCGGTCGGGTTGGGGTTGGCAAAGAGCGTCTGCGGCGCGTTGCCCGGCGCGGCGCTGCGCACGATCGTGCGCGTGTAGTAGTTGACCCCCAGGAAATCGGTCGGTACGGCGATGGCTTTCATATCGCCCGGCTGCACCATCACCATTCCCTGCGGCAGATGGCCCGCCGCCGCAAAGTCGGCCACCATGTCCGCCGGATAGCCGCGGCCATAGACCGCATCGACAAACCAGCGGTTGTTGTAGCCGTCCGCCCAGCGCGCCGCATCCAGGTCGGCGGCGCTGTTCGAGGCCGCATCGGCCCAGGTGAAGTTGAGCACGATTCCCACCTCGGCCCCGGCGCTGTTCTGGCGCAGCACGGGCACAGCCAGGCCATGCGCCAGCAGGACATGGTGCGAGGCGGCGATGGCCGCCGGCCAGTCGTGCCATCCCGGCGCGTGCTCGCCGATCTGGTGGCTGAGAAACGCCACGCACCACGGCTCGTTGATCGTCATCCAGTGCTGGACGCGGTCGCCCAGGGCGCGGCTGACCACGTCGGCATACTCGACAAAGGCTTCGGCCGTGGCGCGGCTGGGCCAGCCGCCGGCGTCTTGCAGGGCTTGGGGCAGGTCCCAGTGATAGAGCGTGGCGTAGGGCGTGATGCCCGCCGCCAGCAGTTCATCGACCAAGCGCGAGTAGAAGTCCAAGCCTTTCTGGTTGACCGGCCCGCGGCCCTGCGGCAGGATGCGCGGCCAGCCGATCGAGAAGCGGTAGGCGTCGAGGCCCAACCCCGCCATCAGCGCCACGTCCGAAACGGTGCGGTAGTAGTGGTCACAGGCTACGTCGCCGGTCGAGCCGTCCTGGATTTTGCCGGGCGTGTGCGTGAAGCGGTCCCAGATCGACTCGCCCTTGCCGTCCGCCTGCCATGCGCCTTCGATCTGGTAGGATGCCGTCGCCGCACCCCACACAAACCCTTTGGGAAAACGCAATTCAGTCATCGAGCATTCCTTTCATCTTGAATAAAGCTGAAGGGTTCAAGGTGCTTTTCAGTGTACGGGAACGATGTTCCGCGCGCGTTGCTGGGATCAAAAAAGGGGCGAGACACCCTTGCGGCGTCTCGCCCCTTTTGGTTGCACACAACGCTTACTGCGCGCTCTCGCTGCTCACCGGCAGGTCCACCGGAATGGGGGCCTGCTCCACCTTGGTAAAGGTCAGCTTGTTTTCGCCATCGGCGTTGGGGTCATAGCCTACGACCACATGGTCGCCGCTGGCATATTCGCCGCGCAGCAGCCGTTTGCTCAGTTCGTTCTCCACCCGGCGCTGCAGCAGCCGGCGCAGCGGGCGCGCCCCATAGTTGGCGTCGTAGCCAATCTCGCCCAGATGATGGGCCGCGGCCTCGGTCAGTTCGACGGTGAAGCCCATCTCCTCCATGCGCTTGCCGACATCGGCCATGAGCAGCATCACGATCTTAAAGATTTGCTCCTTGGTCAAAGTCTCGAACACGATCGTCTCGTCGATGCGGTTCAAGAATTCAGGCCGGAAGAGCCGCTTTAGCTCGTTGCTGTATTCGGTCTGCGAATACTTGCTCTCGTCAAACTCCGGCGTGGCAAAACCCAGCGGGCCGCGCTTCACGACCTGGGCGCCCACGTTGCTGGTCATGATCACCACCGTGTTGCGGAAGTCCACCGTGCGCCCGTGCCCATCGGTCAGCCGCCCGTCGTCCATGATCTGGAGCAGCGAATTCCAGACTTCGGGATGGGCCTTTTCCACCTCGTCAAAGAGGATGACCTGATAGGGGCGGCGGCGCACCTGCTCGGTCAACTGCCCGCCCTGGTCATAGCCCACATAGCCCGGAGGCGCTCCGAAGAGACGGCTCACCGTGTGCGGCTCGCGATATTCGCTCATGTCGATGCGCAGCAGCGCGTCGTCGTCGTCGAACAGAAAGCCTGCCAGCGCCTTGGCCAGTTCTGTTTTGCCCACACCCGTGGGGCCCAGGAACAGGAAGGTGCCGATGGGCCGCCGCGGGTCTTTCAGGCCGCTGCGCGCCCGGCGGATGGCGTCGCTGACCGCTTCGATGGCGCGCTCTTGGCCGACGATGCGCTTGCGCAGCGCCTCTTCCATGTCCAGCAGCTTTTCCGATTCGGCCTGCAACATGCTGCTGACCGGGATGCCCGTCCAGGCGCTGACCACGTCGGCGATATCCTTGGCCTCGACCACCTCGTCCAGGCCGGTTTCGGCGCGCCAGTGTTCCACCGCCATGTTGTACTCTTCTTCAAGACGCACACGGTCGGTCTTGACCTGCGCTGCCGTCTCATAGTTGCGCGAGGCCCAGGCTTCTTCCTCGTCGGCGATCAACTGCGCCAGCTTGTTCTTCTTCTCACGCAGACCGCTGGGCATCGAATAGATCGCCACGCGCAGCTTGGCCGCGGCCTCGTCCATCAGGTCGATGGCCTTGTCGGGCAGCTTGCGGTCGGTCACATAGCGATGGCTCAACTTGACCGCCTGCACCAAGGCTTCGTCGTCGAAGACCACTTTGTGGTGTTCTTCGTAGCGGTGGCGCAGCCCGCGCAGGATGGCGATGGCGTCGTCCACGTCCGGCTCGTCAACATAGACGGGCGCAAAGCGGCGTTCGAGCGCCGAATCCTTTTCAATGTGCTCTCGATATTCGTCGAGCGTGGTGGCGCCGATGCACTGCAACTCGCCACGCGCCAGGGAGGGCTTGAGCATGTTGGACGCGTCCATCGCGCCGGCGGCGCTGCCCGCGCCCACCACTGTGTGCAGCTCGTCGATAAAGAGGATGATCTCCCCTTCGCTGCGCTGCACCTCTTCGATGGCGGCCTTGAGCCGCTCCTCAAATTCGCCGCGGAAACGTGTGCCCGCCAACATCGCGCCTAGGTCAAGCGAGATGACGCGCTTGCCCATCAGCAGTTCGGGCACGTCGTTGTTGACGATCTGCTGCGCCAACCCTTCGACAATCGCGGTCTTGCCCACGCCGGCCGCGCCGATCAGCACCGGGTTGTTCTTGGTGCGGCGGCTCAACACCTGCATCACGCGCAGCACTTCGGCATCGCGGCCGATCACCGGGTCGAGCTTGCCCTCACGCGCAGCCTGGGTCAAGTCCCGGCCATATTTCTCCAGCACGCGATATTTGGTCTCGGCGTTGGGTTCGGTAACGCGCTGGCCGTTGCGCAGTTCCTCAATGGCGGCGTAGACCTGCTCTTTGGTCAGCCCTGCCTCGCGCAGAATATTGGCGCTGGGCGTATTGCGCTCGCCGGCAATCCCCAGGAAGATATGTTCGGTGCTGATGTATTCGTCGTTGAGTTTGCGCGCTTCCTCGTTGGCGACATCCATCACCCGCTTCAGGCGCGGGGTGATAAAGACCTGCGCCGTGGGCGCAGCGCCATAGGGCGCGGAGGTCATCTTGGGCGCGCCGTCGAGAATCGTCTCCAGCTTGCGCGCCAGAACGTCGACCGGCGTCCCCAGCTTGGTCAGCAGTTGGGGGACGGCGCCATCGCTCTGTTCGAGCAGCGCCAGGAAGACATGTTCGGTGTCCACCTGGGTATGCTTGTATCGCTGCAAGATCTCATAGGCGCGCATGGCGGCCTCTTGGGCCTTTTCGGTAAAGCGATCGAATCTCATGGTTCCCCTTGTACTGATAAAAGGTCAGTACCCCTTGCGTGCAGCCGGCCAAGCCGGCCCTGATCTACACAGCCGGCCTGCGCGCTCGCGCAGACCGCCCTGTCCCCTACCGGCAGCCCCCTATCAAGGGATCGCCGCGAATTCTCTATGCAGACAGATTACACGGATAAGACGTAACGAAGCGTAGAAAAGATTCCGAAGTGGCGTAGGTCTAATACAACGCAAACACTTTCCATAAGATCATGTTTGCGCCCTAAAACCCACCGCCGAGTAGACGTAGAAACGCATCGGGTGTAAGAATTGTAATTCGGTCGGCATCGCTCTCTCCGAAACTGAGTACGCTCTTTTCGACAGCGCGTTGGACTAAATTGACACATGCCCACATCCTCCGTACAATAAGGCGGGATTTTTATCAGGATCATTATAAAAATTGGCCCATGCAAACATTTTGCGGTCTGACCACCGATGGTATGCTGGAATACCTGGCAGCCATCTATAAACTAGCCGGCAAGCAAGAGCGCGTCACCACCTCGGCGCTGGCCGAGATGATGTGCGTGTCGCCGCCCGCGGCCAGCAGCATGCTCAAACGGCTGCAGGATTCAGACTTTGTCGAGCGTTCCAGCAGCGACGGCGTCACGTTGACCGAGCAGGGGCGGCTGGCTGCGCTGCAGTTGATCCGCCGCCACCGGCTGATGGAGGTCTTTTTGATCCAGGTGATGGGCTTCACCTGGGACCAAGTCGAAGCCGAAGCCCACCGGCTCGAACACGCCATCAGCACTGCCTTCGAAGACCGTATGGATCGGCTGTGCGGCTACCCCACCCACTGCCCGCATGGCGACCCCATCCCGCGTAAAGACGGCACGCTGCCCGAAGAACCGCTGCTCTCGCTGGTAGATCTGCGCCCCGGCCAGCAGGGAACGCTGCGCCGCGTGGGTTTCCATGAGCCGAGCATCTTGCGCTATCTTAGCCAACTCAAGCTGACGCCGGGACGGGCCGTTAAGCTGGTGGATCTGGCCCCCTTCAACGGGCCGGTCACGTTGGAACTGCTCCACCTGACCAACGGCGACAGCAGCGGCCCGCGTACCCAGATCCTGGGCAGCGAACTGGCCGAGCAGCTCTATGTCAACGTCGAAGTCAACGTCGAAGCCAAAGTCGAGGCTCCTGTCGGCGCAAACCTCGATCTCCACACCCGCGCCTAAGCTGCCGTAATCCGCATTCGCAGCCGTGTGTCATCCCGCGAGCTGACACACGGCCATTTGGCTACGCTTACCTATGCCGAACCTTGAATACATGGCCGCCGGCGGCATCATCATCCATGACGAGCAGATGCTGCTGCTGGATCGCCCCAGCCGCGACGAGATCCGGCTGCCCAAGGGCCATGTGGAGCAGGGCGAAAGCGATGCCGATGCGGCGCTGCGCGAAACCATCGAAGAGACCGGTCTGGCCGGTCTGACCGTCGTCGCCGACCTGGGAATCCAAGTCGTCGAGTTTGACTATCAAGGCGACCATTACCGGCGTACCGAACACTATTACTTGATGGCGAAGGTGGGCGACGCGACCCTGCCCCGTTCGCCTAAAGACACCGTCGATTTTCAGCCCTTTTGGGCGCGGCTGGAGGATGCGCTGCTGCTGCTCACCTACCCTAGCGAGCAGTTCGTCGCCCAGAAGGCAATCACCTGCTATCGCCAGGCGCGCGACCAGGCTGGCTGACCGGCCTGCCCCCCTTCGCCTTGCTGTGCTCTCCAACACAAACAGCCCAAACAGAGGCGCGTGCACCTTGGTTGGGCAGAGTGTATCCCTGATTCAGATGTCTACTGCCGGTCGCTAGTTGCGATAGCGGTAGGTAATGCGGCCGCGTGTCAGGTCGTAGGGACTCATTTCGACCTTGACTTTGTCGCCCAACAACACACGGATATAGTATTTCCGCATTTTGCCGGAAAGATAGGCCAACACCCGATGCCCGTTCTCCAGTTCTACGCGGAACATAGCGTTGGGCAGGGTGTCGACGATCTTCCCCTCTAAGGTAATGGTTTCTTCAGACATGTATCTCCGTTCTTGATATCCTACTTCGTGGACGAGGAAATCAACCGGCGAAGGATTGTCGAAAACCCTTCGCCAGTGTTTCATCCTCACTTCGAATGCCCACCGAACCCCAACAGATCGCTGGGCCGGCCCCGTTTGGCATTCTTAAGCGGCCCGCCGCCCAACGCCACGCTGGGACTTGCGGATCGCCTTCTGGCGCTTGATGCGCTTGACTTCGCTCTTGGATGTAAACCAGCGCTTCTGCCGGACAATGGGCAGAATGCGGGCTTCGGCGACCGCCTTGCGGAAACGCTTCAGGATGCTCTCCTGAGATTCACCAGGTCGCAGTTCTACGCTAATTGGACTCACCCCCTCTCCGGATGAACGCCGGCCGGCCACACGCATCAACCGGCCTCGATCAGCCGGCGGGGCGCAAGGTTCCGCCTTCTTGCGCGCGCTCGCTAAGGCAGAGCACGCAAACAAATACAGTATACCTCAAACCCCCGAAGTATACTGTATAACGAGCAACTTCACAAACCATCCGGCGCACTAGACCAGGTAAATCCGCAGGGGACGGAGCGCGCTGCGCCTATCTCTCCTGGCTGTCTTCCACCGGGCTGTCGGGGAACATCGCCTGGCGCAGGCTCAAGCCCACGCGCTGGCGCTTGCGGTCGACGCGCAGCACCTTGACCTGAACCTTATCGCCCACCCGCACCGTCTTGAGCGGCTCGGCGATGGCGATATCGGCCAGTTCGCTGATGTGGATCAACCCTTCGATTCCCGGCTCCAACTCGGCGAATGCGCCGAAATCCACCACGCGCGTGATCGTGGCCGGCACCACATCGCCCGGATGATAGCGCTCCTCCACCGTATCCCACGGGTTGGGCAGCAGCCGTTTGCGGCTCAGGGCGATGCGCTGATTGTCGGGGTCGATGCGGATCACCTGTACGTCGATGGTCTCGCCCACCTCCAGCGCCTCGCGCGGGTGGTTGATGTTCGACCAGCCTATCTCGCTGACATGCAGCAGGCCGTCGGCCCCGCCGATATCTACAAAGGCGCCGAAGGGGCGCAGGCTGCGGACTTCGCCGGTGATGATGTCGCCGACGCTCAGCGTCTTGAACAACTCCTCGCGGCGCTGCGCCTGATATTCGCGCTCGGCCAGCGATTCAGACATGACCAGGCGGCGGCGGCGGCGCTCCACCTCGATCACCTTGAGACGCATCTTCTGCCCGATGCGGTTTTCCAACTCAGCCCGGCGCTGCTCTTCCGACAGGTTGCGCGGCATATCGACGATGTGCGAGGCGGGCACAAAACCACGCAGATGGTTGAACTCTACGGTCAAGCCGCCCTTGTTATAGCCCACCACCTTGTGGACGGTGATCTCGCCGTTTTCGAGCAGTTCTTGGGCGGTGATCCAGTCGCGCTGCTGCAGAGCATCGGCCATGCTCAGGACAAAGATGCCGTCATCGTCGGGCTGTTTGCTGATGACGACGTCCACCGTCTGTCCTTCGCGCAGGCTCTTGACATACTCTTGGTCCAGGCGCGCCAGGTCCGACTGGGGTACAACGCCATCGCGTTTGCTGCCGACATTGACCAGCAGTTCGCTCGGACGAATTTCGACAATCACCCCCTCGCGCAAATCGCCTCGCCCGGGCAGGTCCAGGTCGAGATCTTGCTCCAGATATTGTTCGAACAGTTCAAGATCCGAAGCCGGCTGCTCCTCATCGAGTTGCTGCGCGTCGTCCATCTCTGCGTTGAATTCTTGCGCGTCTGACATCATCGAGTCACTCCAAAAAATTAGGCCGAAGGAATGGTACGGGAAGAATGCGTCCCCCTTTAATAAACAAAAATAGACAGGGAGAATGCCCTTTCCCTCCAGTCTGATTATAACAGGGTCAAGTAGGAGCGTCAAGGAAAGATTTTTGGCCGAAGGTGGGATTGGCTACAATCGCAGTAAGCGTTTTAGCTGTTCCCAAACAGCCTTGATCTGCGCCAGCCGCGGCGGGGGCACGGAGTTGCCTGCATAGCGGACTTCGACAAAGGCCTCGGTCAGTTCGCGGATCGCCTCTTGGCCCGCTTCGTCGGCTTCCAGCCGCGCCGCCAGCCGCGGCGCATAGTGGAGCGGCGTTTCCGACTCCTGGCGCGGCAACCCCGCTTTGCCGGCGTGGTGCAGGATCGACAGGTAGTAATAGCGGATCTGGCGCTGGGGGTCGAGGTTGCGCAGCCGCAGCCACCCCGGCAGCCCGCGTGGGCCGTCCTGGCCCTGCGCTTGGCTGCGCGCCAGCGCCGCCCGCAGCCGCGCCGCCTGCCAGCCCTGGTAGGCGCCGAACAACTGCTGCCAGCGCTCGCGCAGCATCTGCCAAAGCTGTCTGGCCCAGACGAAGGTGAACCCCTTGCCGCTGAAATAGATATAGGCGGCGTAGCCCAAGAGCAGCGCCGTGAGCAGCCAGAAGACTGCGCCCCCGGCCCAGGGCGGCAGGGCGGATTCGGCGGCGGGCGGCACTTCGGGCATGGCGGCTTGCTGCGGTGGCGGGGGCGGCGGCGGTGTCTCCGCCGGTTCGCCGGTCAGCCAGGAGACGAACAGCAAAAAGAGCGAAAGGAAAAAGCGGAAGATGCCAAAGAGCACAAAATAGACGGTGGTGATGATCGTGGTCAGGATTTGCGCCGGCCAGAAGGTGCCGCCCAGCGGCATCAACGCCGCCACCACGCCGACCAGCAGGATCAGCAGCAGCGCATAGACGGGCCAGTTGCGCAGCACGCCGGCCGCGCTGGGCGTCTTTTGCAGTGTCCAGCGCGCCCGCTGCAGCGCAAGCTGCCCCTGGCTGATCAACACCAGCCCCAGCAGAAAATAGACGATGATAGCCGTGATCACGGTGGGGTCGATATGTTGGCGGATGATGCCGAGAAAGCCGTTCTCCGGCAGTTCGATGCGCGACCCCGCGGCCAAGAGGATCAGCAGGATGCCGCCCGCTACCCAGCGCACCACAAAGCGGCGCAGGATGGCGGGCCGGTCGGTATAGACAGGCCGCGCCGTGTCCTGCCAGCGGTCGCCAAAGGTGCGCGTCATGTAAAGGTCGTCGGGCTGCAGCGCCATCGCCAGCAGGTCTTCGGTCATGCTGGTGGACATGATCCAGGCCAGAAAGACCACCAGCAGCCCGGCCAGAAAATAGCCGTCTAAGAGCGAATCGACCGGGCGCACAAAGAACTGTTCGATGCCCGGCCACGCACCCTCCACCAGCCAGATCGAGACACGCGTCACCATGAGGATCAGCGCCAGTTCGGCGGCGCGATAGCCGATGTTGCGTTTGCCGCGCTGGCCCGGCTGCGCCAGCCAGGTGGTGGTGATGCTGCCGATGACCGAGGCCGCCATGCCGATCACGACCAACAACTGCGTATAGAACGCCGGCAGGTCGGGCGCAAGACGGCGGATAAAGGCCAAGAGCGCCAGCACCAAACAGCCCGCCATGATGGCGATGATGGCCGGGCGCAACACCGACTGCATCCAGGGCTGGTCATAGAGGTCAACCGGGGTCGCTGGGCCGGGATCGATGCTCGTGGTTGGGGTCTCTGCCATAGAAAACCTCGTTTGGGTACTCCCCACTTTGAGTGGGGAGGGGAAAAACGTTGCCCGCTAGGGCAAAATCTGGTATACTTACACCTAGAGGCAGCAGGATAATAGCCTCAGCCTCGCTCGCACGTTGACAACAGATTATGTTGCTGGTTTCGACGCCTAAATCCTGCGTCGGGTAAAACATAGTGGGTGTCTCCCAATCGTGCATCTGATGCGGAGGGACGCTCCGCTAGGGCGTCAACGTAACAGGTTGCTGTATGCGTAGCCCTAGAAGCTCCCCCTGTTTGCAGGGGAGAGTACGTCACAGGGTTGCTCGCTTTGCTTGGCGGTGAGCGCTATACAGCAGCCAAGTCTTTTTCCCAGATCGTGCGGTGCAGGCGCACGCCCAATTTCTCGCCTTGGGCGCGCATCCGGTCAAAGTCGGGCTGCGCCGCGCAGACCAGCGCCGCGACATTCGAGCCGCGGCGATACGCGCCGTGCAGCATCCACAGATCGTCTTCGCTCACCTTGGGCACGACGACGACCAGCGTCGTGCCCCATTCGAGGTCGGCGATGCGCCGCGGCAGCCATTCGGCCAGCGGCTGCGCCACGTCCTGGATCTGAACGCGCGCCAGCGCCGTCAGGATAGCGATCAGATGCCCCTGGCCTTGGCGGGTGGGGATGGGCAGCGCGGTTGCGCCGGCCACCGAGTCCATACCGTTGGTGATCAGCCCCACCGGCTGGCGCTGGTCGACGACATAGCTGGCGACCGACGCTGCCACGCTGATGGCCCATTCGCTGGCGCCGACCAGCCCGCTGATAGGGTAGGCCTGGCGGTTGAGGTCCAGCACAATCGCCACGTTGAGCGCGATCGCCGGCTGAAACTTCTTGACCAAGAGCGTGTCTTCATGGGCGCTGGCCTTCCAGTGGATGCGGCGCATGCTGTCGCCGCTGGCGTAGCCGCGCACCCCGGCCATGCGGTTGGGGTCTTCAAATAGGCGTTGGCGGCTGGCAAGCACACCAAAGGGCGACCGGCTGGGCAGCCCCAGCGTGTGCAGCGGCACGACCTGGGGATAGACCGTCACATAGACCGGGACGGACTCTTGCCAGGAGGCTTCGGCAAAGCCAAAGAGGTCGCCGGTAGTCAGCGTCAAGGGGCCGACGGGGTAATAGCCGCGACGTTTGCAGTGCAGCACCTCTTCATGTTCAACATGCGACTTGCCGCCCACCGCAATCACGGCGCGATAGCTGTCGACTTCCTTGAGGTCGAGCGGCACGCGGTCGTCGAGCAGCAGCCAGGGCAGCGGCAGCCAGCTTTTGTTCTCCAGTTGCAGCCGCACGATCAGCCGTTCGCCCACAAAGCCGCGCATCAGCATGGCGCGCTGCACGCTCAACTTGCGAAAGGCGCGGCGGATCCACCAGTGGCTAAAGACCCAGACGCCCCCCACCACATAGACCAGGTAATAGACCCAGTCGAGCCGCAGCAGCGCCGCGATCGCAAAGAGGATCAGAACCGACCAGAAGAGATTGTGCATAGCCTATCCCGCACCGCAAAGCTCGTATCCCAGAGTCCACGCCCCGGAACTGGGGCGTGGCTGGGTGTCTAGGGCCGGCGCATCGCCTGCTGTTCGCGCAGCGTGAAGACCACCTCGCGGATGGCCTCCACCACGATGTCGGGCCGCGCCAGTTGAATGTGATGGCCGCTGCCTTCGGCGATCACATGTTTGCTGTTGGGTGAAAGCGCCACCAGATCCAATTGCAAAAGCTGCCATTCCTGTTCAAAATGTTCGCTGACCGCGGGCGGCGCGCCGGGCAGCGAAAAGGCCACTTGGCGGCTGACCACAATCAGGGGGATATTGCCCAGCCCCGCTAACTGCGCCGCGCGCACCAGGGCCAGGCTTTCTTCCAGCGACTCGGTCTCCTCGATGGCCGTCGCCAGATAGCGGGTCGTCGCCAGGATCGCCCGATACTCGTCGGCGGCTTCGCCTGTCAACCCGCGCACAGGGATCTGGTCGGGAAACAGCGCCAACAGCCCCGGCGAGCGCAGCAGCGGGAAATTGTGAAAGAGCGCCAGGATCATCTTGGCGACGCGCAGAAAACCGGGCGAGCCGAGAAACTGCGCCTCATGCAGCGCATCCAAGAGCACCATCCCCGCCACCTCTTCCGGGTAGCGGTGGGCGTACAAGCGCACGTTCATGCCGCCAAACGAATGGCCGACCATCACATAGGGGCCGGGGATCTCGGCCCGTGTCAGCAGCCGGTGCAGCTCCTCTACAATCACATCGCTGGTGCGGCGATAGGGGCTGGGGTCACTCCAGCCAAACCCGGCGCGGTCATAGACGCAAACGCGGGTAAAGGTTGCCACTTGCGGCTGCACCAGGGTCCATTGCAGCGAAAAGTCGCTGGCGCCCGCTTCCAGGATCACGGTCGGGCGGCCTTCGCCCCGGCAGAGGATGTGCATGCGATAGCCATCCATGTCTACTAGTTGGCCGGGGGCCGGATACTGCTGGGCAAGTTTGGAACCGGCGGCCTGCTCCAGATAGCGCAGGAGCGCGGCCAACAAGAGCAAGACAATCAGCCCGACCGGTAGACTGCGGCTTAGCCACCATAGACGGCCGCGCCGGCGGCGCAGCGGTGGCGGTGTTGTCGGGAGCATAACATCCTGGCAAGGGCCGGGTCATGCGACAACTTGGTTTGGCAGCGAATGGCCTGCAAAGCGCCGCGCGATCCAGTCCGTTTCAAATGAACACGCAAATCCGGCGCATCGGCCACCGGCTAAACCTCCCCCAAGCTCAGCGGCGTCTGTTCGACGATTTCGCCGACGATGCGCTGCGCCGTGCGCCCGCGCAGCGCGCTTTCGGGGTTGACGATACAGCGGTGGGGGAGCGCCAGCGGGGCCAAGGCCTGGATGTCGTCGGGCAGTACATAGTCTCGCCCGGCGATGGCGGCGCGTGCCTGTGCGCCGCGATAGAGCGCCAGCGCCCCGCGCGGGCTGGCCCCCAAGGTCAGGTCATTGTGTTTGCGCGTGGCCTGGATCAAGGTCACGATATAGCTGCGCAGGGTGTCGTCGACGCGGATGGCCCAAACCTGTTCGGCCAGGAGCGGGATCTGCGCAGAGTCGGCCACGGGCTGCAGCGTTTCAATCGGATGCCGCCCGCCCAGGTTACGCAGCATGTCGCCTTCTTGCTCCGCCGACAGATAGCCCAGGCTGGTCTTAAACAGAAAGCGGTCGAGCTGCGCTTCGGGCAGGGGAAACGTGCCCTCGTACTCGATCGGGTTTTGCGTGGCCAGCACCATGAAGGGTCGTGGCAGGGTGCGCGTCACGCCGTCCACCGTGACCTGGCGCTCGCCCATACATTCCAGCAGCGCGGCCTGGGCGCGCGGGGTGGCGCGGTTGATCTCGTCGGCCAGCAGGATATTGGTAAAGGCCGGGCCAGGGATAAACTGGAACTGGCGCGTCTCTTGATTATAGACGCTGACGCCGGTGATGTCGCTGGGCAGCAGGTCGGGGGTGCATTGCAGCCGGCGGAATTCGGCGTTCAGGCTGAGCGACAGGGCGCGCGCCAGCATGGTTTTGCCCACGCCCGGCACATCTTCGAGCAGGACATGGCCTTCGCACAGCAGGGCAATGATCAGCGTGTCGATGACCTCGGTCTTGCCCACGATCACTTGTTCGACATTTTGCCGGATCTGCTGGGCAAACTGCCGGATCTCCTCGATAGCCAAAGGGTCCTCCGTTCGGGGTGAGAATGGCTCGCTGCACCATTCTACCCGATCCGGGTCAGGGATGGCGAACCTGGGGCCAGGTTTGGGCCGATCTGGGTTAGAACGTAAGCTGGCCGCCGTCGATCACCAGCTGCGCGCCGGTGATGAAACCCGAATCTTCGGATGCGAGATAGGCCACGGCCGCGGCCACCTCTTCCGGCTCGCCAAAGCGGTTCATGGGGATCTTCTTGGCATATTCAGCGGCCCAAACCGGGTTGGTGTACGAACGCTGCGTGAGCGGCGTTTTGATCAGCCCGGGGCAGACGCTGTTGACGCGGATGTTGTGCGGTCCCAACTCAATCGCCATGGTCATGGTCAGCCCCACCACGCCAAACTTGGAGGCGTTGTAGTGGGCCAGGCTGGCCTCGCCCACCAGCCCGTTGGTTGAGGCCAGGTTGACGATGCGCCCTGCGATCTGATGCGCCACCATGTGGCGCGCTATCACCTGGCTGCAGTAGAAGACGCCGGTCAGGTTGACGGCCAAGGTCTTGTCCCACCATTCATCGCTGGCCTGCAAAAACGGCTCGCCGTGTGCGATGCCCGCGATGTTGGCGAGCACATGCACCGTGCCATAGCGGGCCAGAGCGGCGGCTAACATGGCTTCGACAGCGGCGCGGTCGGTCACGTCTGCCTGCACGGCGAGCGCGTCGCCGCCTTGGTCGCGGATGGCGGAGGCGGTGGCTTCAGCGCCGCCGGCGTTGCGGTCGGCGGCGACCACGGCTGCGCCTTCGCGGCCCAGGCGTGCCGCGGTGGCTGCGCCGATGCCGCCGGCTGCGCCGGTGACGATGGCGACTTGGTTTTCAAAACGGCGCATCGGTCAGTCTCCTTGTCGGGTGCGATTGCGCGGGCGGATGGTCGACGGATAGGGCAAGCATAGCCAGAAGTGGGCGAAGCGGCAAGCGCGCCCCTGCCCAAACGCGCCCAAACAGGCTGTGCGCGGGGTGCCGGAACGGAGGAACAGCCCGGTTCGCTTTGACGAGATGGGCCGGATACAGTAAGATGAGCGGTGCGGCTCGCGCCCCCATAGCTCAGAGGATAGAGCAGTGGTGTCCTAAACCATGTGCCCAGGTTCGAGTCCTGGTGGGGGCGCCATGGTGCAAGATAGGGAAGCTCATCTTTTACGATAACCTCTCCACCCCACGGCTACATACATTTCGCTTTGCCTCTGCTTGGGATGCCGTGGTTGGGTGCAACCAGTGCAGTCACATGCCTTGGCAATAATTAGTTGCATTCCCGTGCTAGGCATATGAAGACTTTCTTGGAGCAGCATGGTAACAACCTGGGTCGTTTAGATGTTCAGCGTAAAAACGGTCACGAAGCATTTCACGCTGATGGTCAGGATCTCGGCTTTTCTCTCCTGCAATTTTGGCAGTGGAGCACTTCCGATCTGGTCAGCGACATCACACGGGGCAGGCTTGCCGAGTACATCGTTGCCCATGCCCTGGGGGTCAATACTGAAGGTGTCCGTGACGACTGGGCAGCCTTTGATCTGACGACACCATCCGGTATCAAGATCGAGGTCAAGTCTGCGGCGTTTGTCCAGAGTTGGCGGCAGACCCATCTCTCGTCTATTACGTTTCATGTGCCTCGTACCCGAGCATGGGATCCAGATACCAACCTGCGCGAGGAGGATGTCCGACGACAGGCTGGCGTTTATGTGTTTGCGTTGCTCTTTCACACGCACAAACCGACTGTAGACCCGCTCAACATTGCTCAGTGGCGGTTCTATGTGGTTTCGACGCAGGTTCTCAACGACCGAACGAGAAGTCAACATTCCATCACGCTGCGTTCTCTGGAAAAGCTGTGTAGCTATGTGGAATACGCAGCACTGAGCGCCGCGGTGGAGGCAGCCGCCGCTGACAGGTGACGCAGTCTGGGAAAACGTTGCCGGACGCCCTTCGCCCACGCTATGTATCGTTTGGCGTCGAGAGCAGCCATTCGCGCCTTCTATGCTCCTTTTTCGTTCCGCAGAACGTCCGCCAGGGAACGATCCCTGGCGGACGTGTGCGGCTCCGGTTGCGGGCCTGGGGGTCGGGTCTCCCCACCGGCTAGACGCGGCTGCGCGAAAAGCTGTTGACTTCCTGTTCCGCCTGGCTGCGGCTATAGCCATACTTCTGCTGGATCAGCCCGACCAGTTTGTCATAGTCGCCTTCGATGCGGGTGAGGTCGTCGTCGGTCAGCTTGCCCCACTGCCGTTTGGCCTCCTCCTTGATCTGGTTCCAGCGCCCCTTGAGCGTCGTCCAGTTTTCGGGCGCTTTCTGACCGGCTGTCTGAGCCGTCATCTTGTCCGCCATCTTGTCTGTGGCCCGGTCGATGGTCTGGCTGGCCTTGTTTTGGGCATCGGTCTTCAGCCCTTCGCCCTCTTGCTTGGCCTTGTCCTGGGCCTTTTGAGCCGTATCCTGCAGCTCATGGGCGGCTTCCTTGCCCGCCTGTTTTACATCTTCGACCACCTTCTTGGCGGTCTGTTCCAGGTCGGGGCGAACTTCCTCCACTACACGCTGCGCCCGTTCGGCCGCATCCTGGCCCAGTTCCTTGGCCGAGTCCATCATAGAATCGCGTGTCTCGCCCACATAACGGTTTTCCATCCGCGTCTGCGGCAGCAGCATAGCGACGGCCGCACCCACGGCGAACGCCACCGCGCCGATCATCAAGGGATTGTCTTCCACCTGGTGTTCGATCTGGCGTCCTGCCTGACGCGCCTGATCGCCCATCCGCTCGCCAAGCCCCTGGCCGCGGTCGCTCATCTGCCGGCGGAAATCGCCGGCGCGGCCGCGCGTCTGATCGCCCATCTGCTCCATGCGATAGCCGATCTGCTCGCCCTCGCTGCGCACACGGTCGGCGATCTCCTCGGCCCCGCTGCGAAGCCGGTCACCCACCTGACCGGCGGCGTCGCGCACCGCATCGACTGCCTTTTCGCCGGCGCTCTGGGCTGCATCCTTGACGCTGCCGGCGATGTCCTTGGCCTTTTCACCTATCTGTTCCGCCTTCTCGCCGGCCTGCTCCTTGGCCTGCTGCGCCCAGCCGTCTTCGCGCGAACCCTGGCGCGCGCCTTCCGATGGATACGGGCCTGTGGTATAGGGGCGCTCGACGCCGGTATAGGGTCCGCCGCCGCCGCCCGCATAGCCCTGCCGCTCAGGCGAGCTAGAGCCTTGCCATTCGCCATAGGTGGGCGTGCGCCCATAGCGGTTCCACTGCTCCTCGTTCCAGTTGCCGGAACCGGCAAAGCGGGTGTCATAGCGGTCGTCGTAGCTGTAGCCCGACTCATAGCGCACGGCCCGGTCGCGCGGCACAGGCAGAGAGCGGTTGCGCTCATAGTCATAGCCATGGTCGCTGCGCCCACGCTTGGGCGATAGGGCCTCCAGCGCCAGCCAACCGAGACCGACGCCGATCAAGGCCGTTGGGATTGGGTTGTGCTTGATGGTATCTAGCATTGCAGAACTGATCTCCTCCTTGTGCCGGCGCATATAGTCTGCCATCGCCGTGCGGCTGTCGGCGACCACGCCGCGCACGGTCTCCTGGGCCTGTTCCTTTAGCCGTTCGGGGTCCAACCGATACTGAATCTGGTTGATCTTGTCCTCCATCTGGGCGCGTGTCTGCGCGATGCCGGCCTTGATCTCTTCCGACGATTCAGGTTCGCGATAGTCGCTCATGAGAGTTGCTCCTTCACCATGCGGGCGTCGTCTTTGATCGATTCAATCGTCTTGTCGGGCGTGAGGTTGACATTCTTCATGGCCGATCTGCCGCTGAAGAAGATCACTGCGCCCGCTGCCAGCGTCAACACGCCCACCAATACGGCTCCCAGCCAGTAGCTGCCAATCGCCTGGCCGACGAGGACGGCGATGCCCATCAACACGATCAGCAACCCGGCATAGGCGACAAACCCGCCGGCGGCCATCAACTCGCCCCCACGCGTCGCCGTGGAGACCGATTCCATCGTCTCAGCCTTCGCCAGCTTGATCTCGTTACGGACCAGCGTGCTGAAGTCCTCGGTGAGCGATGTGAACAGTTCGCCGAGCGTTGGCTCCGGAGTGGAATAGACCGTTGGGTTGGGCTGTGCGCGAGCTGCATCGCGCCTCGCATCATCGTCCAATCGATCTAAATAGGGAGGGTTCATGCGTCTTACCCCTTGTTGCTCTGCCCCTGCGCGTTTTGATCACGCGCAGAAGATCCACTGCTGCCTTGGCGACTCGGCTGGTCTTGCGGGTTGCTGCGCCCGCCGCTGTAGTTGCCGCCGCCCGATTGCTCGAAACTGCGTCCTGCCCCGCTGCTTGGGTTATGACCGGTCTGCCCGTAGTTGCTGCCGGCGTCGCGATAGTCTGGGCCGCGCCCATACTCGTCACCGCGGCGGTATCCGTAGTCACGCCCTGATGCGTAGCTGCCATACCCGCGAGACTCGCCGGAATAGGAGGGGCCGGCGTAGTAGGAGCCTTGCGCGCGATAGTTGTCGTAGCCGTAGCCGCTGTAACTCTCGCCGCGGCCGCTGGGGGCGCTGGACGACTTGAAGAAGCGTCCCACCAAGAAGCCTGCGGCCAGCGCGCCCGCCACAAACATTTCCGGCTGGCGATAGGCCAAGCTCTTGACTTCGCCGGCCAGTTGCCTCAAGTCCTTGCCTTCGAGGTAGTGCGAAAAACGTTCCACCTGATCCGCCGCAGCGCTGGTATACTGGGCAATGGCGTCGTCGTCCTGGTTTTGTAGTTCACGGCTCGTCTGGCGCAGCGCCGATGCGACGCCGTCCAGCCGTGAGACTGCCTGGGATTTGCGCGTGTCGAACTCGTCCGACGCGCGCATCTTCGCCTCTTCGGTCAACTCCGACGCCTTTTGCTTGGCCTGGCCCACCGCTTCGCCGGCCTTGTGCTTGGCATCTTCGGCGATCTCGGCTGCCCTTTGTTTGCCCTGTTCGACGGCCTGTTCGCCCTGCTCGCGCGCCGATGCCATCTGTGATGGCTGTTGGCTTGACCGCGAACTGTTGCTCATGCTTTGGTTGCTGCGCTCGTTCTCCATAGCTTGTTTCCTTTCAAACCCATACCGTACCTGCCGGACTGTCCGATCTCACACGGTTATTTCATCCGATGTTCTGTTGCGTCCATCGGGGGCTGCGCCGATAGGCAGAAGGGGCCTCTGCGCCATGCCAAGATAGCGCGCGACAACGGTGCGATTCCATGCGTGGGGGTACAGACGTTAGGCACAACACGGGACACAAAAAACGGGGCGACCGCAGCGCAAACGCGCAGCATCTTGACAGCTATATCAGGCCGTCAGCCATGCTACAATGTTGGAACAAGGAGGGCCGGCGGACTCGCCGGGTATGGGGAGAACAGCGTTGGGATTCGGCGCGGTGAAGCAGTGCTGTGGAGCAGTGCTGTGGAGCAGTGCTATAGATCGGCAATATGATCGATCAGCCGGTCAAGCTGCCGCAGCGGCGTAGACCGGCGCAGAGCAGCGGCAGACGGCGCTGACGGTGCGCGGGGTGGCTGCGCGCCGGCCGTGCTTGTAGCGGCCGTGTTTGTGGCGGCCGTGCGCCCGGTCGATAGGCTCTCGTCCAGCAACCGCCCGCCGACCGCCACACCGTTGTGCAGCAGCAGATACTGCGCCCAGTGGGCTTGGCGGCGCTTGACGCGAAAATAGAATTCGCCGCCGGCATAGCCCCAGCCCCAGGTCGCGATGCCGTTGGCGCGCAGCAGCGCCGCCACTTCATCCGGCGGCCAGGCCCCGCGTGCATCGACAAAGAAGGGCCAGGCGTTGAACCCGGTCAGCGCCGCCAAGCCTTCGCGCACCAGGCCCCACAGCCCGCCGCGCGCCCATGCGCCGCTCCAGTCGGCATGGGTCAACCCGCCCAGGATCGAGCCAAAGAAGACTGTAAGATTTTGGGGGAGATAACGCAGACTAAGCATGAAAGTGAACCTTTTCGCCTCCTGCCCATGATGACGGTCGGCGGGCCAAAAGGATATGCGGCACGCCCGGATCGGGCCTGATGGCCGCCAAAGAACATCCGTTCTGATCCTAGCAGAAAAGTTGCCTTTGTCAATCCCCCATCCATGGAAGATCTTCAATCCGTCTTGGATACCTATTTACTTGACCGGACGTTTGTTTCGGGGTTTGTGGCAGGGATAGCCGCGACGTTGCTCTTTGCCTTCTTGATGGGGCGGGTGGTCGCGCTCTGGAACAGGCTGCTCCAGCCTTTCAAACCGATCCAGAAACCGGGCCGGCTGCCTACCGAGACGGCGCCCAGCCCCGCCGCCCAGTTCATGAGCTGGCTTGGATCGGTCTTGATGTTGATTCTGTTCTTGACGATTGTCGGCCTGCTGCTCTGGCAAGTTTTGGGCGGGTCAAGCGGGTAAGCAGCCTTGCTCTAGATGGGGGCAGCTAGACGGCCAGATCGCGCAGCCAGCCGCGATGTACCGTCCACTGGTTGCCGGCGGGGTCCCAGTGCAATTCATAGGTGTTGTCGTCCACCGTCATGATCAGAAAACAGCGCACCGTGCGCCCCTCGATGCGCTCCTCCCACTGGCGGCCCACATCGCTGACATAGCGTGAGCGCCCGCGCCACAAAAAGGAGGTCGGGCGCACCTCGCCGCTGGGCAGCATCCGCACCAAAACATCCACCGGCTCGTCGATCAACACTTCACTTCTCATGCGTTTTTTCCTTCCCTGGCCGCGGCGCTGCGCTCTGCCCGGCAGGACCGCGCCGGGCAAGATAGTCGAGCAGCATCTGCAGCGCCACTTGCGCGCTGAGCAGCTTATTGCCGCTGCGGTCGGTCTGCCAGACCCAGTGTGCGCCCTGCTCATAGCCGTCCGCCGCACTGACATGCAGATAGACCGTACCTACCGGCTTGGTGGACGTCGCCCCGCCCGGCCCGGCAATGCCGGTGATCGAGACCGCCACATCCACGCCATAGAGCCGCCGCGCGCCGGCGGCCATCTGCGCCGCGGCGGGCGCGCTCACCGCGCCGTCCGTAGCCAAGGTCTGCTCGGCTACGCCCAAGATTCGCGCCTTGGCAGCGTTGCTATAGGTGATCGCCCCGCCCATAAAATAGGCTGAACTGCCCGCGATCTCGGTGAGCAGATGGCCCACCAGCCCGCCAGTGCAGCTTTCGGCGGTGGCGCAGGTCAGCCCGGCGCGCAGCATCTGCTCGCCCAGGCGTTGGGCCAGGGCGGTCAATTCGTCATAGGTTGGAACGGCCAGGCTCATTGGCGTAGATATGGCATCAGTCATAGTGTCAGTCATGGCGCAGGCTCCTTGTGCGCCTAGTGTAGCCGCAAACCGGGCGCACGCAAAGCCGTAGGGGGTCTGCGGGGGATTAGCGTTCGGCGAGGATCATGATGCGCTCATCGCCCTGCCGGGTAAAGATCACCACGCCCGGGCGACCACCGGGCCGCAGCTTGAGCCGCCCGCGCAACGATTCCGGGGCAAAGGGCGCGCCGCGTTTTTTCAGTTCCACCTGGCCGATCTCCAATGCTGCCAGCCGCGCCTGTAATTGTTTGAGGCTAAACGGGTGGATTTCCAACACGCGAAAAGACTGGGCCAGCGGCGTTGCACGCCGTTCATGCGACACCAGATAGGCGATCTGCGCGTCGAAAAGATGGGCGTCCAATTGGGCGCACAACTCGGCAAAGGCCCCGGCGCGGATCACCGCCGGGTCCGGCTCGTGGAGCGTCATGTCGGGCCGCAGCGGGCCGAGCGGGGGCGTTTCGCCGTGGGCGACCAGTGTATGCCATGCGTGGCCGTCATGCACTGCGGCCCAGCGCCCCGGCCCCGCCAAGGGACCGAACCAGAGCACCGCCTCTTTGCATATGCCCTCATGGCTGATGAACTCCACGCCGCAGCCGGGGGGCAGTTCGCGGGCGTCAACGCCGGGCATCACCTTGACGCCCAGGCCGGGCACGGTCTGCTGCAGCGCCAGCAGCGCGGGCAGCGGCGGCTGGATGCTATCCAGCCGGAAGATGCGTCTGCCCCCGGCGCGGCGCGCCGGGTCGGCAAAGGCGGCTGCGGCAGCGGGAAGATCGCCCGCGGCCAGCGCCGCGCTCCAGTTGGCTTGGTGAAAGGTCACCTGATCCGTCAGCCCCAGCGCGGCCACATTGGCCTGAGCCAGCCGCAGCCGCAGCGGGTCCACCTCATAGGCGATGACACGGCGCAGCCGGGCCAGCGCCAGCGTATCGCCGCCGATGCCGCAGCCCAGATCCAACACAGGGCCGGGCGGCGCGTGGCGGTCGATCCAGGCGGCGCGGTGTTCGGCAATGGGGCGGGCCGTGGCCTGTTCCAGCGCCTCGGCGGTAAAGAACAGCCGGTCGGCTTCGGGAAATTTGGCGGCGGCCTGGCGGCGCAGCCGCACCAAAGCCAGCAGCGCGCCCGCATCTTCCGCCGCATACTCGCGGCGCAGGGCAGCCAGTTGGGCGGGCAGCTGCGCCGCGTCGACGCCTTGCGCCGCCAGCGCGGCCGCCGCCCGCTGTCCCTGGGGCGAGAGCAGAAAATCAAGCGTGCGTAGGTTGATGGCAGCGCCAAAGTCAGACATAAGCAGCAACAGGCACAGCAGTAACGGGCATAGGACAAGGCGAACGGCGGCGGGTCAGCGGTTCTGGGCCAGCCGGAAGGTGCGGCGCGCTGTGGGTCGATCTGGGTGACCCGCACCTGCGCCCACAGGATTGGCCCCTGCCGGCGGCTGCCCAGCAGGTGGACGACCGCGCCTTCGGCCAAACGCTGCACCACCTGTGCATATCTGCATCGTCAGATTTGTGTAGGGAAACGTACCTTGACGAATCCGGCGCGTGCCGCTAAGATGGTACTGCTATACTACGCCCACGGGCGTCCCCAACCCTCACCGGAGAGGGAGCAACAACCGACAACCGAGCTATGCGGTCGATCATCGGCGCAGGTTTATCGTTCCGGCGCTTGATCCGATTTTCACGAAAGCCGGCGCATCGGTTAAGATTGGGGCCACCTGTCCTGCGTTGCCCGTCTTGTGCCGCGCAGATGTCATGGGAGCATTCGTCGTTCATCTCGATAGGTTAGTATTTCGCTAGGTTGAGGAAGGAGTCACATGAGCGTTCACAATGAGTCACTGGATATGGCCAGACCGGTTGAGCGAGCCCAGGAACCGCCTGAAATTGAATACAATGCGGTCCGCAACGACTCGCTGACCATGTTCGGCGCAGCTATTGGGGGAGCCATTTTAGGCATGTTGTTGACCCTATTGGTCTTGGCAGTCATCAACGGCGGCACCCTCAGCTTCAGCGGCGGCGAACGGCTGGACGTATTGGAAGCCAGTGTGGCCCGCATTGACGAAAACGTGGGCGCCGTCAGCTATAACGTAGACGTCGTGGCCGAGCAGGCGCGCACGCTTCAGGGGCAACTCGCGACCGTGGAATCTGACCTCCGCTCCGAGTTGGCAACCGACCGCCAAAACGTGGCGCAGTTGCAGCAGGCCGTGGATAAGCTGAATGTGGCAAGCGACCAGTTCACCACCTTCCTCACCGCGCTGGAACGTGCCCTGAGCGAGGCGACCAGCGCCTTGGACGAGACGCAGGGCGCCACCGGCCAATAACTCGTCGCACACAAGCATATACCCCAAGGGGGCTGCATCCTGTCAGATGCAGCCCCCTTTTTATTGGCTACCCCCCTCTTCCTCTTCCTCCTCCGTATTCAAGTCATCCGTGGTCGCGTAGAAGATCAGCAGCACCGAGCCATACTGGCGGCGGTCGTATTCCTCCAGCGTCGTGAGCGTCAGCGGCGTCTCCTCGCGCGGGTGAATCTGCACGATGACCGTGGCAAAGGGGGCCAACAGATCGGGCCGCGCATCCACCAGCGCCAGCGCCTTGTGCCACAGCCCTTGATACTGCGGCGGCGCGATATAGACCAGGTCAAACGGCTCACCGCGATAGCTCTCCAAAAAAGCGAAGCTGTCGGCCTGCAGCACCTGCGCCTGATCCGCCAGACGCGTGTGCGCCAGGTTGGTTTGGATCGTCTGCACCGCCTTGCGGCTGCGGTCTAGAAAGAGGGCAAAGCCGGCGCCGCGGCTCAACGCCTCGATGCCCACCGCTCCGGTCCCGCCAAAGAGGTCCAGCACACGCACCCCCGCCAGCCAATCGCCCAAGATGCTAAAGAGCGCTTCCTTGGCACGGTCGGTGATGGGCCGGGTCGTATCGCCCGGCACCATCTGTAGTTTGCGGCCTTTGGCGCTGCCGGTGATCACGCGCATGGGCTACTGCGCCACCACGTCCCAAGTGCTGTCGTCGAGAATGCGGAAATAGCGCACGGTCGCATCTTCGAAACAGGCCAGCAAGCGGCCCGATGCAAAGCGCTGCAGCACCGAGTGCTGGCAAAGCCGTTCCTCGCGCGGCACCGTGCCCATCACCGACTGAATGTCCGGGTTCTCACACCAGAGCTTACCAAAGCCGCGCCGCGGCAGCGGGGGCGAATCGGCCTCGCCGCCCAGCGGGTTACAGGGATGGGTTGGGTCCTGGCCTTCGACCCAGGTGTCGGCGTAGGTCTTGTATGTGCCGTCGGGGAAGAGCACATAGATCTGCTTCTCATGGCTAAACCAGAGCATAAAGCGGTCGTAGGGGGGCAGGTCGCCGAACTCCTCGATGCCGATGGGGTCGAAACGTGCTTCCTCGGTCGGGCAGCCCATACGCTGCTCCAATTCTGGATAGCCCACCAGGTCGAGATGAGACTCGATCTCACAGTCGGCCCCCTCGTCCACCTCCAGCGGGGCAAAGACCGCGGTCGACCCGTTGGCGCTCACGGTGGCGGTCACCACCGGCTGTGCCGCCGCCGGCTGTGCGGCGGCGGCTTGGCTGATGGCCCCCGTGCTGGTTCCCGCGGTCGCGCCTGTGATCGCCTGTGTGCCCGACTGCGCGGCGGAGCCGGTCACCGGTTCCGTCACCGCGCCGCCGACGGCCTGGGTCACCGGCTCGGCGGCCGGGGCGGCAGCTGCGGGTGAGGCCGAGCTGGGCAGCGGCGACGTGGGCGCAGCCGCAGCAGTCGTCGCCGGGGCGCCTGCCTCGGCGGGGGCGGCGGGCGTTTCGCCGCCGCTGCACGCGGCAGCCAGCAGCCCGATTGCCAGCAACCCAACCCAGCGGGCGCGCAGCGCAGCCAGGAATGCGCGTCGATGGCAAACAGCTAGATGCATGTTGATCATGATGTATTCTTCCTTGATTTTGATCCAATGGGCCACTAGCGGTTGGGCACAACCGTGATCGGTCCCAACTCAATGGCGTAATCGCGCGGGCCGGCGCTGATCGGAAGACGCTGGCCGGTAACCGGGTCATAAAGTCCCACGGCTATCGAATAGCTGCCAAACGGGAGATCGTCGGGCAGCAGCAGCCCATAGCGGTCGACGATCACCTCGCCGGGCTGCCAAGTGCTGGTCGGGCGCATCCACTGTACCGGCTGGCCGTCGCGCTGGGCCAGCTTGTCGCCGCCGGCGTTGAGCAGATGGACAAAGACCTGATAATTGTGATCCACAGCGCGCAGGCTTTCCCAGCGCAGCGCCAGCAGCAGTTCACCGCCCGGTGTGGTCTCCGGCGTCAGGGCATAGCCGTCAAGCTGAATCCAGCCGTTCTCTTCGTCGATGCCCGCCTCGACCAAGGCCGGGTCGCCAAAGACCGTGCCCAGCCCGGCCTCTTCCAAGGTGCGCTGCTCTGCCGGCGCATAGAGCGCCAGCCGCTGGCCGTCGGGTTCGCGCATGCGCGTGTCCAACAACAGAAAATCCTCGGTGCGCAGGTCCCATTCCCAGCCCGACTGTTCGGGCAGCGCGTCGTCGGGCAGCAGCCACAGCCGCCCATGCCGCCGGCGCAGCCTCGCAAGCCAGCCCTCGTTTGCCGCGTCCAACCCGCCTTGGGGGAAGAAACCATAGACTGCCAGCGCGCCGTGATAGACATTGGCGAAATCCTGTGTGCGTTCGGGGCGCAGCAGCAAGACAGCGTCCTCGCCGCGCTCCATCTGGCGGATACGGGCGGCGGCGCGGCGCAGATCCGGGTCAGTCAGGTTGGTATAGTAATAGGTCAAGATCGCCAGGCTGATAAACCCCAGCGCCACGCTGTACCAGAAAGCGCGCACCGGCTCGACCGGCGTGCGCCCGCGATCCGCCCGCATCTGGCGCACCAACAGCCACAGCCCGACCGCCATGGCCGACAGCGGCATGAACAGACCTAGCCAGTCCAGCCGCCAGATCGACGGGCTAGTGCGCCACCAGGCCAAGATGATCTGCTCCGGCTGGAGGAACTGCCACTGGAGCAACAGCGGCGAATAGCGCCACTGGCTAAAGGTCTGCGGCGCAAAGAGCGGCGTCACATTGGCCGCCAGCCAGTCTTGTACCAGACCAAAAGGCGCCAGCATCCCCAACCACTGCACGCCGACCGAGAGCAGCAGCAGCGCAAAGACCGCCAGCCGTCCGAGCAGCCCGGCGCGGCGCTGCACTACCCAAGCCTCCCATACCGGCCCGGCGAGCAGGGCCAGGAAGGGCATCAGCGGCACGATAAAGCGCGGTCCCCAGCTATAGCCGCCGTGCCACATATACCACTTGCCGTAGATGGCGACGTAAAGCGCGCTCAACGCCACGACAAAATAGAAGATGCCGCGCGCCTCGCGCCAGAACCAGACCCCGCCTGGGATGGCGAGCAACAGCGCCGGGCTGTACCAGACCAGCCCGCGTGCAGGCCCAATCAGCAGCCCGGCCACGCCAAACCACCAGACCGCATCAAAGCGTTCGGTTTCTACATAGCCACTATCCCAGACGTTGCCGAAGCGCGCCCAGTTCCACCAGAGCGAGACCAGCCCGGCCAGCGCCAGCGGCGTCAGAAAGGTGACCAGCGGCCGCCAGTTGCCCAGCAGGGCGCGCCACAAGTCACCGGCGCGGCGCGACCGCGGCAGCGGCGCACGGCCCTCCAGCGGGGGCGCAGCCAAGATCGCCACGGCTACCGCCACCAAGTAGATCGGCAGCGTCGCCAGGTTGACCACGCGCGCCAGATAAGCCACGCTCCACGCCAAGCTGCCCGCCAGCAGATAGCGTTTGCGTGCCGTCTGTAGATAGCTCAAGATGCCGTAGAAGGCGGCGAACAGCCCAAACCCGCTCACCGGGTCGCTGAAGAGCGTCTGCGTATAGGGCCAGGCCAGCGTCGCCAGACCGAAGATCAGCGCAGTGGCCACCGCCGTGCTGTGGTTCCAGCCGAGCCGCCGCCCGGTGCGAAAGAGCAGGCCGCCCGTCCACGCCGTGAGCAGCGGGTTGAGCAGCAGCGCCGCATGCACCAGCCCCATCGCCGGCCAGAGGTTGGCGAGCCAGACCAGCGGCACGGCCAAGAGCGTCATGCCCAACCCCTTGCGGCTGTAGAGGTCGCCGTCGGGGCCAAGGTTGCCCTGCTGGTTGCCCATCCACAGCAGTTGGTTGCTGTCGATCGCGCCGCGGCGCACCATACTTTCGGCGGTGGCGAACATCGCCAGCCCGTCGCTGCTCTGGATGATGCCGGTATAGGTAAAGAGATAGCAGGCCAGCAGAAAGCCAAAGACGCAGAAGGCGATGCTGCGGTCCCGCAGGTCAATTTCGCGGATCAAGGGTCTCACTATCCACTCAGGCTATTCACGCGCGTAAGCTCCATGCGCCGGTCTCTTAGGCAAGAGAGTTAACCGCTTCTGCTTTGCTTCTCTCTTCTTCCTCTGATCTTTGCGCCCTTTGCGGTTCATCTCTCAGGTTTTAGTGTCCTGCCACCGTGATCGGGATCGCCAGGTGGTCGGCCTGGTCGCCGCCGGCCAGGGTCAAGGGGCGGCGGCCCGTCTCGTCATAGACGCCCACCCACAACGAATAGTCCCCAGGCGCGGCGTCGGGCGGGATGGCGAGCGTGTACGGGTCGCGCACCCAGACGCCGGGCGTCCAGCTATCGGTGGGAGCCAGCCCATGCACCGGCCAGTTGTCCTGCTGCGCCACCAGCGTCCCCGACGGGTCAAACAACTGGGTAAAGACCGTATAGCGTGCGCCGATGGCGGCGTCAGTGTGCCAGTATAGCACCAGATGCAGGGGCGCGCCCACTTGGGCCGCGCCCGTCAGCGCCAGGTCCAGCGCCAGCGGCCCGCCGTCGACATCAACCGTTGCAGGCGGCGCATCGTCCACGGCCACCAGGCGCAGCAGCCGGCAGGCCCCCAGCCTCTGCTCTTCCAGCAGATGCACGGGGGGTTGGGCCAAGTAGCGGTCGCGCGCCGCGGCGGGGCTAGTGGGCGAGAAAGGCAGATCGTCGCGTTCGACCCACCAGAATTCCTGGCCGGCCAGCGCATTGGCGCGGTCGACGACTTCCGCTACGCGGTCGCCTTCGGGCGTATAGCCGTCCAGCACTACAAACGTATACTCCTGGCGCAGCCAGGGATAGAGGTCGCGCCAGACCTCCGGCTGCTGCGTGACAATGGTGCGGTTCACGCCGCCTGCCTCGGCCTGGAGCAGCGTCACGACCTCGCGGCAGGGGTGGTTCGCCTGCTGCTGCGCCCAATAGGCGCGGGCGGCGCGCGGCGCGGTCGCAGCACCCGCCACCAACGCCAAGATCACCACAGCCCAGGTCGCCCCTGCCGTCATGCGCCGTACTTGGGATTGGCGGGCCAGCGGCCAGACCTGTGCTAAGAACTCCACCATCAACAGCGCCAGCAGCGCCGTGCGCGTCAGCACCGTCCCCGCCATGATCCAGTGTTCACCGGGCAGCAGGATCAAAAAGACGTTGGCCTCGACAAAGTTGACCAGGCTGAGCAGGATCGCCGCCGCGATCCCTGCCGGTGTGGGCAGCAGCAGCGCAACAAAGACCAGCACCCAGATTAAAAACTGGGGACTCCAGCCCTTGCTGTAGAGAAAGAGCAGGATTACGCTGGCCGCGCTGAAGGCCAGCGGTGTGCGTACCCGGCTCCAGTCATAGGGTCGCGTGTAGAGCCAGAGGTAGAGCGCGGCAAAGGCCAGCCCCACCCAGCCCCAGGGGATGCGGCTTTGCCACAGCGGCCCGGCCAGCCCCTCCAGGTTGCGCATGTCCAGCGGCACCAGCCCATAGCCATAGAAGCCGTCGATCAGCGCCCACACGCTCTGCCAGGGCGGGCGGATCGACTGGACGCGGAAGCTGCTGAAGGCCAGCGCCGGGTTGGCGCGCACAAAGGGAGCGCCCACGCCCACCACGACGGCCAAAAAGATCAGCGTATAGAGCGCCGGGCGCAGCAGATTGCCCCCTGCCTCGCGGCGGAACCATTGGCGGCGCAGCCCATCCCAACTCAGCCGCGCGCCCAGCCGGCGTATCGCCACCGGGACCAGCAGCGCCGGCGTCAACTTGGTTAAGAAGCCCAGCCCCGCCGCGGCAGCGCTGCCCATCCAGCCCCAGGGACGCGGCACAAAAAGCAGTTCCAGCCCCAGCAGCATGAAGAAGAGCGGCATCGGCTCAAACCAGCCCAGCATCGTATAGGCCGGCACAAAGAAGAGCGCATAGAGACCCGGCGCGACCAGCGGGGCCAGCGCCGCGGGCAGTTCGCCGGGGAAGGCCGCCGCGCCTTCGTCGCACACCAGCCGGCCCGCTAGCCGGTAGATCAACGCCAGGTTGCCGCTGTCGAAGAGCAGCAGCGCCAGCCCCAGCAGCAGATGAAAGGCCAGCCGCGGCTCGACCCAGGCGGGGATGCGGCTCGCCCATTCAAAGAGCGTAAGCATGAGCGCGGGAAAGAGCGGCGGGTAGGCCGTCCAGAGCGTCTCATAGGTGCGATAGCCCATGGGGATCATCGTGCCCCAGGTAGAGTAGAAGTCGTAATCGGAGAAGTCGCTGATAAAGCCGCCGGGCCGGAAGAGCAGCAGCGCCAGCAGCCGGAAGCTGATATAGAGCAGCAGGAGGGCGATAAACCCGGCATGTCGCCGGTAGAGGGCGCGCAGACGGCTCATTCTTGGCGTAGGTCTGGGGTGAGGTCTGGGGTGAGGTCTGAGGTGAGGTCTGAGGCGGACAGGGCGGCAGGCGAAGCAATCCAGCGGCCCAGCCCGGTGGCCAGCACCGCGCCGCCGCTGACCAGCAGAAAGCTCCAGTAGCTGATGGCGCGCGTCGCCAGCACCGCAGCGGGAATGGCAATACCCGGCTGCGCTAAAAGCGCCAGCAGCGCGGCGTAGGCCGTCTCAACCTGCCCCATACCGCCGGGGGTCAGGGGTACGGCGGCAAAGATGTCCACCGTCAGCGCGGCGAACCCGGCGGCAGGCAGGGACAGCCCCTGGCCCAGGCTCGCCACCACCAGCCAGAGCAGCAGCGCATCGCACAGCCAGATGAGCAGGCTTTCGCCCATCACCAGCGCGGCCAGCCCAGGCCGCCGCGGCAGACGGCGCAGGCTCTCCGCCACTTGCCGGGCAAAGTCAAGCGCCCGCTGCCAGAGTGGGCGCGTCGACCCGGCGCGGATGCGCGCCAGCAGCGCGGGCGTCCAGACCATGACCGCGCCGGCCAGGGCCAAGATCAGCAGCGCGGCAGCATAGACGCCCACCAGCCAGCCGGGCAGCCGCGCGCCCAGCACGCCCAGCCCAAACCCGGCGCTCAAGATCAAGATGGCGAGGATGTCGAGCGTGCGCTCCAGCACAATCGTGCCCAGGCTGTCGGCGACGGGGACGGCGGGTTGGCTGGGCGGCGGCATCCGCAGCGCGGCCACGCGCAGGGCATCGCCGGCGCGCGCCGGCAGCAGCGCGCTGAAAAACCAGCCGCTGAGCAGCACACCCGTGGTGTAGAGATAGCCCAAGCGGTGGCCGAGCGCCGCCAGCAGCAACTGCCAGCGGTGGCCGCGCAGCGCAAACCCGGCGTAGTGGATGGTCGCGGCCACGATCAGCAGGCGCGCGTCCAGCCCGGCCAGGGCGGCAAAGGTGGCGCGCCCGCCCCCGGCCCGCACCAACAGGGCTAGGGTCGCTGCCGCCAGCGCGGCCAGCAGCGTCAGGCGGCGGGCATCGAGACGCAAGGCCGGAGTGGGCGCGGCAGGGCCGCGACGGTCATGGATCGGCTGTTGCATAGCCAACGCATCTTATCACCCGCGCCCAGGCTGGGCAATACCAGAGGGCGCAAACCTCCGCATTCTCGGCCTTCTGATGCCTGGGCCTCTGCCGCGGCCTTTGCGCCTGTCCGCGTAAGGGTTCTTTGCGCCCTCTGCGGTAGATTCCCTCTACAGCTTGGTGCGCAGCTCGATGATTGCGCCCAACATCGCCTGGGTGTCGAGATAGGACCAGATCGCGCCGGGGTAGAGCGTAGAGCCGCCGCTTTGCAGGACGGGCGCTTCGAGCCGGCGCGCTACCCCGTCCGGGTCGAGCACATTGAAAAGCAAATGATGCAGCCCTTCGCCGTGCTCTGCCAAAAAATCGGCATAGATGTTGTCGCCCTCGATCGGCTGCAAGAACTCGATCTGCACAGGCCCGGCCTGCAGAAACGCCAGCCGCATACGAAAATTGCCGGGACGGCCATGATAAGTCGCGGTCTGCGCCAGGTCAGTCCCCTCCGGCGGCCAGTCGACAAAGTGAGCCGGGCCGACTTGAAAGCGGCTGGTCCAGGCTGCCACCGCCGCCTCTGCGTCGCGCACCACAATCCCCACCTGGACGACCGGCCCCAGGTCAATGCGCGTGTCGGGTTGCTCGCGGCCAGGGTCGCCGGTTGCGCGATTGGTGATAGACTGGGATGTGTTCGCGGAACTAGCCATGAATCTTCTAGCCTCATTCACTGGAAAGGCGGTTGTCTCTCATGCAGATCAACGCCATCGGACTGGCTGCCGGCGTGCCCACCGGGCTGCGACGGATGCAGCGGCTGGAGGAGATGTTGGCCCATATTGGGCTGCCGCGCGCGGCGCTCTCCGCCCATCATGCCCGCCTGCACATCTTTCCCATTGTACGCCAACTGGAGGTGATCGACCATCCGGCGGTGGGCATGACCCTCGAAATCGCCCATCTGCATATCGCCGCCCATGATATGGGCTTTGACTACTTGAACGCCGTGGCAGAGGCCGCGCCGTGGGTGCGCCATCTGCACGCCAACGACAACTTTGGCCGCCTCGACACCGGCTTCGACGGCGAGCCGGACCGCTGGCCCTATGGCGAGGCCGATATCCACCTGCCCCCCGGTTGGGGGTCAATCCCCTATGCCGAGGTCTTTGCGCGTCTACCCGAATATGCAGGCGATCTGATCTTGGAGATCAAAAGCGGCTTTGCCGACTATTTGGGTGAAAGCCTGGCGACTATGCGCGCCTTGGTGGATCACCTACATAAAGAGCGTTAGCCTCATCATAAAGTATTCGCTGCATTTCGTGACCAATCGAGGACTTCACGCTAACTACATTACACCAACTACATTGAGGAATCGCTGCTGTGAAAATTGTCGTCTTTGGCGCCACTGGGCGCACAGGTATACCGCTGGTTCAGCAGGCTTTGGACGCAGGCCATGAAGTGATCGGTTTCGTGCGTGATCCTGCCAAAATGCCCATTCAACATGCGCGTCTCTCGCTGGCCCAAGGCGATGTCATGGACGCAGCCGCCGTGGATCGGGCCATTTCTGCCGATGCCGATGCCGTGATCAGCACGCTGGGGGCGACCAATCGCTCGCCCTCTGATATGCTGCCCGCCGCCGTCGGCCACATCCTCAAAGCCATGCAGCGGCATGGCATCAAACGCTTGGTCTTTATGACCGGCGCCGGTGTGGACATGCCGCAGGATCGGCCTAAGTTGATCAATCACCTGATCAAGTTTGCCTTGATGACCCTGGCGCGGGCAGTCGCACAACAGTCGGAAGAGGCGACACGTCTAGTCCAAAACAGTGGGCTAGACTGGGTCATTGTGCGTGTGCCCCGTCTCAACGACAACCCTTTCAGCGGTCGTTATCGTGTTGGATGGGTGGGCGTGAACACCGGCCCGAACCTCAGCCGGGCTGATGCAGCCGATTTCATCTTAAAACAGCTTCACAGTGACGAGTACTTGCATCAAGCGCCTGTGATCAGCAATTGATGTTATCTGCGCGCACTCGCACCCGCCCGGCGCTAAAGACGCTCGGCTAAAGAGCGACGCCCCGTTCACGGGGCTGGCGCATCACTTCTCCAGCCCGCTTGGACGGGCGTCGTTGTTTAGCCAGGCCCTCAAGGGCCTGGCAGCTGGGCCGGCAACCGGGCCGGAGAGGCGCGGCCCGCCTGCACCATTGCATCTAGGATCTTGCGATAGCCGGTGCAGCGGCAGAAATTGCCGGTAATGGCCTCCTGCGCCTCGCGCCGCGTCGGGTGGGGCCGCTCCTCCAACAGCTTGGCCGCGCTCATCACAAACCCAGGCGTGCAGTAGCCGCACTGCACACCGCCGCTCTGCACCAGCGCACCCTGCACGGGGTGTAGAGCGGCAGGGTCGCCCAGCCCTTCGACGGTGACCACCTCGCACCCGGCGGCGCGCTCGGCTGGAACCAGACAGGCCATGACCGCCATGCCGTCCAAAAAGACGGTACACGCGCCGCACTCGCCTTCGGCACAGCCCTCCTTCACCCCCACATACCCCGCTTGGCGCAGGCTGTCGAGCAGCGTCATGCCGCCTGCCGGCGTCACGGGTGCGCCGTTGACCCGCGCCGGGCTGTCTGCGGTGAATGTGCCCACCGGCACGCGCCCCTGCGCCCGCCCCCAGAGCATCACCGGCGCAGCGGGCCAGCCGCTGCGCGTCTGCCCGTCACGGATTTGGCCCAGGGCGCGGGCGGTGAGCGTCTCGACCATAGCGCGGCGATAGGCCGCGGTGGCGCGGATATCGTCGATGGGCGACGCCGCCGCCTGCGCCAGCCGCGCCGCTTCGCCGATCACGCTCTCGTCCAGCCGCTTGCCTACCAAGAACTGTTCCGCCGCCTGGGCGCGGATCACGGCCGGCGCGACCGCGCCCAGGCTGATCGCCGCCTGGGTCACACCGCCCGCGGCGTCGCGCCGCACAATCGCCGCCACGCTGAGCACGCTGATCGCCTGGGCGCGGCGCAGCCCCAGCTTGATAAACGCGCCGCCCTGCGCGTCGTCCAGCGCCGCAAATGAGATGCGCGTCAGGATTTCGTCGGGGGCCAGGTCGACCTTGCGAAAGCCGGTGTAGAAGGCGGCCAAGGGCAGTGTGCGCTCCCCGCGGGCTGCGCTGGTCAGCGTCACGGTCGCGCCCAGCGCCAGCAGCGGCACGATGGTGTCATTGGCCGGGCTGGCCGTGATCAGGTTGCCCGCCACGGTGGCGCGGTTGCGGATCTGCGGTGCGCCCACCTCCCAACAGGCGCGCGCCAGCGGAAAGGCGCGGGCGACAATGGCCGGGTGGGCGACGCACTGGTTATGCGTCACCAGCGGCCCCAGATGGATCTGCCCGTCCGCCTCTTGGATCTCGGCCAGACCGGGGATGCGTGTCAGGTCGATCAACCCCAGTTCGCCGCCGCCCGGCGCGGCGCGCACCCCGCGGTCCAACTCGATCAGCAAGTCGGTGCCCCCGGCCAGGATGCGCGCCCCTTCGCCATGTTCGGCCTTGAGCGCCAGCGCGTCCGCCAGGCCGGCCGGCGCGGCATAGAATCGATACATAGACGGTTGACCCTTTCTCGCACGCGGGAGCGCGCTGGTGGTTCGCTTCAGCCGCCCGTCTCAATCGCCCGGCGGCGTTCCTCCAGCCGCTGCCAGACTTCGGGGCGGTGCAGCCCAAAGAGCGTGAGCAGCCGCGCGTCCTCGCCCGTATCTTGGTAGTAGCCCTTGCGGATGCCTACCTGCTCGAAACGCAGCTTGGTATAGAGCGCAATAGCCGGCGCATTGTGCATCCGCACCTCTAGGGTGACTAGGCGCGCCTCGCCGGCGCGTGCCACGCCGATCAGCCGCAGCAGCAGCCATTCGCCCAAGTGGCGGCGGTGCCATTCAGGATGCACGGCGATCGTAGTGATGTGCGCCTCCTCGCCCAACAGCCACAGCCCGCCATAGCCCAGGATCGGCGGCGCGGCGCTGGGCGGGACATCCGGGCCGGGCCGCACGACCCAATAGGACGCGCGCCGGTTACGCAGCTCATGCCGATAGGTAGAGGCCGACCACGGGCTGGGAAAGCAGCGCGGTTCCAGTTCCATTACCAGGTCCACGTCGGCTTGGGTCATGGGGCTGAACTGGGGCGCAAGCTCGCGAAAAGATACGTTGAGGGACATGACTCCGCTATCCGCTGAAGCGTGGGCTATTTTATGGGTTTTGCAGATACAGCGGCTGCAGCGCGGCCAGGTCATCGCAGACGCCCTGCGCCAGATGCTGCGCGGCCAGGTGCGCCAGATGTCCGGCGCGCCGCCACGCGCTGACCGCATCCACCAGTGTGACATGCGCCAGCGCCGCGGCCGCATCCGATAGGTCGGGGGCCGGCTCGCCCACCAGCCAAATTGGGGCCGCGTCGATGCCGGCCAGCGTCGCGGCCAACTCGCCCGCCGTACCTGCACGGTGGTCCGCCGCGCTGGGCCGCCACAAGGAGTCTTTCCGCTCAAAGAAGCACCAGTTATAGCGTCCCCGCCCGGCCTGGATATAGGCGCAGATTTGTGCGCCGCTTGCCGAGGCGACATCCACCCAAGGCGCGGCAGTGACGGCCAGCGTGGGCACGCCCACCACGCGCGGCGGCTGCGCCAGCCCCAGCCCGATCCCCTTGAGCGCGCTCAACCCGATGCGCACCCCCGTAAAGCTGCCCGGCCCGGTGGTAGACGCCAGCGCCGTGATCTGCGCCGGGGCGCGGCCAACCTGCGCCAGCAGCCGCTGCGCTTCGGCCAGCAGGTCTTGTGTATGGCGGCGGCGCGCCTGCCAGGTCGATTCGGCCAGCAACGCCCCGCTTTCCAGGTTGTAAATCGCCACAGACGCCGCTGTGGTCGCAGTATCAAGCGCAAGCAACAACTTCTTCTTTCCTCTTCTTTCTCTCCGCCTTCCCCCTTTGCGCCCTTTGCGCACTTGGCGGTTTATTGATCTCTTCCCGCTGCAATCAACGCTGGCAGTTCGGGCATACATAGGTCGGCGCGCCGAGCACGGTGATCTGCGTGACCGGCGTGCCGCAGATCGGGCAGGGCCGGCCCATGTGCGCCGCGTCCATCACCGGCTGGTAGCCGCCGGGATGCCCATAGAGGTCAATCTCACCGGTGCGCCCGCCCTGCGCTACGGCCAAGCTCAACGTCGTGCGGATGGCGTCATAGAGCCGGCGCATCTCGCCGCTGTCCAGGCTTCCTGCCGTGCGTTTGGGATGCAGCCCGGCGCGAAACAGAATGTCTTGGGCATAGCCGCCACCGATCCCGGCCAGCGTGCGCTGATCCATGATCGCCTGTTGGATCAACTGCGGCGCGGCGCTGTCCAACATACTCGCCAGCATCGTGAGCGTGAAATGCTCGTCCAGCGGCGAGATGCCCAGCCTGCCCGGATAGGTTTCGTTCGCCAGCTCGCGGCGCAGCACGGTCTTGGCAAAGCCCCAGCCGGAGATATGCACGGTCAGACAGGAGCCGTCGACGAAGTCGATTCGTGTCTGGTAGGTGGCCGGCCCGCTGAACCCCGTGGGGTGATAGAGCAGCCTGCCGCCGGTCTCCAGCGCAAAGAGCATCAGGCGGCCCGGCTCCAGTTCCACAAAGATCCATTTGCCGCGGCTGTAGGCCCCGGCCACGGTGGTGTGGGCGAGGATGGTCGTATGCAGGTTGATAAAGCCCTGGCGCACCAGCGGGGCGGCGCGCTCCGGCACCAGCACCCCGGCAATGTCTTTGCCTTTGAGCGCGGCGTCGATCTGCTGCGCCAGGCGCTGGGCTTCGGGCAGTTCAATCGCCATGCAGTCCCTTTAGCTGACCTTGCGCAAGAGCCGGCCCCCGGCGCGCAGCCAGCCGATCTCCCCCTCCGGCGTACGCACTACATCCACCAGGGTCCCCTTCATCTCGCCGTCTATGATCATCAGCCGGTCGGCTTCGACGCGCGCCAGCGTCATCGGCGCAGGCGGGGGTGGCGGGGGGGTGTCGTTGGTCGGAAAGCCCTTGAGATAGACGCTCTGGCCCACCAGCCGCCCATTGAGAAGGCCTAGCTCGACCTGCGTCATCATGTTGCGGTAGAGGCCCACATAGGGCGTAAGCTCCTCGACGCTGGATTCGAGCGCCTTGGGGGTGGGCGTCTCCAGCCCCAGATAGTGCCGGAGCGCCCATTCGACGACGGCGCGCGTCAGTTCGCCGCCGCGCTGGGCGTTGGTGAAGACGGCAATCGCAAAGCCGCGGCTGGGGACCAGCGTGAGCTGGCTGATCTGTCCCAGCGTGCCGCCGCCGTGACCGATGGTCGGGACGCCGCCGGCCTCGTTTGTGCCCCATGCCAGCCCGCGGCCCTCGTCTCCCCAGATCGAAACCTGGGGCGATGCCATCTGCGCCACGCCCTGCGGCTGGATCACCGGCTGTCGGGCGGCACTGGAGTCGCCCAGGTGGAAGCGAGCATAGCGCAGCAGATCATGGACGTGCGTGATCAGCCCGCCCATCGAACGGGTGGCGCGGGTCAGCGGCCAGGGGCGCAGCACTGCCGGCGTCTCCTTGGGGCCGCCGTGGCCCACCGCAAAGCGATAGGTCATGGCGTCGCTGGGTTCCAAAAAGGTCTGCTCCAGCCCCAACGGCTCCAGCACCAAGCTGTGCAGCGCGGCTTCATAGCTTTGGCCGGTCACCCGCTCGATCACCAGCCCGGCCAGCGCAAACCCGGCGTTGTTATAGGAGAAGTGCGCACCGATGGGCGCAAGCTGTGTCTGCTCGGCCATGGCCGCCACATACTTGGCAAGGGCATCGTCGCCGGGGCCGGTGTCCAGAAAGAGATCACCCTCCCAGCCGCCTGTGTGGGTCAGCAGATGGCGCATCGTCGCCTGGGTGGACGCGCCCGCGTCGACGACGCGGAACTCCGGCACATAGCGCTGCAGCGGCGCGCCTAGGTCGATTTTGCCCTCTTCCACCAGCCTCATGACCAGCGTGCCGGTGAAGGTCTTGGTGATCGACCCGATCTGAAAGAGCGTCGTGTCGGTGACGGGCAGCGGGTGGTCGACATTGGTGACGCCAAAGCCCTGCGCCATCATGCCGTCATCATGCCAGATGCCCACGGCGACGCCGGGCACGCCGACTTCTTGCATTTTGTCTTTGACAAACTCGCCAAGCGCCTGCGGGTCAACGGTCTGCGTAGACATAGCGGCTTCCTTGAGGTAGGTCCAATTGGGTCGAGCGTTGCTTTAGCGGGCGGCGCTTACTGGGTCGCGCTGTCGGGCTGGGTCGCGCCCAGCGCGTCCAGCACCGCCTCCAGCCCCGGCATTTCGGATGCATCCTTGAACTGCGCCAGCCGCGTATAGATCTCCGCTGCGGCCTGGTGAAAACCGCCGGGCATCTGCGCCGCCTCAAAGGTGGCGGCGATCTCGTGCATCTCGCCCACAAAACGCCAGGCCTTGGCCGTCACTTCACGCACGCGGCGCTCGCTGTCAAGGGCAAAGGTCGAGCCGTTGCGCGCCCACTCGGCTTCCAGTTCGGCGCGCACGTCCAACTGTTCGGCTGCGCCCAAGATGGCGGCCAGCAGCGCGGTCGTGCCCTTGGTATAGGCGGCATAGCACATCTTGAGCGCCGACGCCTTGCCGACGGCGTCGCCGATCACCTCGGTCCCCAGCGGGCCGGCGGCAAAACAGGCGGCCACGGTTTCCGCCTGCGGGCCGGAAAGATAGAGCCAGGTCGTGCCCGGTTTCCAGGCCGGGCCGCCGATGATACCCCCGTCTACGCAGGTTGCGCCGCGCTGTGTCACGGTGGCAGCGACGGCCTGGGCGCGCTGCGGCGCGATGGCGTTGGCATCCACATAAATCCCCTCAAAGCCCTGATCAGCGACCGCCTGGGCGACCGCCTCGGCGGCATGAGGCGGGCAGACGCTCAAGATAATCTCGGCGCGGCGGCAGAGTTCGGCCAGCGTCCCAGCATCTTCCAAGCCATGTTGGGCGGCGCGGCCCGCGGTCTGGCTGCTGCGCCCCTCGGAGGCCCAGAGAACGGTGTTCCCGCCGGCCCGCGCCGACGCCGCCACCGAAATGCCCATCTGACCGGGATGCAGAATACCAATTGTGTGTATGGTATACTCTTGCATGATAGTCCAGTCTGGAGGAACCATGAAAACTAAAACCGTTACGCTCGATATAACCCAGACAGTATTACGGGAGCTAGAGCAGATCGCTGCCGAACGCCATGTGCCAGTGACAAAGCTGATAACCGACGCGCTTGAAGACCTTATTATGCATGAACGACGCTACAAGGATGCCAAGCAGCGCCAACTGGCACTGATCAGGCAAGGGTTGAATCTCGGCACAGATGGCCGTTCCGCGACCTCGCGCGACGAACTCCATGAACGAGATTGACCGGCTTCAGTTTGTCGATACCAATCTTCTAGTCTACGCCTACGACGAAACTGCCGGAAACAAACATGTTCAGGCCGCAGAGTTGATGGCGGCACTTTGGGAGTCCGGCACAGGTTGTCTCAGTATTCAAGTGCTGCAGGAATTTTTCGTCAATATTACCCGCAAAGTCCCGCAACCCCTAGCACTACCCGCGGCAGCCCAAATCATCGCTGATCTTTCAGTTTGGCACGTTCACTGCCCTACGACTGAGGATGTATTAGCTGCGATTCAGCTCCAGCAGCGACACGGTCTAGCCTTTTGGGATGCGATGATCCTCAACAGCGCAAGCCAGCTTGGCTGTACGGTGCTTTGGTCCGAGGACTTTAGCCCTGGTCGGCAATACGACCAAACGGTGGTCCGTACTCCCTTCTCACTCTAAGCCAAGTCCAAGGTGGAATCCATGTGCTTCTGTGCTTGAACCTGTAGCAAGCGGAGGCTGCCAGTTGTCATGTTCACAAAG
>JADLFO010000350.1 GCA_020845455.1 Caldilineaceae bacterium
GGTCTGGGCGGCCTTTTCGGGGGTGATCGTGTGGGGGCTGCAGCGCTATTGGCAGCGGCGGCACAATCGCGCCGCCGTGGCCGAAACCACGCCCGGCCCGGTCGAGGAGAAACCTGGCCCCGCGCAGAAAGAATCGATTCATCGATAGTTGCCCTTGTCTTTTCTCTAGCGGCGGCGTAGGATCAGATGTAGACGCCGCGCACAAGTGATCGGGCGTGTGACATGGACGGGACATCCTCATGGACAAAATAACGGACACGGGAACGGACAAGGCTGCGGACGGTCGCACGGCTACCCTGCTGGCGAATCTCGACGACGAGCGCAACAGCGCCGCGCTCTATCGCGCCTTGGCCGAGTTGGAACGGCAGCCCAAGCTGGCCGAGTTCTACCGGCGGCTGGCCGAGGTGGAGACCAAACATGCCCAGCGTTGGGAGGCGCAACTGCGCGCCGCAGGCGTGGCGATCCCCCCGGAGAAGCTGACCTGGCGCACGCGCACCCTCATTTGGCTGGCGCGGCGGCTGGGCGTGCAGGCGGTGCTGCCCACCTTGGCGACGCTGGAAGAGATCGACAGCCACGCCTATGCGGGCCAGAAAGCCGCGGCGGGGCTGCCTCAGGTCGAGCAGTCGCATGCGCGGCTGCTGCGCGCCGTGGGCCGGCGCACGGGCGGCGGGGTGGAAGGCGGGCTGCTGGCGCAGATGGAAGGACGCCACCGCAGCGCCGGCGGCAATGCGCTGCGCGCCGCAGTCTTGGGCGCTAACGATGGGTTGGTCTCCAATATGAGCTTGGTGATGGGGGTGGCCGGGGCCGAACTCTCGGGCAGCGCCATCTTGGTCACAGGCTTTGCCGGGCTGCTGGCCGGGGCGATCTCGATGGCCTTGGGCGAGTGGATCTCGGTGCAAAGCTCGCGCGAACTGTATACGCACCAACTGGAGACCGAGCGGCACGAGATCCAGCGCTTTCCTGAAGAGGAGGCCGAGGAACTGGCCTTGATCTATGAAGCGCGCGGTCTAGGCGAGGCGGAGGCGCGCACCTTGGCGGCGCGTATCATGGCCGACGAGGAAACGGCGCTGCAGACGCTGGCGCGCGACGAACTGGGCATCGACCCGGAGGAACTGGGCGGGTCGGCCTGGGAAGCCGCCATCAGTTCGTTTGTGCTCTTTGCCGTGGGCGCGATTATACCGGTCGTGCCATTTCTGTTTTTCTCGGGCCTCACGGCGGTGATCGCCAGCGTCTTGGCCAGCGCGCTAGGGCTGTTCGCCATCGGCGCGGCGATCACGCTCTTCACGGGACGTCCGGTCTGGGCGTCGGGGCTGCGCCAGGTCGCGTTTGGGCTGGCCGCGGCCCTGGTCACCTATGGCATTGGCCGGGTCATCGGGGTCAGTTTGGCCGGGTAGCCGCACCAGTTTTCTTTGAACCCGTCACCAGGTTGACGGGTTCGCCGTCTATCTGTACGATAGCAGCGTACAGGATGAGCCGTATACAGGATGTACAGCAATAGGGATGGTCGTGCGCATGGGGAGACACGATTTGGTGAAACGAGGTCCCATTTGAGCGTAGCAGAGCAGGAGCGACCTCACTTTTCCCATCCTGCCGAAGCGATTTTTGCGCGTATCCTCGACTATTACGGGGTAGAATGGGAATACGAGCCGCGTACCTTCCCCCTCGAGTGGGATGACGAGGGGAATGTCACCGTCGCCTTTGCACCCGACTTCTATCTTCCTCAGCAAGACCTCTACGTCGAACTGACCACCCTGCGCCCGCAGTTGATCCGCCACAAAAACCGCAAGATGCGCCGGATGAGCGAGCTTTACCCCGAGGTCAAGATCAAGCTGCTCAAACGGCAAGACTTGCGCGATATGATGGTGAAGTTTGGGCTGGACCAAGAGGCCGGTCTGCTGGTCGGCAGCGACGCCCAGGCTTGGCGTGAGTAGGCTGCGGCCTGGCCGGTACGGCCCAAAGGGCGCAGCCGGGTGGGCGAGAGAAGAAGGAGCGCATGCAACGGGAACCGCTGGACGCCTATTCGGCGTTTGCGCCGGCCATTCGAGAAGTGCTGCTCAGCGCCGAGGAGATCGAGGCCCGCGTGCAAGCATTGGGTCAGGCGATCTCTCAGGACTACGCCGGGCGCAACCCGCTGCTGGTGGGGGTGCTGCGCGGGGTCTTTGTCTTTCTGGCCGATCTCTACCGCGCCATTACCATCCCTGCCGAGGTGGACTTTATCTCCGTCGCCAGCTATTCGGCGGAATCGCGCGACCGCGGCGTGGTGCGGCTGATCAAAGACTTGGACCTGTCGATCATGGGCCGCGACGTGATCTTTGTGGAAGACATCGTGGACACAGGGTTGACGCTCAACTTTCTGCTGCGCAACCTGCAGGCGCGCGGCCCGGCCAGCCTGGAAGTTTGCGCGCTCTTCAACAAGCCCAAACGGCGCTTGATCAACATCCCGCTCAAATACAAGGGCTTTGACCTGCCCGACCGGCTGGTCGTGGGCTATGGGCTGGACTATCGCGAGCGCTATCGCAATCTGCCTTTTTTGGCGCTGTTGGAGCCGAGCGCCTTTCTGGGCGGCGGGAGGGAGAACGACGCCGGCGAGCGTACAGAATAGACCCGGAATCGTTCCAGAGCGGGCGTCGATACAACGTCCAAAAGGAAGCGCCTGCGGCATCACCGCAGGCGCTGTTCCTTCACTAGGGTGGAAATTCTCGGAGAGAAGAACTCTATGCAAAAAGAAAGGGGCCCCGAGTAACCTTTCAGTATCTGCCGCTTGCTTTCGGTTGGGTCTCGGCATCACGTCTGAGGTGATACAGAGTCAACCTACTCGGTTCTTTCACGGCTCCACTTCGGTTGCGTTCTATAGCCATCTCTTTCAAGATAACTAGTAGTTCGCGTGCGAAGCTTCATCGCGTGTGAAAGTGTGCGTATCGGTGTTGTCTGCCGTGTTCAGTATTCTTTTCAGAATAGCTTACGAACTACTGGGTTCCAACGCTGATACTACATCGGCAGGAGACTGTCTAATTTCTCAAGGCTCCCTTTGCCTCTCAGAAAGCGGTCTTGCGACTTTTTTCTTGGAGGTAACCAAAAGCATATCACGGTTGGGGCGGGTTGTCAACCCCCAATTTTGGGCAATTTTCCGCGCGTGCCTTGGATTGTATCGTGTAGAGAACCGGCTCAAGCCATGGCTCTATGCGTCTCGGCGAAGCGGTGAACGCCACATGCGTACGCCTAGCCATGTGCTTATCCATGTGCCTGCGAAGGCGATATCGCCTATCGAAAGACCATCAGAGACGCCGAAGAGTCGTGCCCCAATCAGGGGTTTAGGATATGGACCTCCCATCACA
>JADLFO010000351.1 GCA_020845455.1 Caldilineaceae bacterium
CAGTAGCGCATACGGGATTCGAACCCGTGTCTCTGCCTTGAGAGGGCAGTATCCTAGGCCACTAGACGAATGCGCCTTGATCCGACATACTGTGTGTGCCTAGTACAGAGAATTGTACGGGAGCGCCGCCTGCTTTGTCAAATTATCCCACCTTGAAATTGCCTCAGATTCCTGTCACCCCCAGGAGGACACGCTATCTGTTACCAGCCTACACCCTAGCGCACACTCGATGTCAAGCCCCTAATTTCCGCTGCAATACCGCAGGGGCAGAGATTCCCACAATGCCCCTTTTTCGTTGCCAATTGAGTTGGCGAGCGGCAGCAAACGCGGTCTCGCCAACTCTGGTGACTGTGCTATGATAGTAAAGGGACTAGCGTAACCCGTTTTGTTGCGTGGTCATCATTTTTGCAGGTATTGGCGCCGGATGAAGAGTCTCCGGCGTCATCGATCTAGTTCACTATCGAGTTGGGATAGGTTGAAGGGAAAGAGAAGCAGCGATGCCTACTGTAACTTTAGATCAGGTAATTGACTCTGCCATGCAGTTACCATCTGACCAGAGAGAGATGCTTGTAGCGATACTATACAAGCGCCAAATTGAAGCTCGACGACGCGAGATCGCGGTGGTTGCACAAGAGTCACTGACTGCTTACCGCTTGGGTAAATTGAACGCTCAGTCGGCAGAGAAAGTGATACGCGAATTACAGAGGGCGCTTGAGGATGACGAGTGAGAGAGTTGGTCCTTACCCCGAAATTCAAACGAATCTACCGCAAGGTTGTGAGGAAAGACAAGACACTCCAAAGGCGCATCGAAGATATCCTGGTACAGATGAGCCAGGATGTCTTTGCAAGCTCTTTGGGTACTCATAAATTGAGCGGTGAGCTTACTGGACTATGGGCTTGCTCCTGCGGATACGATTGGGGCATGGACTATATCTGGTACAGAAACCATTTGGAGCATTGGCAGGAACCGTGCCAGAGATGAAGGTTCAACCCTGCCAAGATATCCAGTAGCTCAAGACTTACTGCTCGCGGCCCCAGCGCCGGCGGCATCCTCTATACATTCTCCGCCCGGATGCGGCCAGCGCTCGGCTCAGGCGATAGTCGCGGATGGTGGGGGATGCAAAGAAGCGGATTCCCAAGTTCGCGATAGTCTCACCAGGTCTGCGTAGGGCGCGCAGTTCACGGCCCTGGCGCTTTATGCTATACTGGAAACCCGTCGCGGCCCCTGCCGCGCGGCACGTCCAGCGATAGCGGGTTCGAACCCCGCGCGGGCCAATCCGGTCCGTCAGACGAGAAACCTGGAGATGCCATGCCTACCCCGCGCACGATCACGCGCGCCCTCGACCGGGTGCTGCACACGGTCGAAAAGCCCGCCCGCTACACCGGCGGCGAACTCAACAGCATGGTCAAGGATTGGTCCGACCCTGCGATCCGCGCCAAGGTCGCGCTCGCCTTCCCCGACATCTATGAACTGGGCGGCAGCAACCTGGGGCTGATGCTGCTCTACGACCGCATCAACCGCCGCGGCGACCTGCTGGCCGAACGCGTCTATTGTCCCTGGCCCGACTTTGAAGCGGCCATGCGCCGCGACGGCATCCCGCTCTATGGGCTGGAGACGCGCCACCCCGTCGCCGAGTTCGACATCCTGGGCTTCAGCCTGCCCTATGAGCAGCTTTACACCAACGTGCTCACCATGCTCGACCTGGCGGGCCTGCCGCTGCGCGCCGTCCAACGCACGGCCGCCCACCCGCTCGTCATCGCTGGCGGCTCCGGCTGCTATAACCCCGAACCGATGAGCGCCTTTTTCGACGCCATGGTCATCGGCGAAGGCGAAGAAGTCATCTTCGAGGTGATCGACGTCTACACCACCTGGCGCGCCGCGCACCCGGCAGACGCGGCGGCTCCCCCGCCCGCTGCCCGGCCCGACCCGGCACGGCGCGCCCTATGGGAGCGGCTGGCGGCCGTCCCCGGCGTCTATGTGCCGCAGCTATACGACGTGAGCTATGCTGCGGACGGCACGCTCGCCGCGGTCACCCCCACCCACCCCGCCGCGCCGCCCGGCGTACTCAAGCGCGTGGTCACCGTCCTGCCCGAACCGGTGACGCGCTTGATCGTGCCCTTTGTCGACGTGGTACACAACCGCGCCGCCATCGAGATCATGCGCGGCTGCACGCGCGGCTGCCGCTTCTGCCAGGCCGGGATGATCTTCCGCCCCGTGCGCGAGCGCCCGGTAGACGAAGTGCTGGCCGCGGTCGACGCCATGATCGAACAGTGCGGCTTTGAGGAGGTCAGCTTTCTCAGCCTCAGCAGTTCCGACTACAGCCGTGTCGAAGAACTGGTGCGCCGCACCATCGAAAAACATGGGGCCAAACGCCTCAGCATCGGTCTGCCCAGCCTGCGCATCGAAAGCTTTAGCGTCGACCTGATGGAGATGCTGGAGAAAGGGCGGCGGCGTTCCGGCTTCACCTTTGCGCCCGAAGCCGCCACCGACCGCCTGCGCGACGTGATCAACAAGCCGATCGCCTCAAATGACCTGCTGCGAACCGCCGAGGAAGTCTACAAGCGCGGCTGGACTACGGTCAAGATGTACTTTATGATCGGCCACCCCACGCAAACACTCGAAGACGTGCGCGCCATCGCCGACCTCGCCAAAGCCGTGCTGGCCGTGGGGCGGCGCGTCCTGGGCAAAAAGGCCAACGTGCGCATCGGCGTCAGCACCCTGGTTCCCAAGCCGCACACGCCTTTTCAGTGGGTTCCCATGGAAGACGAAGCGGTCATCCAAGCGCAGATCGCACTGCTCCAGCAGGAGCTGCGCGGGCCGGGCATCTATTTCTCGTGGAACAACCCCGAAGAAACGCTGGTCGAAGCCTTCCTCACGCGCGGCGACCGCCGCCTGAGCGGCGTGATCCAGCGCGCCTGGGAACTGGGGGCCAAGCTGGAAGGCTGGGGCGAGTGGTTCAACTTCCCCGCCTGGCAGCAAGCCTTTGCCGAACTGGGGCTGGACATGGACTGGTACGCACGCCGGGCGCGCCCGGTGGACGAAGCGCTGCCCTGGGATCACATCTCCGCCGGGCTGAAAAAGGAGTTTCTCGCCGCCGAATATGTCCACACCTATCAGGGCGGCGTGGTCGACGACTGCCGCGAACACTGCTTTAGCTGCGGCATCCTGGGCTATTTCAAGGGGCAGCGCCGCGCCGCGCCCGACGACGCTTGGGGCTGCCCCAGCCTGGGCCGCGACAAGGTGCGCCAGCCTGTCAGCGTGACGCCCATCCCGCTCTATTTTAACGACACCATGTCGCCGGAGTTGACCGGCCAGTTCGACAAGCGCGTGCCGCAGCGCCGCTTTGGCACGGTGAGCCACCGCGCGGACGTAGCTCTGCTCAACCCGGTAGAGGAGTAGCCGGCATGGCCGATCCAAGCGATGCGCCATCGACCGTCGAATTAGACATGGACGCGCAGACCGCGCCGCGCCAGCGCGTGCGCCTGGTCTACGCCAAGGGCGAGGCGATCAAGTTCATCTCGCACCAAGACGAGTTTCGCATGTGGGAACGCACGCTGCGCCGCGCCGATCTGCCCCTGCTCTACAAACAGGGGTTTAACCCGCAGCCGCACATGCAGTTTGCTTCGCCCTTGGGCGTGGGCTTCACCGGCAGCGCCGAACTGCTCGACATCACGCTCAGCCCGCCCGTGCCGCTCGACGAACTGCAGCAGCGCATCGCCGCCAAGCTGCCGCCCGGCGTCACACTGCACAGCGCCGCCGAAGTCCCGCTCAAGGCAGACGCGCCGCAAAGCCTGCTCATCGGCGCCGACTACAGCATCCTGCTCTACGCCACTCCGGATGAGTTGACCAAAGAGGACGTAGAGCAGCGCATCGCTGTCTTCTTGGCGCAGACCGTCGTCTGGCGCGAGCGTGAACGCAAGGGCGAACGCTATCAGTACAACCTGCGCCCCCTGGTCTTTGAACTGGCCTACACCGGTTACACACCGGATCTGGAGGAACACCGCATCTTTTTGCGCGTGCAGCAGCGCGCCGGGGCCACAGGCCGCCCCGACGAAGTCGTCGCCGCGATAGGGTTGAACCACTACGCGCGCACGCTGCGCCGCGACCGCCTCTACTTCGCCGACCGGCCCGAAGACGTTGAGCGCTTCGCCGCCTATCCGGTCATCAGCCAGGAATCGATCGCCGGCCCACGCCCGCCCAAACACCCCCAGCGCGGCGACAAACCCGGTGCGCCGCGCCCGCAAAAAGGGCGCTCGATCAGCGAGCGCGCCGGCGACGAATTTATCTAGTGGCCGAACTGTCCCGCGGCCAAGGCGTCGATGCCGGCGCGGGTGTCCAAGAGGTTGGTCACCTTCCCATCCTGCATCTGGATCACCCGGTCCACATACTTGCACATACGCAGATCATGCGTCACCATGATCCCGGCGCGCTGCTGCTCGTGGATCAGTTCGGCAAACGTTTCCACCACCTGATAGGCGCGCTCGGTGTCCAGGCTGGCGGTTGGCTCGTCGGCCAACACTACGCCCGGCTCATGGATCAGCGCCCGTGCGATCGCCACGCGCTGCTGCTGCCCGCCGGAAAGCTGGCCCGGGTAGTTGCGTAACCGATCGCCCAGCCCCAAACGCGCCAACAGGTCGCGCGCCCGCTGCTTGCCGCTGCCGTTGAGCCGGTTGTTCAGACGCAGCATCAACTGCACATTCTCCAGCGCGTTGAGATAGGGCACCAGGTTGTTGGCCTGAAACGCAAACCCGATCGCCTGGCCGCGGAAGCGTGTCCGCTCCGCCTCGCTCATCTGGTTGAGGCAGCGCCCGGCGATCTGGATTTCGCCCGACGTGGGGTGCAGCAGCCCCGCCAGCATCGCCAACATGCTGGTCTTGCCCGACCCACTCGGCCCCACCAGCGCCACAAACTCGCCGGCGCGCACGGCAAAGCTCACCGCATCCACCGCCACCACGCGATTGGTTCCCTCGCCATAGACCTTGGTCACGTTGATCGCCTGCAGCGCGTCTGTCACAGCCTGCCCCCTATTGCGCCAGCCCCAGCGCCGCGAGCGGTTCCACGCGCAGCAGCACCCACACCGACACCAGCCCGCCCAGCGGGCCGATCATCAGCAGGGCCGCCACGGCAGACAACACCGACTCCCCCGTAAAGACGATGGGCAGCGTGGGCGGAAAGGTGAGCGACAGGAGCAGCGACCCGAACGCGCCGGCCACCACGCCCATGGCGTTGATCAACACAATCTGCAACAGCGCGGCCAGCGCAATCGTCCAGGTCGATGCGCCGATCGCCTTCAACATCCCGATCTGCGCCACCTTTTGCAGCGTCTGAATCTGAAAAAAGCCGCCGATGACCAAGATGCCGATAAAAAAGGTGAAATAGCGCTGCGTATCGAGCGTGCCCTTCTGCTCGACATAGCCGGGCGTGGCCTCATAGGCGGTCTTGCGGTCGACGGCCTGGATGCCGCTAACCTGCTGCTCCAGCCGCGCCGCCATCGCCTGCCAGTTCTCCGCGCTTTGCAGACGCACCGCGACCACGTTCGAGATAAAATCGCTGCCGCTGTTGGTGTCGTTGCGGCCTGCCTTGGGCCGCACGCGATCCCAGGTCAAATAGGGCACAAACACGCTCGGCTGCAGCACAAAGCCCCGGCCATCGCTGACCCCCATCACCGTCAGGTCGAAGAACTCCTCCTCCGTCCCCTGGATCGACCGCAGCACCAGCGTGTCGCCCACGCCCAGACCTGTCCGATCCACCACGCGCCGGCCGATGATCGCCTCATTGGCCCGGTTGCGCCCCAACTGCCGGCCCTGAAAGGTGGCCGGCGCGCCCGGCGCGCCCGGCTCTACACCGATCAACGCCACGTCTACCGCTGCGCGCCCGTCGCCCGGCACAATCGTGCTGGTCGAAGTCGCGATCTGCCCCACCGCCGCCACCCCGTCTACGCGCCGGATCTGGTTCATCTTGCTGCGCCCCAAGCGGCTGGCCGAGATCGTCAGATCGACATCCTCTTGAAAGACCAGCAGGTCGGCATTGAGCTTGCGGATATACTCGATATTGCCCGACCCCAGCCCTTCCGACAAGGCCGCGATAAACAGCACTAGGGTCGTGATCAGCGCCACGATCATCGCGATCAACAGAAAGCGCGCGCGATGATAAAAAATCTCTCGAATCGAAAGGTACAGCGCCACCCTCACCTCGCACCTTCTCCCAAATCTCCGGCTCCCAAAACAGCGGCAGCAAACTCAGCCCACCCGACGCTCCTCCACCCCGCGCCCATGACTATCCCGGCGGAGCCACTGCGGGCGCGGCATCTTCGCCAGCCACAGCCGGTTCACGCAGCGCCGGCAGGTCCGGGTGGACGATGAAACGCTGCCAGGCAAACACCGCCACCCATACCATGACCAACCCGCCAAACAGCCCAGGCGCGACCGCGCCAAACTGCCCCAACAGATAGCCGCCCAGCGACGGTGCGATCACGCGCGTCAAACTCTCCAGCGACGCCGCCAGCCCCAACGTGCCGCCCACCTCCTCGATCGACACCGACTTGCTCAATAGGCTGTTAATCACCGTCGTCAGAATACCCCCGCCGACCGCGATCGGGATCAGAACGACCAGCAGCACCCCCAGCGCAGGCGTCCAGCCCCACGCCAGCAGCCCGACTGCCATCAGGATCGACGCGGCCAGCATGAGCCGGGTCTCAGCGAAACGTTTCGTCAGTTGGCCGATGGCAAACCCCTGCACGAACACCGCCAGCAGCCCGACATAGGTCAACACATAGCCGGTTGCCTGCGGAGACAGGTGGAGCGGCGCGCCCGCAGCATAAAGCGAAAAGATCGACTGAAACATCGAAAAGGCCAGTCCAAACAGAAAACGGATCTGAAACAGCGGCCCCACGCGCGGACGTCGAAACGCCGCCGCCAACGCACGGGCGCTGAACGGCGGGCGCGCCCGCCCGGCCATTTGCGCCTTGCGCTCCTCGGTCAGCGATTCGGGCAGGAAGAAGTAGGCCGCAACTAGGTTCAACGTGGCGGTTCCAGCCGCGGCAAAGGCGGGGACCGCATAGCCAAAGCGGCTCAACAGGCCGCCGGTGGCCGGGCCGATGATAAAGCCCAGCCCAAAGGCCGCGCCGATCAGCCCCAGCCCCTTGGCCCGGTTGCCCGTGTCGGTCACATCGGCGATGTAGGCCTGCGCCACCGAGATATTGCCGCCCGTCAGCCCGTCCAGAATCCGGCTGGCGAAGATCAGCCCCAGCACCACAGCGTTGGCGGCTTGGGTCTGCGGCCCCCAGAACGTCTGCGCCAGCCACCGGCCCAACGGCTCTGCCGCCCCCAGCAGGACAAAGCCCAACGCCGTACCCAGAATGCTGACCAGCAGCACGGGCCGCCGGCCCACGCGATCCGACAGACGGCCCAGCAGCGGCGCGCCAAAAAACTGCGCCGCGGCATACGACGCCACCAGCAGCCCCACGGCAAATGGTCCCGCCCCATACTGCTCCGCATAAAAAGGCAGCAGCGGCAGAATCAGCCCAAACCCCAAGAGGTCGACAAAGACGACCAAGAAGATCGTGCCCAAGCGACGGTTCTGCATCCCCGCAACTCCTGCTCAACGGTTCCTGCTCAACGATCGGCAAATTCCCCACCCCGCGCCCCCGGCAGCAGTGCGCCCTCTGCCATGACCCCGTGCAGCATCAAACGCACCGCTTCACGCGCCAGAACCGCGCGCGGCAGATGGCTCTGCTGCGTCAGGCTAAAGGTGATGCCATCCAAGAGCGCGATGAAAAAACCTGCCAGCAAATCGGGATGCAGCGGCCGCACCACGCCGCGCGCCTGCGCCGCAGCAAAGACCCCATGCAGCGGGCCAAACATCCCTCGAAAGGCCGACCGCGCCACGCGCCGCGCGCCCTCTGCGCTCAGGGCAGGCAGGTCGGCATACATCATCCCCAGGAAATTGATCGCCGGCTGCGTGCCGAACCAGTCCGCTATCGCCTGGAGTTGGTCGCCCAGATCGGGCGCGGCAGCCTGCACGGCGACCTGCATCCCGGCGCAGTGACGCGCAAAGACCCGCTCCACCACCGCCACATACAACTGCTCTTTGCCTTCGGGAAAATGGTAATAGAGCGACGCCTGGCGCATCCCCAGGGCATCGGCAATATCGCGCAGCGCCACCGCGGCATAGCCCTGCTCCATAAACAGCCGCTCGGCCACGTCGAGCACCCGCCGCGCGGCCTCGCTCAGGCCATCATCCGGCTGTATTTCTGCTTCCAGGCGCATCTCATCCTCAGGATACATGGTCGACTCCTGCCCCACTGCTTACCTAACGTTCGGTAGGTTAGCATAGGAGAGAGTATACAGACAAGAACGGCAAGCGCGCGTAATCTCATTTCCGATTGTCGCCCTGCTGTCACATTGTCCACCGCCTGCGCGCGGGCACACCCGCAGCGGCGCGGGTCCGCCAGGAGAGCATGCAGGAAAGGGCCGCCGAAAATTTGACGCCGAAGCGCCTTTTCGGGTATACTTTTCGTTTGTGGCTCAGTGTATTTTTGGGGACAAATGGGCCACACGCGGCACAGCCGACCGGCAGCCGTCACAGACCAACCAGCAATTGCACCCAGACCCAACAGCCCGTCCCCATAGATGGGTCTTCAGAGGTGCAAAGCCGCTTGACGAAGTTTCAGGCCTTGAATCGATGACACCTGAACGCGGCTCAGAAAGGGAGTGAGCAATGTATGCAGTGATTCGGACCGGAGGCAAGCAGTACCGCGTCGCCCCCGGGGATGTTGTGGAAGTCGAAAAGCTCGACGGCGGCGTCGGTGATACGGTCACCCTGAGCGATGTACTCCTGGTGGCCGACGGCGATGCCCTCCAGGTAGGGCGTCCTGTGGTGGAAGGCGCAAGCGTCGTCGCCAAGATCACCGGCCAGCATCGGGGAACCAAGGTAATGGTTTTCCGCTATCGCCCCAAGAAACGCATTCGCGTGCGCAAGGGCCACCGGCAATATTTGACCCGGCTGCAGATCCAGTCCATCAACGCCTAAGGGGCAGCGCCGCAGGATCAGTAGCACGGAACAGTGACACAGCCGGTCAATCTCTGCGTAGGCGCGCCTACCGTTGACCTGGAAGTAAATCAAAGGAGAGAGAAAATGGCTCACAAAAAAGGTGGCGGTTCTAGCCGGAACAATCGCGATTCAAATGCCCAGCGGCTCGGCGTCAAACGCTATGGCGGTGAATTTGTCAACGCCGGCAGCATCATCGTGCGCCAGCGCGGCACCAAGTTTCACCCCGGCGTGAACGTGGGCAAGGGCAGCGACGATACCCTCTTTGCCAAGAGCAGCGGGTTTGTACAATTTGAGTGGGTTCGGGGCAACAAAAAGCAAGTCAGCGTGCTCCCCGAGAAGGTGAACTAAACATGAAGGCCAATATCCATCCGACCTATTACCCCAACGCCCGGGTCATCTGCTCCTGTGGCGCGACCTGGACGACCGGCAGCACCGTCCCGGAGATCCGCACCGACGTGTGCAGCACCTGCCACCCGTTCTACACCGGTGAGCAGCGCATCGTCGATACGGCGGGTCAGGTCGAGCGCTTTATGAAGCGCCTGGAGCGCCGCCAGAGCGAGTCGGCGCGGCGCGAGTTGGAAGTTCGAGTCCGCCGTGAGGCAGACGAGGCCGCCCGCAAGGCGCGCGCCCGCGGCGACAACCCGGAGGCCGCAGCGGCAGAGGTCTTCGCCAAGTACGACCTCGCCGACTAGGCCATCCGCCGGCAGTCAGATATACATCGACAGGGCAGAGCCGCCAAGTCTCTGCCCTGTTCCTTTTTCCTCTCCTGCCCATCACATTCACCGCGTCTACATTGACCGTACCGACATGAATCATGGCAACATGAATGAGGTGATGCATGCACTATCAACCCAGCGGCGGCTGGATCGAACTGGTCTGCGGCTCCATGTTCAGCGGCAAAACCGAAGAGCTTCTGCGCCGGGTGCGCCGCGCCGAAATCGCGCGCAAATCCATCCGCCTCTTCAAACCCCAAATCGACCATCGCTATGGGTTGGTGCGCGTCGCCTCCCATGACGGCATCGCCCGTGACGATGTAATCGTCGTCCA
>JADLFO010000352.1 GCA_020845455.1 Caldilineaceae bacterium
AAGTCGTGCAAGTAGTCTTGGTCCACATCACTTAACACGATAGGGGTGGCTGGTTTGGACATCGCTTCCTCCTTTGCTCGCCAGCATACACCCTTTCGGTCTAATATCTAACCAGTCAATGTACTAGTCAACCCAACCACTTTAGCGGGAGAGAGTCTTTGGCTATTGGTACCGTCACCAAGTTGTCCTGCGGAGTTTTGCCCCCAGCAGTTGACACTACCCCTTTCAGTCAGAGCACAAGTATGGAAGGTTCCCGCTGCGATGCCTACTATGGAAGGAGAAGGAACGAGGGTCGCTGGGGAGCGCTGTAGCGATGGAAGGTAAAGATTCGGTGGTTCAAGGACAAACGTTAGTTCCTCCGCGTACCCCGTGTTTGAGTTGGCGACTTTATTCCAATAGGTAGAGTTGGTAATCGTGACGGGGGCACTTTCGTTGCCATTATGTATGACCGTGAGATTTGCCGCAACCAAGGTTCGCGTTGGTGGTGGCGCGAAAAAGACCATCTCCCCAGGTCCATCGACTAAATCTACAATGTATGAATAGTCATAGTAGCTGTTTTCATACCTCATTTCCACTTGTAGAACACTGCTTTGTACCGGATTATGATCTTGGTTTACAACGTTGATCTTTAGATATGCACTGGGGATTTCTGGTGTGTTCCGACGAGCATCCTTTCCTGCCCAACCTACCTCTTCCCCAGATTCCCAGCGGTGGTTATCGGTATCTGCGTAGAAACCATGTGATATGAAGATTTGATCAATGTCAGCCACCTCTACTGGCGAGCCATCTTCATTGATCAAACTGGCTTGTCGGAAGGCGAGATATACATCTCGCATGTCGCTCAGATCATTTTCAGGTGTAGTGTGGCCGATAACGTTCCAAAGAGCCTTAAGGCTCAGATCAATGTTGTCATTGTCTTGCGATTCCTTAGGATCGTACATATCCCACAACAGACTCGCAACCGCATATTCCTCCATGGACTGGCCAATATCGGATTTTATGTTAAATATCAACTTATCCCATACCTCCCAATTATCTTCAAAGGACGGTACTGCTTGTTTCCATCGATAAAGGTGAGGATCGGGATACCCGAGAGAGTCCCATAAGACACATGACCAAAACTCTGCCCAGCCCTCCGCCCATGAATCACTGCTCGTAGGATTACTGAAACCGCCATGATTGTTTATTCCTGCGCCTGGTGGGTAGCCAATTGCCATGTTCATTAGGTGGTGAAAATTCTCGTGCCATTCGCGGTTCATCGGACGACCATGAGTTACAGGTAGCAGTTTGCTCGCTTTCTCTCCACGAATGGTGATGGCTTGATCTGAAGGGGCATATGAAGCTCCATCATCAAAAGGGTTAAGCGGGGTATCGTCCGGTTGGAACGCCCATATACTAGCCACGGGCACGAAACTAGGTAAAGCTAGCTTCTCACGCACAAAGCTGTTTACTTCCATAGTGTGGCGATAAATCACCGCCAAATCATCAAGTAGTTCGACAGGAATAGGTCCCGCCTCAAGCTTTGTGTCTCCAAAGTCCACATTGACAACCTTTGTTTGAGATGATTCGACGCTAAACGATTGTGTACGCGCGAATACCTCCCATTCGTTTGGTCCCCATCGAACACTACTTCTGCCATAAGCGTCACGCAAAGAGACCTGAATCTTATATGTTGCGTTACGATCCACACCGGTAAAGGTATAATTTCCGTTTGCATCGGTGACAGTCTCGTCGACCAAGGCATTGGTTGCGGCGCTAAGAAAACCAACGAACACATTTATGAGCGGATGGTTATGACCGTCAGTAATACGATCAGTTACAGTAGCACCTTGCGGCGGAACAGTATCATGCATCCACGCTGGCGACGAGTCACCCCATGCGTTATTGGTAAGCTGAACCTGGTTGCTGCCATCGGAATTCATCACGTAGATCTCATCGTCACCGTCGCGGTCGCTTACAAAGGCAATTTTGGTACCATCCGGTGACCACGCGGGTGTATCATTGCCTGATGGATTATTCGTAAGGTTGGTCTGGTTGCTACCGTCGGCATTCATCACGTAAATCTCAAAATCGTAATTTGTACCGTCATAGCCGTTATAGTGTCGAAATGCAATCTTGATACCATCTGGTGACCATGCGGGTGTATCATTGCCAAATATGAATGATGCATTATCGGTAAGTTGAACTTGATTGCTACCGTCGGCATTCATCGCGTAAATCTCAGCGTAGCCATCCCGGTCGCTGGCAAAGGCAATCTTGGCACCATCTGGCGACCATGTCGGAGCACCGTCAGCGTTGTTGGCTAGTACAGTTTGGTTACTACCGTCGGCATCCATCACATAAATCTCATCGGTTTCCTCCATATAACGCCAACGGTGAAAGGCGATTTTTGTCCCATCGGGTGACCATGCTGGTTCAAAATCGTCGGAGAGTTCATCATCGGTCAATTTGATTGAATTACTACCATCTCGATTTACTACATAAATCTCAAGATTGCCGCCGCGTTTACTGCTGAATGCAAGCTTTGTACCATCAGGAGACCATGCTGGATCATAATCGTCCGTTGGGTCGTTTGTAAGATTGGTCTGGTTGCTGCCGTCGGCATTCATCACGTAGATCTCATTGTTACCATCACGGTCGCTCACAAAGGCGATTTTGTCGCCGGTTGCGAGTGAGGCTTCAAGAGGTGGCACGGGTCCAATATAGGTTATGTAGGAGAACGCCACAATACGCCCTATGATGGTATAGCCCAAGATAGTATCGAAAGGACCAGCAGGCTCCGTGACGATGTCTCCGAGACACCAACGAATGTCACTCCCGAAATTGCTACGAAGGCCGCCGGTAAACCACACTTCAGTACTATTGTCAGGGATAAAGACCTGGGATTGCTCCCCTGTAGTTCGCATAAGCCACTGGACCTCGCCACAAGTCTCCGCCGTGAGATTCGCCAATGACGCGGTTGACCGTGCACCAGAAAACACAAAGGCAAGGATCATGGCTAAAATCATGGGTGTGAAGCGGGGGGCAGTCATGTTTATTGTCTCCTATGTGATTACCTCGGTTCAAGATCCAAGGAATTGCTAAACGACTACGTCAGAGACACAACTCCAGGCTGTCGGCGTGAGGGTGTGCAAGCAGTATCGAAGTTCGACGTGACGAATCTGTACGGGGCCATATCCTCACCAAGACCTGGTGCAAATCCAGGTTCTACATTGCTTACAGAAGAATCCTCGACAGCATAACAAAACGAATGCTAGAAGTGGGCCGGCTCAAGACGTGGTTCCGCTGCGGCCGCATAGGCCGGCTGAGGCGTCACTGGCGACGTCGCCGGGATACCACGTAAGGTTATGATCGTGACGAATGGATTCGACTGACCCAGAAGGGACAGCCGCGGGACAGAATATTCAATAGCTGCGGGCGACGGTGCAGGATCGGCCCAGGCGGAGACGAAGACGACGAGAAACAGGGTCAAGCAAGCGATGAGAGCGTTACGATGGCGTCGCATTGGGGGAAAACCATTTCTGACGATGAAGCGCTTTGCTGGTATAGAAAGTTGCGAATGATAAGGGAATTGCTATCATTATTATCCGCGGTTTTCAGGGAGAGGGCAAGCCATACAAAAGCCACACTTTTTCTTACACGTGTGCACGATATGAAGCCTCTTTTAGGTGCTACAATGGGTAGATGGCGGCTAAGTTTGGAAAATTCCGCCCGGGCGAGCAGGCTGCACAAGCGTCGTAGAGTTGCTTTGGGAGGTGGTACCGCCGCCCTGCTACCAGGCCGTTGGCATCCTATGGCATCTACTTCTTTAACAGGACTAGTTCAGGACTTCGACCGTATCAAATATACCGATACCAGGAATCCAGCATCAGGGCGAGCGAGCACACCGAAAACCGTACATGTCGCCGTAGCTGGTACGAAGGTCCCATCCTCGTGTGGTGACGCGTAACAAATTGCCGGACCTATCCGGGAGTGGATACCACGACCCGCCTCGAACAATGTCGTACTTGATCCTTTCGGGGGGACCGGTTGGGTTATCATAGGGCGATATGCTGTAGTAATCCGCAGCATAATAGTCCTGGACCCATTCCCAGACATTGCCCGCCATATCCATGACGCCATAGGGGCTAGTATCGGCCGGGTAACTGCCTACGGCGCTGGTGTCTCCGACACAGCCGCCGTCTCGCCCACCCCAGTTGGTATAGTCACAGGTAGGGGCGGCGTTGCCCCATGGGAATAGGCGAGTGTCGCTGCTTCCTCGGGCTGCCTTCTCCCACTCAGCTTCAGTAGGTAACCTCTTTCCGTCCCATGCGCAGAAGTCTACAGCGTAGCTCTTGATGACGTTGATGACCGGGTAATCAGCGTAGGCCGGATTGCCATAGTAGGACGGCCGCGTCTTCGATGAGGTAAACAGTGGTGCAGCACAGGTGCCGGCATCGACGCAGGCCTGATAGCGTGCGTTAGTAACTTCGTATTGGTCAATGTAGTAGGCATCCAGATAAACCGTGTGAAGTGGGAGTTCGTCCGGCTGGCAATTCGGGTCGTTGCCGCTGTCGCAACCCATTTCGAAGTTGCCAGCCGGAACCAATACCATTCCGTCGGGCGAAGACGCATTAACCGCCACTGACGTGGTTGCAGTCACTGAGTTCGTGGCATTGTAGGCTAGGACTGAAGCAAGATATTCGCCAGGCGCGAGGTAGGGGTGGACAGGGGTGGAGCCGAAGCCGGTGGAGCCATCGCCAAAATCCCATGCAAAGACTACGTTATTCCCTGTCGCGACCGTGGCCCAGAAATACGTCGCGTTACCAAGGACCGTGGGGCTATCGTTGCCTACCGCAAGACCAGAAATGGGTGTGTCGACAGGATCTGTAGGCGTTGGTGTAGAAGTGGGTGTACTGGTAGGAGGCGGTGTCTTCGTCGCCGTCGGCGTAGGAGACGGGGTGTTCGTAGGCGTTTGGGTAGGAGATGGGCCGCCACCGGTTTTGCCTTGTACAGCGATATTGGGCAGATAGATCAAGTTGTCACTGCTGAGGCCTTCGACCGCATCGTAGGTCAGTACAAAGGTCTCGGCCGAGCCGGGCGCAGACTGGTTCCGGTGAGTAGCGGACGTAATGCTGGCTTGCCAGTTACTGGCGGACATAAAGACTATGTATGATCCGTCGCTCACGCCAAAGGCTTGGACACTGTACTCACCGTCGAGCGGTACAAGAATGGTGGCTTCTGTGTACACCACGGCGCCAGGGTCAGTATCACTGCCGCCGTTTGGCGCCAGACCTGTTAAGCCAAAATCGGCGTTGGGGATTTCAGTGTAGGTCTCGCCCATGCGTGGGTCGAACCCGAGCCGGCGACCCTGAGGGTCTGTGATGAGCAGTTTCACGGGAGCTAGATCGGACGCGTGGGAATCTGCGGCGTCTGCCGTTGTCCCAAGCGCCTGTCCACCGTGAACCGATATAGTCAAGCGCCGTTTGTCGGCCGGCACACCACTGTAAAAACGCATGTTCTTGTAATCGTTGTTGTAGTGCGCCTTGAGCGTGGTCGTGGTATCCCCCCCAACGGGATCAGGATCAGCGATCGTGTAGGTGGGTTCTCCTCCCTGAGTTGTTTTCCCGGTGACGACGACCCAATGTCCAACGCCGTTTACGCTGACGATGACAGGATTACCGGAGTACAGAGCTTCATCGAGTTTCGTGTCGTTGCGTACATATGAGTAGTCATAATAAGAGAGTTCAAATTTGCCCACGTCGCGGGCGTACGTCACGATCGCGCCCCAATCCACTCCATTTTCTGAATCATAGCCGCCTTTGGCAAGCAGCCAGTCATTCAACTGTTTCGGATCGGTGCGAAATGTGACACCACTTTGCTCGGCCCAGTAGTTGACGATCATGGCAGCGCTGGTCAGGGCGCAGCCCCAGTTGCCAATTGTTCCATCCGGTGTCACCTTCAGGTCATTGTAAGCATATGCTTGACCCGCCCACTGGTCGTCCTTCTGTAACAAGGGGTGTATATTGATCGCCACCGTGGTAGTGTAGTCGACGTCGGCGGTAACCCCCTGAAAATTCGTACCGGGATTGGTATAGCGCCATTCGAGATAGCTGCTCCGGCGCGCTGTGGGGGCAGGGGTGATACTGCCAAGTTGGATATTGGAAGGTAAAGTGATGGCCAACAGGAAATCAGCGACGGCGACGCCGCCGGGGTTGGTGTACCAGTGGAGGTGCCAGTTATCACCCTGGGTGCGAGTGGCAACGTTGCCCACGGTGATAGATTGGCTAAAGCCGTAGCGGTCGTTCCAAACGACAGGTCGACGAAAATGAACGGTCACATCGATGGCATTACCATGAGATTCGGTGGTAACGGACAAAGGGCCTTGATCATCCCAAGCGCGGATCTTGGTATAAGTGCCTCCCGGCTAATCATAGGTCCACCCAATTTCCGAGATGGTTTGGAAGAAGGAATTGCTACTGACCGTCTGTTCCAGAACATGATCGGCACTGCCATCGCCCCAGACGTTGACACGCGAATACAATCGAGAGAAAGAGATCTCTTCGGCCTCTTGGAGGCTAGCCAAGTGGACACCAGGCAGCAAGTCTTGAGCCGCGCCGATGCGTGTACAGAGCAGGTAAAACAGCACAATCGCGACGATGCGTGCAAGAAAGATATGCTGCTTCATAGTAGCCTCTATTACGGGGAAGAGTTACTGCTAACGGGTGTTCCATCGCCTGCGCAAGTAGCCAAAATGCCGTACTAGATATCGCTAAGATTTAGGACCATAGAATCTCGATTTCCATTGTCAGGAGACAAGACAGGTGAACCAAGTGCAAGAGACCATGTTCATTTGGATGCAAATGTGCATGTTTTGCCTCACTATCTGCAATCTCGGTTGTTTATTGGTTCCTTACACCCTTGTATTCGCTGATAATTTTTGAAATACTTGAATGGTAGATATGGATACGCCCATTCAACAGCCGCGACACACTCAAAACGCACCTCTGCAATCACCCGCTCAAACTCCATTAATCAATCAAAGGGGATTCATACCATTCGCAATCGGGTATCTAATGCTGTTAGGAGTAGTTGCAGGTGGGGCGTATTATTTAGGAGTTACGCACGGTAGATCAGACTCTTCCGTTCAACCTAATCAAATCGCAAACTCAGTGAATCCAAGTCAGCCAGCCACTGAACCCACAAAGCCTTCTCCTTCTATACCGTCCGTGAAGGCTGGTTATCGGCAATATATCAACAGCAAACTTCACTACGGGTTTAGCTATCCGTCTACAGATTCATTGTACGAATGCCCAGATACATCTTGTCTGTCAATAGCTCGAATATCACTTCGGATTAGAACACTTGGATCATACGATTTAATACCTAACGATGTAAAAGGCAGCCTAATGAAGGCAGATCTATTATGTGGTGCCGGTGGGCGAGGTCACGCGGTTTCCTGCCAAAACATCAGCGTTGAAGACAATTCCAACACATTAGGTTTCAAAGGATATAAAGCAATGCGCACAAAAGTTATAATCAATACTGGGGCGGGATTTCCGTCTGGTGATTATCCAGATATGGCTTATGTTTATCTGCTTCCCAAAACAATTAAGGGTCCTGGACTACTTGATTATGCTGGCATAGTATTTGCAGTAGACCATCCTTCATCAGCAAATCTAGCTGAACTCCAAAACATTGCTGACACATTTTTCACTTTCTAAATGCGAGTTTGGATGTGGAGTTTGATTCCCAGATTCAAACATGTAGTATGCCAGCCACTGCAACTCTCTGCTCCCGAAAACAAAATGCCGAAAGGATCAGCAATGATTGCTTTCGGCATTTCAGGGAGTTCTCAATAATATTCGTCCGGTCAGTGATATCAATGGCATTGCTATCTGGAGCGAATTATATCGTGAATGTTAAAGTTTGTCTACCGCTTGTGGTGCAAAAAGATCTAGTTCTTTCAACGAAGGCTTAGGGGAACAGAACGAACAATAACCACACTTTTCTCTCCCTTCGTTACGCTCGACAGGAGAACACAGGTTCGCTCGAGTTGTTACAATGAGTACATGACCGAACGCAGGCGAACCGATTCCAGCCCGTACCAGCTTCCGTTTGAGTGGAGTGGCAGTGCCCGTGAACTGGGCCAACATGTACGTGAACTACGGGAACCTCGCTATGTACGCTCACCTATTGATGCAGTTGATTATTTCCTCAACCAGATCTTTGTCCCCTTTGAGCAGTTTCACCAAGAGCAGCTCTATGTGCTCCTTCTGGACCAGCAGAACCGAATTACGCATGACGTGATGGTGTACAAGGGGACGGTCAACGCCATCCACATCAGACCGGCAGAGCTTTTTATCGAGGCCGTCCGTCACAACCGCCCGTCTATTCTGATGGGTCACTGCCACCCCAGCGGCGACCCCACCCCCAGCCCCGAAGATGTCAAGGTAACTGAGAGCATTTACACAGCCGGCAAGTTGTTGGATATTGCACTGCTGGACCACCTCGTGATCGGCAACAACGCATTTACCTCACTCCGCGAGGCAGGTCTGGGGTTTCCGGCACGCTAGTGCGAACGCCGTTACCTGTTCCCGTTCACATAGGCGATGGCGTTTTGGATCTGATGATCTAGCCAGTCGCCCTTGCCCCGTTTGCTCAGCCACTTCTAGTTGGCCAAGGGCGACAGAAGCATCATCGAGCGCATTTTCACCGGATCTCCGCCCGTCCAGCGGGCCAGACAATTGAGGAGGCGAATGACCGTGAGCGAATGGTCACCGCGGTCAAGCGATGTATCTCCCTGGAAACGCCGCAGATGCTGGCCGCCCAACCGATCGTGTTCAAAGATCCGCTGCCAGAGGTCCAGATCGCCCGTGGGGCGTATAGACGCATCCACCCGGTGCGCCGGCGCGGTCGTTTGCGCTTCTTCCTGGCGGGGAAGGAACCGTTCTATCTGTTCCCTTTGCACGTGCGAAATTGTCGCCGGTGTCCCTGCCACATGATGCCCGGTCAACGTCACAAACCGGCTGTGTGAATAGGCTTCCAGCGCTTCCGTGCGGGCGTTCTCTGTGTACTCCGGACAGGCAACGAGGATGCGCAGTCCTCGCCCAGACGGAGAAACTTCCGTATAGCTCTGGAGGTGGTTGATCACCGCCAGGGCGGGCGGGGAAATGGCTTGCCCTGCGAGACAGTTGTCCTTATCGACGCCGACAAACGGATCATCCGCCGTCAAGACAAAGCCTACGCCATGCAGACCGCGCCCACGGTGCATCAGGTAGACCGTATACGCCTGTTCAAAGCTGCTCCACGTGTTTGCCCAGTGAACGCCGGCGTTGCCCAAGCTGTGCGGATTGACCGGCTGCTTGTCGGGTTTTCTGCCTTCGCCTCGATCCACATAGCGCCAGCATACCCACTGGGGATACGCAAAAAGCTCTTGAGGCAGGTTCTCAGATTGGACGAGTAGATCTCGGCCATCCTCCTGGGGCGGCGTGGGGAACTCGGGGCAGGGCATAGACACTATCAGTATACCGAGTCCGTAGACGACCGATCACCGCGAGCGCCAACACTTACACAACTGCTGCCCAGGGTTTGATACACTGGGGATGGTAGCCTGGTCCATGTCACCAGCTCCTTCTTCAACGGACTTGGGAGGAGTTGAGCCTAACGTCTTGCACACCGTTACCGGCAGGCTGGTCACCTGGGGCACTGGGTAACACAGGCCTGGGTTGCACATGAGGACATCCAGGCTATTTCCTCGCTGGACCGACTCCTATAGTCATACTCAAAGGGACAAACGCTCACCACGTCAGGCTACGCAGATCCTCACTACCTGCGACCGCCCAGATAGGATCCATCAGGACATCCGAGGTGCGGATCCGCTCAAAGGTGGTAAACCAGAAGCGCGCCCGGCCGCCCACCTGCTCGGTGATCGCTTTGAGGTTCGTGAGTCGCGTCTGACCTGTCGTGACGGTGAGAATGCGCATGCTCTTGGTGTGATAGCGCGCGTGGTACTTGCCAGACCGGTAGTATTCAATATAGGCTGCGACCTTGCGTGCCCAGGTTCTCGTGGTCCAGAATTTGGAGCTCCCCGTCACATGAGCCAGGTCAATTTCAAGAAACTGGTGATAATGATGTTCGCCCGTGTTTAAGTGAAAGTAGCCATCGGGCACGACGGCCGCATGTTGCTTTTTGCCCGTGACGCTCGTGAGTACGACGGTATCCTTGTTTTGCACCTGTTTGAGCGTTCGCTCATTGAGCCACTGCTCAATCGTGAACTTATATTGGGCTGCCGCCTGCACGATGGTGATCCGCACTTTGTTGCTTGCAAGGAGATGCTCCAGAAACAGAGGACTCAACTCCTCGCTCGCCTGTAGGTCGCTCAGCTCACAATCGTGCGTCAAGGCAAGATGCTCCAGTCCACCCTTATCGACTTGATACACAAAGGGTCTGCGCCCGGTCGAAAGGAGATGGGGGAGCTCGTATCGCTGCAAAAACCTATATTGAAAGAGCAGCTTGAGACGATTGAGACAGCGAGAGCTGGTCCCGGTCTTCGTGCGTTTGGCTGTGGGGGGAAAGAGGAGATCACCAACCTGATCAGTGGTGAGGGCAATATAGTCATAGCTGACCTGGATAATGTCTTGGTCGCGTTCTGTCAGGCGAAAGCGCGGCAAGTCCTCTTTTTGGGCATGCGAACGCTGAGGAAGTCTAGGCTTCCTCTCTGAGGATGTCTTCATCATCGTCCTGGATTGGGGTCGGTAGCGGTACAGCGTGGGCATTACTCTTCATTGTAGCACTCTCCAGAGGCCCCGTTTTTCGCCGGCTGCGAATCTCTGTGAGCAAGGTTTCGATGGGCGTGCCGTCTTTCTGGCGCAGGTACGCGAGGATCTGGCTCACCGCCTGGACGTCCGGATACTGGCCAGCATCCAACCGCTCGATGCTCAGGCGGTAGAGCTTTTGGGAGATCATGCCCTCGGCGGTCGCTGGCCGGACCAGAAACTGAAAGCGGGGCAGCGCGAACTTCTCCATCGAGAGCAGCAGCTGTTCTTCCGGGGTGTACTCGACGTTGCGGGTATCGATGACCTGTGGGGCCGAATAGCCGAGCGGAAGTCCATACGTGTCCAGTTGCGAGACACCCATCCACACCGGTTCCTGTTTCTTGCGCCAGAAGGGACGGTAGCGAAAGAACTGGCGGGCCAGATAGAGCCGATCGTCGGGGTTGGTGATGTTGCCGATGATCTGCGTGCCACACTGCATGAGAATATTGCGGATGCGCTCATCGACCTGTGACAGATTCTGATGGGCAAGAACCACATTGACGCCGTAATTCCGTCCCAAAACAGCCACGAGTTCCTCTAGGTCTTCAGCGAGTATTGAGGTACCGTCACCGCTCCGCTGGCCTAACAAGGCGGTGATTTCGTCGATAATAAAGAAGAACTCCTGCCCGCGCCCAGCCATACCCCGATGTTTCACAAAGTCGATAACGTACCGGAACGACCAAGTCATGCCAAATTGCCGTCGCTCCGGATCTTGCTCGTACTGCTGGTCGAATAGAACTAGGCCTTTGTTTCGTATGGACTCGTCTAAATCCACGCCTGCGCGGGGTGCGGCAAAACGTGCCAGCATCGTTGGGTCGGCTAACAAAGGCAACAGTTTGCTCCGGAAACTGCCAGTACGTCGCTCGCGCAATGCGCCGCTGTTGGGGTCCATCATTTCCCGGAAGTAGGTCACCGCCGGTTCAAGTTCAGGGTAACGAGCCAGCGCCAAGCGCAACTCCTCTTTATAGACTCGTGGTTGATCGATGAGATCCGCCACAAAGTCAATCTGCCTGTCCAGTGCAACGGCAATCTGACCGGCATAGATCGCACATTGCTGGAGGCTATTCCAGCCGAGGATCGGGGCCGACTGCAGCTGTGGATCTTGCCGTTTGAACACGGCGGGTAAGCGGTCGGCCACAGCAAATAGTGTCTCGCCAGGACGACGGTAATAGAGCGGCGAAGAGCGCACATAGTCGGTTGCACTTACGTCGTAATCGATGCGTGGCCATAACTTCTTCCGCACCTCTGGTGGCTGGCGGCAGATTTTGTCCATAATGTTCATGATGATGCCGCCCGTTGGGTCCAGCACCACCACAGGAATACCGCGCATGAATGCCTGCCAGGTAAGAACGCGCCCCATATAACGGCTCTTGCCGCTGCCTGGCCCGCCGACGATGTGAATGCCGTTTTTCAGGGCGGAATCGGTCAATAACCCGAGTCGCATCACTGATGTACGAGAAACAGCTGGGCGGCCTGCCGGCGTAGAGACCGCAGGCTGCCCGCTCTGATAGGGGACAGGCAGCGATTGCTGGGACGGGCTATTACCCGCCGAGTCTGGGTTTGAACGGGGAGCCATCATTCTCCTTTACCAGACTGCACAACACCCGTGGAGGGAGGTGTGATACTTTGGTTGGGGGAGAGGCCAGGCTGATCCCAGCCTCTCCTTGACGACAGCGGTTGTCTACCGGCGCTTACGACGCATCGGCTTTGGGCTTCTGGATCGCTCGCTTTTCCTCTTGCGGTTTACCTGCTGGTGCAGGTGCCTGTTTTGCTTCCTTGCTTCTGACAACGTGGAAGCAGGCCATGAGGATCTTGAGCGGCCAACTGCCTTCGCGGTCGCAGGTGAAGACGCTGGTGACATGAAAGGCCTCGCCGGTGTTGACCGTGTGGCCGCAGTCCAGCTTCATCTCCCGCTTGGCGGTATAGTGTTTGACCTGTGGCATATAGATGCACCTCCTTTCTGATCGGTAATGGATAACGGGTGGCTCAGACTGGGAGAAAGGACATACCTTCTCTTCAGCCTGCTGCCTTGCTTTCGGCGCCCTCACCGGTGCAGATCGTCCCAAGACGTCTCAAAGCACAAGGCTTTGTACTCGGGCGCATAGGTCTGCACCAGCTTGGTCAAGGCCGGACCATTGCCCATAGCGCGGTCTAGGTCCTCGCCCAGTTGCCGCAAACCTCCCGGCTCCACCGCATCCAGCACCGCGCGCAGCGCTCGATAATGGTCGTCGGTGGTCACACCGAAGTCATTGATCGCCGCTGGCGTGAGCGGTAGGTCGAGCGAGAGGCGGCAGATGAGACGTACCGTCACCGGCCGTACACCGGAGCCGGCAAAGATCGCCATGGTGCTATCCACCACCTTCTCAAGCAGCTCATCAAAGTCAGATGCCATACGAAATTTCACCCCCTTTCGCAGTTTGCAAACTGATAACCATCGCAGGCAGGAATGTCTTCCTACGTGCGCCGCTTATCGCTTGCGGTGGCCACTGTGAGAGGATCTTGTCGCTGGCTAGACCTGACATACCACAGGGAACTCCGCCGATACGTCGGGCGCTATGTAGTTCCGCTGTCGTACACAATGTGGGTGGGGCGCAGAGTGATTGCTCTGCGCCCCTGTTGTTTGCCTGCTCCCGCAGACGTCAGCGACCCAGCTTGGCCCGCAGTTCGGAAAGACGACAGGGCGTAAAGTAGAGGTCACGCTCAATGGGCAAACCCCACTTGCCGCGCGTTGACAGCAACTCGCGCAAGCTAAAGTCGCCCAGTTCCGGAACGTCACCGTCGACAAAGCCGAAGAAGATGTCCTTGCCATCAAAGGCAATGGCGTACCACGTCCAGTGAAAGTCCGGATAGAAGAACTTGCACTGCACCATAGGGTCCGGGTCTTCGGCGATGTCAGACAAGCGTGGCAGGCGCTGAAGGATCGCGTTGGTCAAGAGTTTCATGGCATTCACCCCCTCCCTGGCAGATAACTGATAATGGCTGACCCAAACAGACAGGCATCTTGCGATGCGTGCCTGCTTCGGCATCCAATCGCAGCATCCGTCAGCAGATGAAGTGCGGTCCACTCCCCCTGGAGACCACATGGCGTCCTTGGGCAGACAAACAACGTTTTAAGGTACTGGACAGGTGGTTCCCCTGCCCACGCAAAGGCAGAGGGCGGTCTGCGCTTGCGTCGGAAGGTGAGCCGACAAAGGGCATCCCTCAGACTTGCAGCCTGAGGGATGCCAACACACATCTATTCCTCGCCGAGCACTTCCCCGAGCGTGATCCCCGAAACCGTTGGCGGCTGTGCAGGCGGCGGGGAAGGAGGGGGAGGCGGTGAAGGCGGCAGAAACAGCATCGGCGGCGCCAGAGCAAGCTCCAAGAGCTTCAGTCGCTCGTAATACAGACGAAACGTGGCGTGGATACACACATGAAAGCGATCGCCGACCAGGTTGCGATGGCTCTTCGGCACGACATAGAACCATTCCCAGTACTTCTTGGAGACCTGCAAGAACGCCTGGTTGATCGTGATGTGGCTTGGATTGCTGAAAGCCGGCTGGCACATGGCTTCCACCTGTTCGGCGAAGCGCTGGGCATAGGGACAACGTTTATCCTCCTCGACCGGGGCCGAGAAGGTAAAGTCATCATGGTGATGCCAACCTTCAGCAAAAGATGTTGCGAAGTGCACCATGACTATCCCCCCACAAGCCGTGCCAGGAATCCCTTGCGTGGGGGTGGGGGAGGCGGGGGAGGCGGCAAGACGGATTCGCTGACCACTTCGGCAATCTTGGCGCTGGACACCTCGACTACACCGAGCGTGTGCCGCGCCGAGAGCGTCACCATGTACGTGCAGAACTCGTCCATGGCAGCGCCACAGTCGGTGCCACGGGCCTCTTGCCGGATCTCCTCGATCTCTTGCATCGTGCCCCACACATCGGCGGCGGCAAACCACTTCAGCTCGTTCATCTCCTCCAAGCCGTAGCGCGCCTTGTTGCCGAAGGCCGCAATCAACACCTTATCCTCATGCAGGTTACTCAGGATGGTGGTCTCGCGTGGCGTCAATGCGCTGCTGCCGGTATACGGCACGAGCCCGGCATTCGCCACATTGGGCAGGGACGAGACCAGAGGCGGCAACCCCAAAATGCTCGAATCCTTCTTCTTGGCCATTCGCTATCTCCTGTTCAACTGGACAAGCTGTTGTACGTAATCGTCGTACAGCCGCTGCATCTCACGCCGTGCCTCTTTGCCAATCGCCTGAATTTCCTCGACACGCTGTTCCGTCCGATCATAGTCATCGATCCAGTGGTTCATGGCAGAAACGAGCACCCAAGCCAGAACCAACACGCCAACCACGGTCAAAATCACAATGATGGCCGTGTCACCGGAAAACTGGCTGGTGAAAGCCAGTACGAGCACATCTAGGTAGGGCATGGTCTTCTCCTAGGGGTGAAAGGACTCCTTGATGCGCTGCAGGATCGCATCGTTGGCCAGGTCGATGGCCACCACCATGCGCTGCAAGTAGTGCTGCGTAAGGGTATTCAAGTACGCCTCGGAGATCTGCCCTTGGGGTACGCCGCTTGCCATACAGTGGGCAACGGTGAGCGCTTGGGCAGCCAGTTGTTCCGAGGTTACATAGTTCGTGCTCATCTCGTCCATGGCAACACGGGCAACATCACCTATGCTCACGATACGGTTGCCGGCGCGCACGATCTCCCTCTTGGTCTCGTGGTCCAACTCAACAACCTGGGGGCGGCTTCTGACAGGTACGGCCATTTGGCTGGCGGTCATTCAAAACCTCTCCTTTCCAACGTAGAAGCAGAGCGCAAGACTTCTGATGCGGCGCCACCCGTACGGTGTGAAAACGGCGGCAGGCGCCCTATGCACGGCACGAGCCGACAGCTTTCCTGATGGACTGTCGTATACGGTGAGTGGCTTCTCCTTTCTCGAGTCGGTGGTCAGGACAATCGGGTGACGGTGGTTATCCATAGGGCTTACTATTAACACCACCAGCCCATGAGCGATCCTGTTATCCGTCCCCGATCCCACCGAACGGCTTTCCCACCGGACGGCTCCCTGCGGAGAACGTATGCCGAAAAAAACACTACCGCCTCTATCTTCACAGAGGCGGTAGTAGTTCGCATGACGGCACCTAGCCATCTTTTGGTGGCGATTGGCGATGCCGGAGCCACCAGACAATGGCCTCGTACCGGCTTGATACACCAAGCTTCTGGTAGATGTCTGACAGGTGTCTCTGTACGGTGTACAGACTGATCATAAGTTGTGCAGCAATCTGCCTGTTTGACGGAGCCCCGTCGGCAAGCACGTTGAGCACCTCTGCTTGGCGCGGGGTCAGCGCCTCGTAATAGATGGGTGCTGCATCCTCTGATTCCTGCCATGCCATCACAAGGGCCTTGCGCGACCTTCGTCGCCGAAAGTCATGATTCTCGGAAGCTGTACCAGTGTCATGGGGTTCCCCACCACCGCGCGCTGGTTCAATCTGGATCATGCGGTGACAGCAGGGGCAGCGCAACACATCACCGCTGCTCCAACGCCACGTCTGTTGACAACCATTGCACTGCATATCTACCTCGTTCATGCGTTCCCTCTGATTCAACCTGTTCGTCGAACGCTGCCGTATCATGTGGGGAGGGGCTGCGCGCCCCTCCCCATCACGCCGGCTGTCCCACTCCACCTTCTAGACGTAGAAAACGCCAACATCCTCGATGGTGACGAACACAGCTTGCTGGGCAAGGCGTTGCCGGATGAGGCTGGCGAGCGCCATGACGGCCAAAACCAATTGTGGATTGTCAACGGCCTCAATTTCGATCTTGAGGATCGCGTCACGGAAGGGAAGATGCTGTGCGTCAAGCCACCCACCACGCAGGTTTAGGTGGAGTGTATAGCCACCGAAAGCGTGCATCGCGTGCTTCTGGATAATACACAGGTCGCTGGCGGGCACGGCCTTTCCGGAGTTCCGCGTTGCCGGCAAAAACAGCTCGATGCGCTTCATGGGCTGTAGTGCCGGTCGCTCCTTCTTAGCGGAGAACTGCCCATTCTCAATGATGTTGGGCGGCATCGAAGTGACTCCTTGGAACTCGTTACGGAGCGAGAAATAGGCATGTCACGACCACTGAGGTTATGCTAGAATGGCACTCAGACGGTGACACACCGTTGACATGCACTGGGGTGAGTGCTGGACCTGGCTAGGGATGCCAGCACTCACCCGCCTCTCCGAGAGCATTAGCTCATAGGCACCACCGCCTTTCAGTGTGCAAGGGCATAGCTGGCTGAACCCGGATGTCACAATGTAGCGTGGGCAGACCGACCGTACCGCAGGCGATTAGTCGTCATCGCTATCCGGCAACTGGTCCGGATCCATATCGCTCAACAGCGCGATCAGATCGGCTGCGTCTGGTTCCTCGTAATCTTTGGCTGCTTCGATGTCCTGGAAAGCTTGGTGCGGGCTCATGTTGGCGAACAGGATCTGGTGCAGGCCCGGCAGGTAGCGATCACACGTGAACACGTTTCGCAAGAAGAGGACGGCAATCATATATGATGTCATCGTTCCGGTGGCGCAATCGAGACTGGTGCGGAACCGGACCTCGCTGCCGGACGGCTCCATTTCAAAGCTCCCCACGATCTTTCGGCAGTTGATGCGATTCAGATAATCGAGGACATCTGGCCGTTTCTTCACTGGGACGACGACCGGGAGGACAGACGAAACATAAAAGATGGTATCCCGGATTTGGCAGAACGTATACCAATTGCCGTGTTGACCGGCAACGAGAGCGAGAAAGCGGGAGTGGCCAATTGAGTAGAATTCGAAGCCGCTCTCGTCACAAAACTGCTTGAACACAACCGCAATAGAATCACTGTCGGACATCTTGCGTTCCTTCTTGACGCATGAGGATTTTAAGGCGGGTTTGAGGCAGCATAGCTTCTGGCACTGGATACTATTGGAGTGCTACGGTAGCCTCATTGGCCGCAGTATCACCACAATATTCCAGAGCACATTGACGGTGCAGCAGATGAACCATTGACAAAGTGTCAATGGTCTTGAAGAACACAAGCGGCTATGGACAAATATAGGTTTGAGCAGCTAATCAAAGCCTACATAAGTCGAGACGGACGTTCCCAAGCAGCCATTGCCCGAAACCTAGGTTACAGACCCGACAGGTTCAATAAGTGGCTCATGGGTCCAAACCGTATGCCTTATACGGCAATATGTGAGTTCTGTGAGTTACTGGGGCTGGATATTGCTAAACAGGTGGAGTTGTTGGATCTGGCAGGATATACCATTCCGCCAGCGATAATGGCTCAATCGGCCGAGAATCGCAGTGTCAAATCCTCAATTCAAGTCGGCGGAGAGTCGGCTCCTAGCTTGCCTGCTATACCATTTCAGTTGCCGGATAGTGCGTCTGAACATTTTATGGGTCGTCAAGATGAAATCGCACTTGTACTGGACGCACTGCATCCTGGACAAACGGTGACGCTACTTGGTCCTGGTGGGATGGGCAAGACGGAGATAGCCATCAAAGTAGTTGAGCGCCTATGGTCTGATGACGACCTGACCAACCGTTTTCCTGATGGGATCATCTTTTACAGCTTCTACGGAAAAGGGAAGGGCGAACCCGAGAAAGCCTTTGAACATATACTTGAGTGCTTTGGGGACAAACCGGGGAGTGCGCTGAAAGAAAACGCAATGAGTGTGCTGGCGCGACGCCAGACACTGTTAATACTTGACGGAACAGAATGCACCGATAATCTGCAAACGGTACTTGATGTTATGGGCAGAAGCTGCGGTGTCCTTATTACGACACAACGCCGACTCCATATCCGCGGAGTGCCTGTAGAGATCAAGCCGCTATCACTCGAGCAAGCTACGAAGATCCTACAAGCTTATGCAGGAAGGTATGCGGATAATGAAGAGGCGATTCGGCGCATCTATACCCTGGTTGATGGCCTTACCTTGGCTTTTGACTTGATTGGACGTTATCTTAGGAGCCAGGATGGACAAGAGGACATTGTTGAATACTTAACCTGGCTGGAGGAGCAACCGCTAGAAGCGCTAGAGTTCGGTGAGCACCGGCGAGCAAGTATTCCCATCCTGATTGAAAGGAGCGTCTCCCACGTAAGCGCCGCAGCAGAGTCCATCTTGTCGCTCTTTGGGATTCTCGCCTTTGAATATGTACAGCGCCAAGTACTAGTAGAAGCGTTTGCGACCAAGGAGAGTAAGCTCCGCAAACCACTCGCGCAACTAGTAGACTATGGCTTGCTCCTCCGGCAGAGCAATCTTTATAAGGTCCACCATGCATTGGTTCATGCCTATGCCGAGGAACGCATGCGCGCTCCGGATGAAGCGGTCGCTTCCTTGGCGGCCTATTACGAACATTTTGTTGACGAACGAAGCAGATTCGGCCAACAAGGCTTCCCCTACTTGGCCACGGAGCGTCCACACATTCTGGCCGTGATAAACGGCTGTGCCACGCGTAGTCAGTGGGAGATGGTGATGAGTCTAGTCGATGCGATTGATACGTATCTCGACATCCAGGGGTACTGGATCGATCGAGCCACTGTACTGCAAACAGGCTTGGTCGCTGCCAGAACAAGCAAAGAGCGTCAAGTAGAAGGTGTCTTCTTAGGCAGCCTAGGCACTACGTATGTGTACTTGGGCGCGTACTCAACTGCGATAAGGCATTTTGAGCAAGCCTTGGCCATAGCACGCGAAAGCGGCGACCGTCGCAGTGAAGGTAACCGTTTGAACAATCTTGCAGGATCTCACCTTTACCTGAGTCAATATCAGAAGGCTACCCAATACTACGAGCAGGCCCTGGCCATCGCGCGGGAAACTGGTGACCGCGAGACCGAAGGCAACTGCTTGGGTAATCTGGGCAATATTCACTTTGGCTTGAGCCAATTTCGGCAGGCTATCGAGTATCATCAGCAGGCTCTGATTATCCATCGCGAGATGGGTAACCGTCGAGGTGAAGGTGCCGTTCTTGGCAATTTGGGCAATGCGTATGCAAACCTAGGCCAAGCGGAGAAGGCTATTGAGTATCACCAGCAGGCCCTGGCCATCGCGCGGGAAATTGGCAACCGCCGAGCTGAAGGCATATCCCTGGTCAACTTGGGACTTGCACATGCTGACTTGAGGCAGTATCACAAAGCCCTTGAATACTACGAGCAAGCTATGACGATCCAGCGCGAGATTGGTGATCGTCGGAGTGAATGCGCAGCCTTGGGCAACCTGGGCAGCGCATGTGCAGAGCTAGGTCAACACCAGGAAGCTATCGAGTATTACAAGCAGGCACTCGATGTAGCACTGGAGATTGTCGACCGCGAGTCTGTGCTCACGTGTCTGCAAAGTATCAGGAGGGTTTATTCGAAGCTAGGTAAAGCCAGCGAAGCCATTGCCATCTATCACCGGGCACTACAGTACCTGGCTGACCACAATGAGTGAGTCTGGTAACAAACCTGAAGAGGGAAACTGCCCTAGACACGCACAATGCAGGGCAAAAACACCTCCTACCCATTGTTTATTCCTGTCGCGGGATTTCCTCCCAAGGCAAATGAAAGAATCCCGGCTCGCTGCGATCAATCAAGCAATATTGATCAAGTTCTCTGATGGCCGCGTCCAGGTCAATGCCGTCATTTACGGCGTATTCTTCGAGTAACTGCATATCTTCCGCACCAATCAACAACTCTCTGAACAACCATTGTCCATGAGATGATAGGTCTTTCGTCCAATCGATGCCCTTCATATCTAGATAGGTGCTGTGATGATTGACAGGTTCAGTTTGGCTGTTTGGGTCTTCAGGGTTAGCTCCTCTCTCTTTTTCGCCTCCTGTTTGGTCCGAAAATGGTAGTTCGGGGGATGACATAAACCCCCTATTATACCATCCGGGCCTCCTGGATTCCACCGATAACTTGAAAAAACCTCTCCTGGCCGTGTCACAAAGTCTAGCCTTGACGGTCTGAGCGTGCCCTGGGAGTGCCAGTGCTTGCAGGACCGGCTTTCCTTGCTGATTTAGAGTACACACAGTGTAGCGGGTAAAACTCGAAGTAATCCTTTTCATCAAATCACGCACATCTGAACAGCTTCAAGGGCAGCCTGGTGTGTGATGCCAACGCGATGGCATAGATCATGCGTTGGCTCACCGACTCGACGAGTTTCAGTTCGACCAAGCGCTGGACCAAGCTGCGCAAGGTCCAGCGGCTTTGGCCCTTCAGTGGGGCGCTACAGGCAAGCATGATGAGCTGCGCTTCGACCTCGCCCGTGAGCCTGGGCTTGGCACCCAGCCGTGGCTTGTCATACAGCGCGGTCCGCAGGCCTGCCTGTGGCAAGGCGGCGACGGACGTTGCCTACGGTGCTCTCACTACACAACAGCCCTTCGGCGATCTCAGCAGCCTTACGTGGTGCACGTTGGCTGCAGTCACTCAGGAGCAGAATGCGGGCCAGTGTTTGCACGCGGGCGGGCGACAGCCCGTTGCGCAGCATCGCTTCCAGTTGATGGCGTTGCTCAGACGTGAGGTGAACATGTTCATGTTGGCACATGCCGCCACTGTACACGCATCCACCGCCAACCTGCCATCTCTAGCTTTACTGAGCACTGAGGCAAATGGCAGATAATTGTTGATTCGATTCAGCTTATCGACAACGGGATGATTACCGCGGTGGGACGAGAGGGGAACGAATTGCGGAATGTCGGGTACAAAGACACGCTTGGCACTTATCGCTCTGAATTGAGTAGGAGAGGGCAGACGGTTGGCTATCCTGAGCACATGGAGCAAGTCTGGGGTGATTGAGCGTGTGGAGGAATTGTGGCCTTTGACACACGTGCTAAATCTGATCCTCAAAGTGATGGGTGTCTACTTGAACACACAAGCGGTAAAGTGCAGATATACCTTTAATTTGGTCTCTGTTTGTCTGATCCAGATACTGTTCAATGCCTTTTGTCATTTCATGGATCTTGCTTTGGTCATCATAATCAAATTGTTGGATGCCCTCTTTGATATTGTCAATGCAATGTTTTTCACCAGTGGCGCACAAGGAGAGCTTTAGTGCATAGATGGTCAGAGCTTGTCTGATATGCTCTGCGGTATACATTCGATAGCTATTCCCACCACAGCGATGTGCCGATAGAAGACCAACCCTGTCCCAATGGCGAATCGTTGCCACCGGTATCCCTGTTTCACGGCTGACATCGTTTATCGTCAGCGCTGCCAGCTTTACGTCGATTGGCGTTCCAACCCTATGCAGGAGTTTCCATGAGATGTTATTGAAGATGATCCTTTGCTGATGTAATTCTGCTTGGGCATCGTTTACTAGCCATAGAGCGGAATCTATCTTTCGTGCCATCACCTCTCTTAAGATTTTTACCGTATGCGTCAGCGTGAAGCCCACTAACATTTCTCGGATGCAAACAAAATAGGCAAAATGCTCTTCGGTGTAGACTCTATGCCCAGAGGCGCTACGCGCTACTTTCGGGATCATGCCGCAATCTTCGTAATTTCTTAATGCAGCGGCACTGACGTCGAGCTTGCGTGCAATGTCGATTGGTCGCACAGCCAATTTCCTCCGTCGTGGAAGACGGCGTCCACGCCGTGGACGCTAGCGACATCGCGCACCACCGCGACCGCATCCGTTATCTTCGGGTTGAGTGCGAGGTCGGCGCCCGAGCGGCGGACAAATTCCAGCCGCCCGCCGCAGAGGTCGAGCATGATCACCGGTTGGCAGCTGGACCAGTAGGCAAACTGGGTGATCAGCTGACCGCCCCGTTTATCTGCAACGCGACTTTGCGCACGTCATACAAGGCGACGCTACCCAGGACAGCAAAGCTGGCGGCGGGCGAGTCCAAGGCATCGGATACTGCCTGCCAATACTCCGGGCCAGTCTGAATTGAGATTGTGCTTGAGATGGCTGCCGTAGCGGCCCATGCGCACAATCCGTTGGCCGACATGCGGCTCGTGTAGCTCTGGTCCGACGGCGATCACCGTTCCCCCATTCGAATTATCGGACGGGTTGGTCACGGAAGGCGCTCAACTGCCCGGGCAGGTTTGACGTCTCGGTGCCGGCACAGACCAGCAAAGGGTTGGTCTGCACTCAGGTTTTATATGCCGCCGGCTCGTCCACGGCATACGGCTTGGTGACCACCTGCTCTGGATCAACAAAGGCGACGAGTTGGGCGCTAAGGGCTTATTAGCCACACACACCCGGCAATACGGGCGCAACTGGTCATCTTGGCGCTGCTTAGACAGAACGCTCCAGCGTGATGCGGGCATGACTGGTCCCCTGCGAGACCTTGAGGCGCTAATTGTCCAATGCCCAGCCCCGACCGGGCAGATGGAATAATGCTTGCTTCACCAACACGCTATCGCGGCCGCGTATCTGTTACCGATCAGCTCATTCCCCACCACTCGGTATAGATACGGGCGAGTTTTTCCAATTCGGCGAACGTGACCCACTCCTCTGGGCCATGGGCCTGTTCGATCGAGCCCGGCCCCAGCACCACCCACTCCCGGGCTACTTCACCGTAGGCCCAGGCATTGGTGCCGTAGTGCACGACGGTCGGCGCTTCGCCTGACCAGCGGGCGAACTGCTGGACCAGCTCTACGTCAGGCGGCTGGAGGGCGGCTGCGGTCTCACGCAGCACGGTCACCGACAGGGGTAGCGACGAAGCCGCCTGGGCAAGCTCCCGGAGCGCCCTGGAGACGTCACCGGTTTGTTCGCCGGCTACAATGCGGCGGTCGACGGCAAACCGGCACAGGTCCGGCACCACATTGATCCCGTTTCCCCCATGGATCCAAGAGACCGTGAGCGTCGGCCGGCCCAAGGCACTCTCCGGGATGGTTTCTTCAGATTGCAGGCGGCGATGTTCCTCGTCCAGTGCCACCACCACTCGGGCGGCCGTCGTGACCGCGTTTTGACCGAGCTGGGGCTGAGAGGTGTGGGCCGCCCGGCCATGCACCTGGAATTCGAGACGGCAATTGCCCCGATTGCCATAGACGGGCGCGCACAGGGTAGGCTCGGCCACGATCATCTGGTCTAGCTGGATCCGCCGGTTGCGCATCCAGGCAGCTGCCGCCGGCGCCCCCCGGGCGCCGGTCTCCTCGTCGATTGTAGCCGCCACTAACAGATTGGCGCGTGGCCTTTGCTGCCCTTGATGGGCCGCCTCGAGCAAGGCCAAGACTACCGCCAGGGTCGCTTTGGTGTCGACCGCACCCCGGCCATAGACCCGGCCGTGGGCGATACGGCCATCGAATGGATCGCTGATCATCTGTTCCACGCCGACCGTGTCCAAATGCACATCGATGCCGAACCACCGATCCTCCCGGCCGGGCCAGAGGCCATACACATTCGGCCGATCGGGCAGCACCTCCTCCTGGTACACCGTCCCGCCGAACGCTTGAAACCAGCCGGCGACCGCGGTCGCCAAACGGGCCTCGCCGGGAAGACCGGCCCGAGGTCCTGCCTGATCGGGCGTAACGCTCGGGATCTGGACGAGACAGCTCAGCCAGTGGGCCAACGTATGGCCGGAGATCATGATCGGCCTCCTTCTATACAGGCCCGGACTTCACCTCGCCGAGCACCACAAGACAGGGGTGGGCATAGTCATGCCAAGCCTGCTGTACCCGGCCCTCGGCGGCGTCGCCCTTGTGGATATAGGCGCGATAGCGCAGGATGACGGCGCCCCCGCGGTGGTCATCATCCTGCGGATACTCCCGCCAGATGCTCATGGGCCCGTATCCCTGGGCGTGCGCCTTAAATGGATACCCCGGATTGGCAGGGTGATCGAAGAGGGCAATGCCGTTCCAGTCAGCACCCACAGGGCCCGAAAAGTCGACCCACGGCTCCTCGCCCCCGTCCTCGATCTTGCCTGGGTTCTCCATCGGTCGGGTCACGGGAGAGGGCTTGGCCCAGCCCGCCGTGGCGTCCACCATGCGCATGGATGGGGCCACCCGGCACGCGAACACGACCCCCCGGCTGCCCTGGTCCTGGGGCTCCTCGACGCGCATGAGCCAGTCAATCATCTGGGTCGTCTCGGTAGGCGCATAGACGCGCAAGACGCGCGTTTCACGCGCAAAGGGTGTGCCGTCCGGCTTCCGATAGATCAGCCGCTCCTGGATCAACCCGTAGACCCAGCCAAAGGTGAAGCGCTCAAAGCTCTTGTGGGTGATCCGTCCCGCAGGCCCGCGTCGCGGCAGGATCCGTTCGTCTTCACACCAGAGATTGACACTGTTCTTGTCCATCGAGCCATAGGCAGCCCAAAGTCCGTGGTGGAAGTGATGTCCTTCGCCATCGTGGGTCCGGTCACGGACCACACTGCCACCGGGGCCGCAGATCGGGTAGAAATAGGGCTTCCACGGGTCCCGGTAGTTGTACCGACACAGCTCGCGCTGGTTCTTGGCAAATAGGACCGCCCGCCCCAGATCGGTGACGACGACCCGGTCGGTAAAGTCGTTCTTGCTTGGCGGCGCCGGGCGGGTTCCCGGGGCGAGCACGGCAAATGTCAAGCGGATCGGACGTGTTCCGCCCGCAGGGATCGTTCCACCCGCGATGAGACTCAACCGATCACCTTCCACCTGAACCGGCAGGAAGTCACCCGACTGTGCGTCGCGCGCACACAGGCTGAAGGGGTCAAACTGCCCCGTGATGCCAGCGTGCCACAGACGAGTATTGAGATCGAAGGCCGGTACATCTATCACCGGATTGACCCGCTCCATGGGTCCTGCCTGGATCGTCAGCTCTAGCTCACAGTGCTGCGCGCTACCCACGCTATGCCTCCTAACACCCTGCTGCGTATCTAATGCATGGATGAATTGCGGTTACGATTGCTACATCTTGATGGCGCCGGACGTGAGTCCCTTGACAAACTGCTTGCTCGCCACCGTGAACAAAACGAGGAGCGGGATGCTCGCCAGCACGTAGCCGGCCATTTGGCGGCCCACATGCGGACCGATGTCACTGGTCAGATAGAAGATCTGGAGCGCCATCGGGCGTAGCTCCCACTTAAAGACCGTGACCATAGGCCACAGCCACTCATCCCAGAACCCCATCGCCCGCATCACTGCCAACGTCGCCAGAATCGGGCGTGACATCGGCAGCACAATCTGTAAAAAGACGCGCCAGACGCCGGCGCCGTCGACCTGCGCCGACTCGATCACCTCGAGCGGCAGGCCAGCGAAGAAGGAGCGCAACACGACAATTTGGAAGATCTGCGAGATCGCGACATAAGGCAGCACCTGCACCGCGTACGTATCCACCATGCCCAACGCCTCGACCACTTGATAGCGGGTAGCAAAGGTGAGGATACCCGGGATGAACAACACCGAGAGAAAAGACCAGAACAACAAGTTACGCCCAGGGAACTGAAAGAGGGCGAACACATAGGCCGAAAGGGCCGAGATCCCAATCGAGATGACTACGACGACCAGCGTCATCACGAACGAGTTGAGCAGCGAACGCTTGAGGACGTTCCAGGCGATGACATAGTTGTCCATCGCAAGCGGATAGGTTACGCCCAACGGTTTTACCATAAACTGGCCCATGCTCTTGACCGAGATCGTCATCATGAACCAAAGTGGGATAAAGGCGATCGCCAATCCGAGGAGAAAGACGATGTGAGTGCCTCGATCCTGCCATAGATTGCTGAGCCATACAGGCGGCTTCTGTTTTTGTTGCCCCTGCTCTGCCCTGCCAAGACGAGCCGTCGCATCCATTAGCGGTTCCCTCTCAAGCCACACTTATCTACGTTATTCGTATTCGCTGCCGGAGACACGCGCATACCGATAGGCGAGATAGGTCAACAGGAGGATCGCAAAGAATAGAATCACGCCCACGGCATTGGCATCCCCCAGCCGAGTGTACGCGCGTTCGAAGCGATCCAGGCCAAAGGCCTTCTTGTACAGATACAGACCTGGGACCATCGTCGTAGTACCTGGCCCTCCACCGGTCAGGGCGAGGAAGCGCCCAAAATCTTGGAGCAGACCTACCACTCCGAAGATCAGAAAGAGCCGCACCTGCCCCATCAGGTGGGGCAGATCGATGCTCACAATTCTGCGCCAGGTAGAGCAGCCGTCGATCTTGGCGGCGTCGAGCACCTCTGGTGTCATGTTGAGCAACCCCGCCAGATAGATCAAAGGGGTCGTGCCCGTGATCCAGGGAAAGCTCATAAACAGGAGGGCGGCCAGGGCAGTCTGCGGAATGCCCAGCCAAGGCCTGACATAGTCATGCAGGCCTACGGCGTCAAGCAAAAGGTTGATGCCGCCGCGCGGCGAAGAATAGAGCCACTTCCAAAGCATGAGCGTGACGATGGATGGCACCAAGGCAGGGATCAGGATGGCTACCCGGTAGACCCCCTGGGCGCGCGTGCTTTTCAGGTTAAAAATCGCCTCGGCGACGAGGATGGGGATGACAAAGGGAATGCTGAACTGCCAGAGCGCCACATAGAGGATGTTGCGCCAGGAGATCCAGAAGACCTTGTCCGTCAGCACACGTTGGTAGTTGTAGAGACCCACAAATGTGTTGCTGATCCCCGGCTTCCAATCGTAAAACGACTCGATCATCGCCAGGGCCGCGGGGTAGTAGCTGAACAACACCAGCAGGCCCAAGCTGGGGAGGAGCATCGCGTAGAGATACCATTTCCGCCGCATCTCGGCCCATACCGAGCGGCGCGCCTGGGGACGGAAGATGCTCCGCCCACGTTCGACTCTCGGTACAAACAGCGACTTCTCCACCGGCTTGTACTCCCTTCCCTTTCTGTCTGCCGCGCGCTCACCCGCTCACCGGATTGCGCAGCACGCCCAGACCCTCGATTTCGACCTCGACGACGTCTCCGGCGTAGAGGCGGCTGATGCCGGCCGGCGTACCGGTCATGATGACATCGCCTGGCTCCAGGGTCATGACACCTGATGTGAAGGCGATCAGCTGGGCAGGCGAAACGGCCATCTCGCGGGTGCGCGCCGATTGGCGGACCTCGCCGTTCACCCGGCACCGGATCGCCAGATCCGCGATATCCGTCTCCGCCAGCCCCGTCCGCATCCAGGGCCCGAGCGGGCAAAAGCTATCGAACCCCTTGCCGCGCATCCACTGGCCGTCCCGACGCTGGATGTCGCGTGCAGAGACATCATTGGCGCACGTAATGCCCAGCACATATTGCCAGGCGGCTTGGGCCGTCACATGGCGACAGCGCCGCCCGATGATGAGGGCCAACTCCGCTTCATGGTCGACCCGGCCAACATCAGCCGGCAAGACAATGGCTGCGCCGGGTCCAATCAAGCTGCTCGGCGGTTTTAGGAACAAGATTGGTTCCGCCGGCACGACATTCCCTGACTCGGCCGCGTGGGCTGCGTAGTTGCGCCCCACGCAGACGATTTTGCTGGGCGTCGCCGGCGCGAGCAAGAACACCTCGTTGACAGGCCCCATTTCGCCCGCACGATCCCAGTGGGTATAGGGTGTCCCGCTGATGGCGTAGACCTGCTCGCCCTCAACTACAGCCCAGGTGGCGCGCTCATTGAGCGCCACGCGCACAAAGTCGACAACGGCTGGATCTTTCCTCATCCCGGCAGTCCCTTTCATGTAAGTGATTCTCGGCCTGGGATGCGCGCCCAGGCAGCAGCCGCTAGACTTTCGGATAGGCGATCGCCAGCATCGCATCTACGTCCAACGGATCCGCACCGACCTGCTGCTTGAGCTGGTTGCGGATGAGCGTGTCCACTTCCAGTTCGCCTACCAGCGGGAGGCTGACCGCCTTGCCGCCGTCGCGCGCAGACTCGCGGGCGCCCAGTTCCATCATCAGTGACATCATGGCGTCTTGTTCGTCAAACTCGCTTGCCCGCAGGCCGCGGACCGCCAGAGCGAAATCCACCAAGGTGTCCATGATCGATGCATCCACCCCGTACTCCATCGTCACCTGCATCCACGGTTCGTCGGGCCGGCCGGGTTCGTGGGGGCGGAACGGATTCACATACTCGACCCGGCCCGCTGGCAGGTCGACATAGGTCTGCAGCCATACTCTGTCTTGAAACTCGTTGACAATCGGGAACACCTGGTCGTGCAGGCCATGGCCGTGGGCGAGGGCTGCATCGCTGCAGTAGCGTACCTCACCCTCTTCCCGCGGCTCCTCGCGCAGCCCTCGATAGACGATGGCACCCCGGCCCCCATGCCATTCTGTGTAGCCGGGACGGGGCTGCCGCCCAAGCAAGCTCTTGATATTGGCGGCCTGGTCCACGATCAGCAGGTCGCCGGGGAAGTGGTAGAACTTAGCGACATAGGTTTCGGACTGGTTGAGCCGTTCGGGCGTGTAGTAGTACGGCGCGGTGGGCATCGTGTGGCTGATCGACTGCACCGACGTGGGATGGCTGCCGGCGAATTTCAGCCAACGGCCGTTGTTGTGGTAGCCGACGGAGCCGCAGTAACTGACCACACGCCGGATCGGGCCAATCCACCCGGTCGCGTTCAACGCACACACGATCCGGTCGAGTGGAAAGCGAAAGTGGTTCTCCGCCACGTGCGCGATGACCTGGTTTGCCCGTGCCGTGGCGGCGAGGTCGCGCGCCTGGGCGAGCAGGTTGCACCAGGGGGTCTCCAGGAGGTTATGGATGCCGTGCGCGGCAAGGTACGCGCCGATCGGGTAGTGGGATGCTGGCGGCGTGACCACCAGAGCCGCCTCCATCGGCCGGGCATGGACAAGCGCGTGCACATCGCTAAAGGCGGGGACGCCGAACCGCTGCGCCATCTGCTCGGCACGTTGGCGCACGGGATCACAGATCGCGGTGATCTCGATCCACGGCTTTAGGGAACTGAGCAGAGGAACGTACAAGCTTTGGGCCCGGGTGCCCGCCCCGATCAACGCCGTTTTGACCGGTTCGGCGGGTATAATGAGGTCCTCCATGGCTTCTTCCTCTCGTCGCCATCTAGGGAGTTTGTTGAACGGCACATAATGCCCGCTTGAGCCATGCATCGTCCGGCTTGCTGCAATTCAGCGTGTGCGCCACGGCCGAGGTAAGGCACGGACAAGGCCTAGGCGATGACAGCCTTGTCCGTGCCTCTGCCGTCAAGTCCGCGCGGGGCGCTCTGCGGCTACCGCCATGCTTCACATTCAGGCGGGAAATTCTCCGCACCGAAGCGGTCGATCTCGTCGACGATCCGCTTCACAAGTTCACGCGTTGTGTTCTCGTCGCTCTTCAGGGTCGCGGTCTTCAGGTCCAGCTCCCCGCGCAGAAAGGCCATCCAGCTAAACTCGCTGTCGGCGCTGTAATGGGGCTTCCAGGTAAAGTTCCCTGGGGGCTGAGCTGCACCCTGGTACACTGGGGCGAGCAGATCAAAGACGACCTGCTTTTCTGGGGCGAGCTGCTTGACCGCCACCGGGTTGACCGGGATCCCGCCTTCGGCCAGGATGCGCTGCTGTCCGACCGGTGAGCTCAAGAACTGCAAAAAGTCGCGCACCATGAGGTCAACGTTCTTGTCTTCGCCGGAGGCGCGTACTGCAGGGATCGGCGCAAAGACATCTCCGGACCCGCCGCCCCGCATGTAGCGTACCCCGTCGAAGTAGATCTCCAGGTCCTTGTTGATGAGGTCGTCTTGGGTAAACTTGGGCCAGCTCTGCAGACGGTATGACTTGACAAACAGGGTTCCGTCGGTCTGGGCCTGGGCGATGCGCCCAAAGAACCCGCTGCTGTCAAAGCGCATGGCGGCACGCCCGGCCAACCATTCGGTGCCGGTGAGGTCACGCGCCGGGTCGAAGTAACTCAGGCCGCCCGCCGCATCGATATACAGTTTGGTTTGCTGCAATGCCTCCTGTAAGCGCGGGCTTTCGCTCGACCACCAATCTTTGTTGCAGAACTCCTTTGCATAATTCAGGTCTGCAAACACCAAGGAGACCGTGCGCATGTCACAGCATTTCCAGCCGGCGGCCTCGAGCTCGGGCACTACGAGGTTGGATGCGATACTCTTGAGATACTCGCCGCCGTTGTTGGAGGCCTCATCCCAGGCGATGTACCGCCCATCCTCGTTGATCTTGCGCGACAGTTCCCACAGTTCGGTGTGGGTCTTGGGGAATTCGCCGGGGCCATAGCCAAACTCCTTCAGGATGTCCTCGTTGACGAAGATCGCGGCTTGGCCATATTCCACCGTCTGGCAGGTCCACATGTCCAAGGCGCCAAAGGCCTGGCAGCGCCCCAGCCGCACAAAGTCATTCATCCAGTCATCCCGCCAGGGGCTGCCCGAATAGGGGTTGACCTCGTCTTCATAGGGCTTGAAATCCGTGGCGATAACGGCGCTGGACTGGATTTCCGCTTCGGTCGGGGCAAAGTAGTTGCACTCCCCGACCATGCTGATGTCCGGCATATTCTGTGCCACCCGCCGCGCCTCACACCACACTTCGCCGCTCTGCCCTTCGGGCAAGCCCTCAAGCGTCACCTCGACATTGGGCTGCAGTTGTTTGTATTGCGCCAGCAAAGTCTGCCAGGCCTCCTGCCGCTTGGTGAGCGGCATCCCTGGTACCGGCAAGACGCCCTCGACGGCCACCGTGATCTTGCCAGTCAACTGACGCAGTTGATCCTTCGAAACCCCGCTGGGGAGTTCAACCACGACCGGCGTCTGGGCGGGCGCTTGAGCCGCCGGCGCGACCGCTTGCGGCTGGCACGACAGCAGCAGCGCGCTCGAAATAGCCACTGCCGCAAAGCCGAGCTTTACCTTGCTGATTTGCACCTTTCCTCTCCTTCCTCTTGAGCGGATTGAGCACACGCGGATGTTTGAGAAGCGGAGATGACAAGAACGGCATCGATACGTATGGACGATGGGCCAAGAGCCGTGTCAACGCATATGGCATGCGGTCTAGCCACGACCGGGGCTCACAGGCAGGCCCGGAAGCGAAACGGGCAAACCGATAGGCACCTCCTTTACAAAACGAGCGATCTAGGGCTGGCAGAGACCAACGGTGACCGTGCCCGACATAATGAGCCGGGGGTTAGGGGCGATCAGCTGCCCATGCTGGCGACAACTTGCAGGATCTCCTTTCTGGATCGGTTCAGATGATTCCCGAGCAGCTCCAACAGTTGATCCTTGTCTCTTTGCGCATAGGCGGCGACGATGCGGCGGTGTTCCTCGTGGCCGCGCGTCATATCGGGCCCAGTCTGCGACAAGCGTACGCGTGCGATCTGGAGAAACACGGCCAACCGTTCGTAGATCTCGGCAAGGAGCCGGTTTCTTGCTGCCAAGATGATCAAGCGGTGCAGGTCGCAGTCCTGTTTGACATATTGGATGTAGGCTTGTACGTCCTGGGCCGTGACCAACGCATCACACTGCTCAACCAAGCTGCGCATGGCGCCGATCTCTGCGTCGGTAATGCGCTCGACCCCGCGTTCGGCCGCGTGCATCTCCAAGAGATAGCGCAGGTCCATCACCTCTTGGAGCTCGCGGGGATTGATCTCGCTCACCAAAACTCCTTTGCGCGCGACTTTGGTGATAAAACCATGCGCGGCGAGGGTTTTGAACGCTTCCCGGACAGGTGTGCGGCTGACCCTCAGTTCCTCGGCTAGTTCCTCCTCTTTGAGCCGATCCCCTGGCTTAAAGCGCGAATTCTGCAGCCAAGCCAAAATGAGGTCATTGACCTGCTCGGCAAGGACACGGTCTTCGACTACACTCACGTTGCACTCCTTGGGATGAGAGGTGGTAAGCCCAGCTGGCCTGAGTCAGGAAGGTGAAGCTGCGGCCCAGAAAAGATCTAATCGGCTGACGGTCTTTGAAGCGCCGCCGTTGGGGACCGCGGCAGGATTTGCTCATACCAGACATGTTTTGTATGCTGTATACAATTTGGTGTATACAGCATACAATAAGCCGACGCAGCTGTCAACCGTGAATTTTTGACATCCGGACATAAAGAGATGGAGGTAGAATAAGGGCGGATCAGGTTGTGGGTAGGCGCAGGAAGGAGGAACCGTGGCAGAGGCAATGGCGTGGGAGAGCTACCTGGGCAGTTATGAGGGC
>JADLFO010000353.1 GCA_020845455.1 Caldilineaceae bacterium
AAACGTACAGGCATACAAACAGGATTGTTAGCCGGGTCAGCCCCCTCGATGCTCAGACGGCTGCGCAGAGCGTGGACCAGCTTACCCAGGACCGGCTTTATTGTAATCAATGCGGTGAATGTTTGTCAAATTTCACCGCCCCAGATCGAACATCTGTTCGCGTGGGCTTCTATGCGTGAAGCGAAACACGTTTGGGGCGATGGCGGCGAGCCTACCCCCGCATTAGACGCATCGGGAACGACGTGCGATAATACGCTCACCGTTCATCTCGAACTGGTAATTGACCCTATCGATAGGCAAACGATCCACAATCATGATCCAACGCAAACAATTTGAGACGCCGCCGCGCAAGGTGGCGCTCTTTGTCACCTGTATGGTGGATATGATCTACCCGGAGGTAGGCATGTCCACGGTGGAACTGCTGGAACGGCTCGGCCTCGAAGTTGTCTTCCCCGATGAGCAAACCTGCTGCGGCCAGCCGGCTTTCAACGCCGGCTATCGCGAAGAAGCGCGCGTATTGGCGCGCCGCTTTCTGGATATCTTCGAGCCGCTGGTCAAACAAGGGGTGGTCGACGCCATCGTCGCGCCCAGCGGAAGCTGTACTACCATGACCAGCCACTTCTATCCCGTGCTTTTCGAGGACCCCGTCTTCGCCGCCGATCGCGCCCGCGCCGAGGCGCTGGCTGCGGTCACCTTCGAACTGACCGAATTCCTGGTTGATGTCCTGGAAGTCACGCGCACGGGCAGCCAGTTTGCAGGCAAACTGACCTATCATGCCTGCTGTCACCTCTTGCGCGAGCTGGGCATCGACCGCCAGCCGCGCGCCCTCTTGGCCAATGTGGAAGGCGCAGAGCTGATCGAACTGGCCGGCGCTGAGGAATGCTGCGGCTTCGGCGGGCTGTTCGCCGTCAAAAATGCCGGTATCAGCACCGCCATGGGCCAACGCAAGTGTCTGAACCTGGCCCAGAGCGGGGCCGATGTGGTGGCGATGTGCGATGTCAGTTGCATGACCCATATCAACGGCCTCCTCAGCCGCCAGGGACAGCGCTGCCGCGCCGTCCACATCGCCGAGATCCTCAACAACCAGGTCGACGTCGCCGCCGCGCCGCCCGCACCCTCACCCGATGCGGCCGGCCAACCCCGGCGCTGGCAAGACGTCCGCTGACCCTGCGCCGTCAGGACATCGCCTGGAGATCACACACTCATGGCTACCTCACCCATTGACCTATACGCGCCCTATGATACGCGCGTGCGCAATGCGCTCAACAATCCGCATCTGCGAACCGCCCTCAGCCGCTCGACGATCCGCCTAAGCAACCAGCGCGTGGCCGCGCTGCGCGCCGTGGACGGCCAGCGGCTGCGCGACCAGACGCGCCAGATGAAAGAGGATGCGCTGCGCCGGCTGCCCGACCTGCTGGAGCAGTTCGAGGACAACATCACCGCCAACGGCGGCACGGTGCATTGGGCGCGCGACGCTGCCGAAGTCAATCAGATCGTGCTCCAGATCGCACGCCGCGCCAATGTGCAGAAGGTCGTCAAGGCCAAGTCGATGGCAACCGAAGAAGTGCATCTCAACCACACGTTGGAAGAGGCAGGCATTGTGCCGGTGGAGACCGACCTGGGCGAATACATTATCCAGCTTGCCGGGGAGCCGCCCAGCCACATTGTCGCGCCGGTGGTGCATAAACGGCTGGAGGATATCAGCGCGCTCTTTCAAGAAAAGCTCGACATGCCGCCCACCTTTGACCCGGAGATGATGTGCAGCGTGGCGCGCGGCCGGCTGCGCCAGGAATTTCTGACCGCCGACATGGGCATCAGCGGCTGTAACTTTGCCATTGCCGAGACCGGCACCGTCTGTATTGTGACCAACGAGGGCAACGGGCGCATGACGTCGACCATGCCGCGCGTCTATGTCGCCGTCATGGGCCTCGAAAAGATGGTGCCCACGGTTGAAGATGCCTTTCTTCAATTCCAGGCGCTGACGCGCAGTTCTACCGGCCAGCAGTGCAGCGTCTATCTGTCGATGACCAGCGGCCCGCGCAAGCCGGGCGATGCCGAAGGGCCGGACGAGTTCCATGTGGTGATCATGGACAACGGGCGGCTGGACATGCTGGCGCGCGATTATGGCGAGGCGCTGATGTGCATCCGCTGCGGCGCGTGCCTCAATGTCTGCCCGGTCTATCGCGAGATCGGCGGGCACGCCTATGGCAGCACCTACAGCGGCCCGATCGGCGCGGTGATCTCCCCGCTGCTGCCCGCGCATGTCACCAACCCCGAAAAGCTGCCCCACGCCAGCACGCTGTGCGGTGCGTGCCGCGATGCCTGTCCGGTCAAGATCGACCTGCCCCGGCTTCTGCTCGACCTGCGCGCCGACTATGTGCAGGAGGGCGAGTCCCCTTGGGTAGAGCATCAGGCGATCAAGGGCTTTGTCTATGCCATGCAGAGCCGGGCGCGCTATGAGGCCGCAGGCAAAGCGGGCAGCCTGGGGTCGAACATGCTGGCGAGACTGTCAGGCGGGGCGGTCAAGACCCTGCCGCCGCCGCTTTCGGGTTGGACCAACAGCCGCGACTTTCCGCCGTTTGCCAAAAAGAGCTTCCGCCAACAGTGGGCCGAGCGGCTGCGCCGGCGCAAGGTGGTCTAGAGATGAGCGACGCACGCGAGGCAATTCTCAAACGGATGCGCACGATCCTCTCCCGTCCGGATTTGCGCTTTCCGCCGCCGCAGACTGAGCCGTTGACACATGCGACGCGCATGGTGGTCACCGATGCGCCGGGCGGTTATGAGGAACTGGCGCAGCGCTTTGGCGAAGAACTGGAAGCGCTCCACGGCAGCTATGAGATCTGCGAGACCGAGGCCGAGGCGCGCTTGGCGCTGGTCAGCCGTCTGATGGCGTGGATCGACCAGGACCGGAAGGAGCGCAAGGGGGCCGTCGTCACCACCGGCCAGGAGCAGAGCGTTTTGGCTTGGGACCCCGAACTGCTGCCCATCGCCGGGGTCGACTCGGCGCTTGCAGACCTGGGGCTAACGCTGGTCGCGCCCGCCGAACTGCGCACGGGGGAGCAGCGCGACCAGGTGCGCCACATCCGCTATGGCGTCACGGGCGTGGAGGCCGCTATGGCGAGCACCGGCTCGATGCTGGTCATCTCCGGCAAGGGAACCAGCCGCTCGACCAGCCTGCTGCCCTTTCGTCATATCGCCCTGATTCCCTTCAGCCGGCTCTACCGTACGATGGAGGAATGGCTGGCGGAGCAGCGAGCCGCAGGCGCGCTGGCCGACCTGTTCCACAGCCGCGCCAACCTGACGCTGATCAGCGGGCCGAGCAAGTCGGCGGACATTGAGATGGCCTTGACGCTGGGCGTACATGGCCCCAAGTTTGTACATGCCATCCTCTTCGACGACAGCCCGCCGGACGACGACC